>JAJDYK010000126.1 GCA_022825185.1 Candidatus Latescibacterota bacterium | reverse complement strand
TTGGCCGATCTCGGCGCAGAGGAACTCGTCGAAGTACATGAGCATGTTGTTCTCGCCGAAGGGGCCGCCAGTGGGCGCGCCGGGAATGATCATCGCATACGTGCGCTCGCCAAACAGCGGCATGCCGCGCTCGTATATCTGACCCAGCTCGTACATCTTGCCGGTCTTGACTAGCTGGACGGCCTTGAGGATGGTTTCGGCGGTGATGCGGTTGGATGCGCCGGCTTGGTCGTCGGCCCCCCATTGCGAGGGCCACCAAGCCCCTTGTTCGCGGGTCTGGGAAAAGCACGGCAGGGACAAGGCGAGCACGAGGATCGCCGAGGTGAGCGATTTCATGAGTTTCTCCTTGATAAATGGTCGCGGGAATTCACCGCGATGGTATAAGGAAATTGCGGCCCTGAATCAAGCTCAGACGAACTTGACTACCACCAACAGCACGATGACGATCACCAGCACGGTGGGCACTTCGTTGAGGCAGCGGAAGAACCGTTCGCTCTTTTGGTTTTCGCCGCGTTCAAACGCTTTGCGGTAGGAAGAGAGCATACCGTGGAGGGCCGCCATCGCGAGCACTAGCACCAATTTGATGTGTATCCAGTAGCCGGTACCGGGCGCGCCGGCACCCGTGGCGAGGATGAGCAGGATGCCGGTCACAAAAGAAACGATCATCGCCGGATTCATAATGATCCGCAGCAACTTGCGCTCCATGACCTTGAAGGTCTCGTCGGCTTCGGAGCCAAGGGTAACTTGGCAGTGATAGACATAGAGACGCGGCAGATAAAACATGCCGACCATCCAAGCGATGACAAAGATGACGTGAATGGCTTTGAGCCACAGGTAGTACTCACTTGCAAATGCAATCATAGGAAGGACTCCTCTACGCGGAGACGCGCTAGGCACGCGCCGTTGCCAGCGCCGCTTGGTGGAGGGCGTTGATCGTTTCGGCGTCTAGGTCAATGTCGATGTTGGGAATGGACTTGGACCGACCGATAAAGAGCGTCGCGTAAAACGCGCAAGCCGCTAGGTAGGACCCGGCGAAGTTGGGATGGCTTTGGTCCTTGTCGTGGAGGACGATATCGGAATGCGCCGCTAGACAGTGCTGCCACGCTAGGCCCACGGGCACGACGGTCGCGCCGATCTCGCGCCCCACTTCAATGTAGGTCTCGCTCAAGGCAGCTTGGGTCTCGGGAGCGTTTTGCCGCGCCCAAGTCATGTAGAGTACCGTCTGCGCCTTTGCCGCTTTAATTACGGCGTCGAATTCGCGGATGTTTTCTCCGGTGCGCTTGGGATTTTTGACCGGCAGGGTGCTTTGCTCCTGTAACACGACGTAATCCCAGCGGGACGCCTGCAAGCGCTCGTGTGCCTCGCCTTTGTTCAAGTGCATCCTGAGCGAGGCCCCGCCAGCGCTGATGAGTTCGCATTCCAACTCGCCCTTGCCGCCGGCGTGGACGAGTTGGGCGAGAAGGCCGGGCAGATCGTTGCGCGCAGTGAAGCTGTTGCCTATGAAAAGGATGCGGGTGATATTGGCCATGGTCCGTCTTCTGTTTGAGTTGAGTTAAGCCCTGCTCAACATAAACACCGCTTTGCCTCGCGCCAAGTTGCTAACTCAATGGTCTGGTATTCGACGCGCGAGACTCCGATGGCGGCGATTTTATGCAATTTAACGTTGGAGAACTTCTGATGGGACAAACTCAGTACGAGCGAGATGGGTATTGCATCGCGGATGAGCAGATCGCGCCGGACGATGTGTTGGCAAAGGCATTGCAGGGAATGGTAGCCGTGCGCGATGGGAAGTTTGATATGGAACTGCCGCCGACTGAGCATCCCGGGTACGATCCAGCCGTGTTGTGCAAGATCAACAATCCGCATCGGTCGGATACCGGACTCTATGGATTGGTGACTTGTCCACAAGTGGGACGCAAGGTCGCCGAGATAACGGGCGCACAGCGAGTGCAAGTGTGGGCGAGCCAGTTGCTGATCAAGCCGTCGGGGTCCGCGACCGCAGGGCACGTCGGCTGGCACCAGGACCGGCAGTACTGGCGCATGTGGCAGCAGGACGAAGGGCTTTTTACGGCGTGGATCGCGCTGTGCGATGTGGAAGAGGAGTTGGGACCGATGCGCTTTGTGCGCGGGTCGCACCGTTGGGGCTTTTTAGACCAGGGGAATTTCTTCGACAAGGACCAGCACAAGCTGCGCGAGGACATCGCGGTGCCAGCGGGCGAGACTTGGGAGGAAGTGTCGGCGCTGATGCCCTTAGGCGGGCTTAGCGTCCACCACTGCCTGACCTACCACGGCTCCAACGCCAATGTCTCGGATGCGGCACGCTGGAGCTTGGCCGTGCATTTGCGCGACGAACGAGCCGTGCCAGTGCCCGGCGACCACGGCTACTACACCGCGCATTTGGACGATCCCCAGATTTGCCCGGTGATGTACGAAACCTAGCGTCGTTAACCGGGTGCAGAAGCGCCAAAGACTGCTGCAAACCGGCGGATCAGTGAGCGAACCAGCGATGGAAATTGGCCTTGCACACCGTACCCGCTCGGGGCATTTTGTCGATAAAGGCTCCTGTAACCAATCTTTCAACCCTCCATCCTACGGAGAACAGCCATGATCGAACACGCCAACACCTCGCGCTCAATCACCGCAGAAACGGTGGAAATGTCCGCCGACGAGAAGTACCTCTTCGACCTGCTCGGATTTTTGATCGTGCGGGACGTGCTGAGCGAGGAACACCTGAAGCTGGCTAACGACGCCATCGACTCAATGGAGCTCACACCAAGCCCGGAGTATTTTGGCGATTCCGTTGCTTTGCGGGGTGAAAACACCTCGACGCGTCTCGGCAACAGCGAGGGCCTGTTGGAATTGCCGCGGCCGTTCTGCGAGCCTTTCAGAGAAATGCTGGCGCATCCCAAAACCATCCCGCACCTCAACACGATCCTCGGGGAAGGCTGGCGGCTCGACCACGGTCCGGGTCTGATCGCAATGGACAAGGGATGTTCCGGCGGCATGCTGCACGGCAACTTTGACAACGCACCCTATTTCTACCGCGAGGGTAAGATCTTCACCGGCCTCTGCGTCATCGAATACCTGCTCGCCGACGAAGGGCCAGGCGACGGCGGCATCAGCGTCATTGCCGGCAGCCACAAGGCCAACGTGACCTGTCCGGCCAAGATGCTCAGATGGGAACAGTACCAGGAATACGTGACCGAGATAAACGCCAAAGCGGGCGACGCCATCATCTTCAGCGAGGCGTGTACCCACGGCACTCTCCCGTGGAATGCCGACCACCAGCGCCGGGCCATCCTCTATAAGTACAACACCGGTCACATGGCATGGGGCGGAGGCGGAGTGCGCGGCCGGCGTCCGTCCTACTGGGACGAGCTCACCGCTCCCCAGCAGGCAGCCCTGCTCTTGCCCTCACACCATTCCCGCAGACCCAAGCCGAGCAACGGGTACGCCGGACTCGCCGAGGTGGCCGATTCGGTGTGAGGTAACTACTGCTAAGGCAGGGCTTCGAAGAGGCAATCAATATCCTCGTGGTTGTTGTACACCGAGGGGGAGAGGCGCATCTTGTTGCCGAAGCGCATCGCCACGTGAACATTGGCACTTCTGCAACGGGTTAGAACAGCTTCGGGATGTGGGGCTATGAAGGAGAGTATGGGGCTTTCGTTCCCCTGCGGCGTGATCGATTTATACCCTCGCTTTGGCAGCTCCTCCTGTAGGCGATCGGTCAGGTCTCTCGCGTGGTCGCGGATGCTATCGACGCCGAGGCGCAGGATGTACTGCAAGCTCTCCTGGGCGCACACGACTCCTTCGTACGAGGGGTAACTGACCTCGTAGGCACCGACTCCGGTTGGGGATAAAAACGAAATCTCCTCAATGGCCGAATCGGGCTCTTCCACCCAAGGGGGATAGTTTAGTCTCACACCACCCGTGGGTTGAGACGGTTTGAGCACGTCGAGCTGCAGATCAGAGCGAACGTACAGAAACCCGAACCCCTTGACGCCCATCAGCCACTTGAATGTCGAACAAGCCGCAAAGTCAATGCCCATCGCCTTGACGTCGATCGGAACGCCGCCCGCGGCCTGCATGATATCGACATACAGATACGCGCCGTTGTCGTGAGCCAGCTTGCTCAGCGCCGCAACATCTGCGACATACCCATTGACGTTTGACACCAATGCCACCGAAATCAGCCGGGTGTTGCCGTCAACCGCGTCTGCCATGGCGGCCATGTCGATTTGCCAGTTGCGATTTTTGACGATCCGCACGTCGAGACCTTGCTGCTCGCGAAACTTGTAGTTGGATATGCAGGGGCTGAAGTTCAAGTCCGACATCACCACATTGCCGCCCGCCAAGTGATCCTGCAAGCCGTTGAGGATATTGCTCTCTGATTCTACCGTGCTGCGCGCAAAGGCGATTTCGCCGGGGTCGGCGTTGATGAGCTGGGCAAATAGGGCCTTGGCTTGGTCGCGCGGCGGTGCCCAGGCCGGCCACCACGGCTCCCCCACCTCGTTGGCGACCCAATCGACGTACCGGTGCAGGGCCGCGGCCGAGTGTACGCTGATCGGATGCGACGAGGCGTTGTCGAAGTACGCCATGGTCCGCACGCGCGGGAAGTCTTCGCGCACTCTCTCGAAAAGGTCTGTCATATCTGGTTATCCTCGGTATAAAACCTGAATTGTACTCAAATGTTGTTTTTGACTGCTAGCGTCTGCGGCGGCTGTAGATCCTTGTACCAAGTCAGTTGCACCTCGTCTAGGCCCTCGGTACGGTAGGCGTAGAGATGGACGTGACCGAGTTTGGCACCCATGCGGGCGTAGAAGCGGCAAGCGGGTACGTTGATGTTTTGGGTCTCGATCTTGAGTTGGGCGCAGCCCCGCTGCTTGGCGCAGATCTCGGCGCGTTGAAAGAGCGCCCTGCCCACACCTCGTCCTTGATACTCGGGCCGCACGCGAATGTCCCAGAGGCCGGCGAGGTCTTCGCGCCCTTCGCAGTAGTCTAAGCCCTCGCCGTGAAAGGCGACAATAGCTCCGCCGATGCGCTCTTGTTCCCTGTATGCGGCGAGGACAATCCACCGCGAGAGGTCCCACGTTCTCCGGGTCCAGCGCTCGGGGCCGCCGGAGTGGTCGTAGTCTTTGCTGTAGGACGGATCGACGGGTTCTTCGACCAGCCGAATTCCTCCCAAACCATTATCGACGAGTTCGACGCGAAAGTGGCTTTTTACTTCAAGGGCGATGGGCACTTGGCCGTATTCGGACAGGACGTCGATGCTTTGTTCTTCGATGCGAAAGTTCATTGGTGTTCCTCACCATTAAGACGCGCTCTTGCCCAGGGTACTGCACATCGACCCGACGACCAATATGGTACCGCCGACGGTGGGTTTCGGTTGCTCACAGTCGCTAAGACGCCCTCAGTCTCTCGACCACCTCTTCATCCACCTCAATTCCCAACCCCGGCCCGGTTGGCACGCGCACAAAGCTGTCCTCTTGGTCAAACGGCACCGCGCATAGCTCTTGGCGGATGGCGCTCGGCGTGCGGTCGAACTCCATTACCGGCTCCTGCATATAAGGCTGGACGTTGCGCGCTGGCGGGCAGGGCGGCAAGGTGGCGGCAAGATGCAACGTGGCGGCGATCATAACGGGCGATCCCCAGACGTGGGGGTTGACCTGAATGCCGCAGGCGTTGGCCATGGCGCAGATGCGGTGCATCTCAGTGATGCCGCCGCAGTGCATGATGTCGGGTTGGACAATGTCGTAGGCGCGGCGCGTCAGGTAGGGCTTGAATTCGTAGCGGGTGCGCAGGTTTTCGCCGCCGGCAATGGCCATGGGCAGCGCGGCTTTGACTTCCAAATAGGCGTCTAAGTCTTGGGCATTGACCGGCTCTTCAAACCACACCAGATCCAAGTCGGCTAGCTTCTGGCCAATGCGAATTGCCGTGGTGGCGTTGTAGGCTTCGTTGGCATCGACCATGAGGTGAATGTCTGGGCCGATGGCATCGCGCAGGGCGCGGATGCGTGCGACATCCTCGGCGATGGACAGCCCTCCGACTTTGGTCTTCATCCCTTTGAAGCCTGCGGCCACATAGCCCCGTGCCTCGTCGAGCAAGCGGTCGGGGAACTCGCCTTCGGTATAGTAGAGGCCGGTGGCATAGACGGCGACTTTATCGCGAACCTTGCCGCCGAGGAGGGCGTAGACCGGGAGGCCGGTGGCTTTGCCCGCGAGATCCCAGAGGGCGATGTCGAGCGCGGAAAGGGCGCTGCCGGCTAGGCCGACGGCGTTGTTGCCGTTGTAGAGCGCGTGGAACATGCGCTCCCACAGACCGGCGCGGTCCATGGGGTCTTGGCCGATGAGCAGCGGGGCGAGCAAGCCGTCGATGAGACTGGCGGCCGCACCTTCGCCCCAGCCGACGAGGCCGTCGTCCGTGGTGACTTTGACGAGCGTGGTGCTGCGCTGGTCGAGCCAGCCTTGGGACCAACCAAAGGGGCGCTCAAGAAGGCAGGTGAGATCGAAGGTTTCGATGGCGGCGATTTTCATATAATCCCCTGAGGTTGACAGTTGTGGGTTGTGTGGGGGGAATATAGGTTATTCAAATTTGCCGATAAAGGAGGTAAATGTGAAAATCACCGAGGTAAAATTGTTGGTGTTGGAAGACCCAAGCCGCACGGGGCGCGGCGGTCACAGTATCGCGCGGGTAGATGGGTTGCGGAGGATACAATACACGCACCAGGGAAGGCCAAACCAAGAATTGCGCCCGGCGGGGCAGAGCTTTTTGGAAGTCCACACGGACGAGGGAATTGTGGGGCGCAGCGACACGTCGATGACTCCCTATCAGGCCGACATCGTGCGGTATCACGCGGTGGGGCGGAGCCCGTGGGAGCGCGAGGGGCTATTTCAGCAGTTTTGGAAAGGCACCCGGTGGGTGTACCAGCCTCCGGGGTGGTTTGGGGCGTTTGACAACTGTCTGTGGGACATTTTGGGCAAGGCCGCAGGGTTGCCGGTCTATGCGTTGGTGGGGCGCGTGCGGCCCCGACTGCCCGCGTATTTGACCGGCGGCGATACGGATATCGAGGGGTATCTCAAGGCGATAGAACTCGGCAAGGAAATGGGCATTGGGGCGTACAAGTTTCACACGTATAAAGGAGGAAAGGCCGATATTCCTATTTACAGAGCCGTGCGCGACGCCGTGGGACCGGATTACGAGTTGATCACCGATCCCGTGTGTTCCTATGACTTGCGCGAGGCCATTGAAGTGGGACGCGTACTGGAAGAGCTGGACTTCGTGTGGTTGGAAGAGCCGATGCACGAGCAGAAGATGAACCAATATCAGGAGCTGTGCCGCGCGTTGACCATTCCGGTGATGGGCACCGAGATGCTGATGCACGACATCGACTTAACGGCGCAATGGCTGATCCAAGGGGCGACTGATCGCCTGCGGGGCAATGCCCGGCACGGGACGACGCAGGTGCTGAAGCTGGCGCATCTGGCCGAGCTGCACGGAGCGAATATCGAACTGAATGGAGGTGGGGCATTGGACGGGTTGGTCCACTCGCACTTGGGCTGCTGTATCGACAACACCGATTTCTACGAGTTTTTCGGGGCCACGGCCGACAGCTTGCGGCAGACCGGGGCGCAGTGGGGTTTGCTCAACGCGCCCTTGATTGAAGAAGGGCACATCGCGCCCCCGGATGGGCCAGGTTGGGGTGCGGAGTGGGATGAGGAGAAATTCAGCTCGTTGGTGGTTGAAGAGCACTGAGACGGAGGACGTATGAAAAGCTGGCAACCCACCCAAGACCAAGCCCGAGCGTGGGAGGAAAAGGGCTATTTCACAGTACCTGGGGTCGCGACGGCCGACCAAGCGGCGGAGATGCGCGGGGTGATCAAGAACGTCCTGTACACGCCCGAGCCCGAAAACGTGCGCACGGACGCCGACCCCATGGACCCGATGGGCGATACGCCCGAGGCGCGGGCGCAGCGCTTTCGCAAGTTCAACCGCTGGTGCCACACCGCGCCGCTAGTCTGGCATACGGTACACGCTGGGGCGATGGCACCGCTGGGGCAGTATTACTTGGGTGACGATATCCTGCTCAAGTTCAGCAGCGTCTTCGTCAAGCCAGCCAAGACCGGGGCAGCCACGCCTTGGCACCAAGACAATGGGCTGTGGCGCGATGGCGAGACCGAGCCGTTCAACTTCTGGATGGCCCTCGACCCGGCCAAACGAGAAAATGGCTGCTTGCAGTTCATTCCGGGCAGCCACAAAACCGAGATCGTCGAGCACGTACTCTACGCCGACAGCATCCACGGCGAACTGCCAAGGGAGCGAGTCGCAGCCCTAAAAGCCGAGCGCGGCGTCGAGCACATTGAGCTGGCACCAGGCGATGTAGTATGCTGGCACAGCAGCATGTGGCACTACAGCCCGGTCAACGAGAGTCCACAGAGCCGGATTGGCATCGCTGGCGTCTATACCACGCCGGCCCTAGCCGACCGCTCGCCGCGCACTTGGGGCAATTTCCATTGGGTGATGCGAAAGGGCGCGCTATGCCAGAATTTTCCGCCGGACGAGTACGAAGTAGATGGAGAAGACAAGTCGCCGGTCGAACCATTTCCGCGAGCTGGCTAACAAGATAATCCGCAGATGGACGCAGATAGGCGCAGACGATCCGCAGCTTGAAGCGTTTAAGTCTTTCAGGATTGCTATAAAACCAAAAGGGGATGCAGCAGATGAGCGAAGCATACGTAGTGGATAAGAATCTGGGGCAGCCGTTGCTGTTGGAGGAAGGCGATCTGCCGCAAAAAAATGCCGATGGCGAGCCGGTCGTCGAGCTAACCGACGAGCAGAAATACCTCTTCGATGTGCGCGGATGGCTCTTGGTGCCGGGGGTATTGGCCGACGACGAGATTGCGGCCATGCGCGAGTACGCCTTGCGCGTGCAGCGCCACCCAGAGTCGCTGTCGGAACACGAGCGTTCTTTTGTCGCCGGGCCGCTGGAGAAGCTGACCGATCATCCGGTGGTAGTGGGTTTCCTCAACGAGTTTCTGGCGTTCCCAGGGCTGTCGAGCGCCGAGTGCTACGGGTTTCGAATGGAGGGCAGCGGCTTGCGCAACCCAGCGGCGACCCCCGAGCGGGAGGGCGTTTTCAACCCGCACAACGGCAGCGGCTTCTTTCGCTTTGCCGTAGATTCGCACCACTATCAGAGCATTCCTGGCAAGTCCTTCAGCGGATTGACGCGGGTGGTGTGGGAGCTGGCACCGGTCAAAATGCGGCAGGGCGGCACGCTCCTAGCTACGGGAAGCCACAAGGCTGCATACCCCTCGCCCGCCACCATTCAGGACCCGCATTCGGCGGTGTGGGAAACGTACGAGTGCCCGGCTGGGTCGGTGTTGTTTTTCACCGAGGCGTTGGCGCACAGTACCTCGCCGTGGACCAATACCGACAACGAGCGGGTGGGCATCTTCAATCTCTACAACAGCGTTGGCTCGCGCTGGAGTTCGTGGTCGCCGCCGGCTGAACTCGTTGAGCCGATGCCGCCGATGCGGCAGACCCTGTTTCGCGGCACGTACTGCGCCGACAACGTGCCGGGCTTCCGCTACGGCGGCCAGAACCTGCGCGATCGGCCGGTCGCCGGATGATGAACTCGCGCTGGGCGAGGTGTTGACGCAAAGGGTTGCGATTTAAAAGGAAAGCGACGGATGTATATCCAAGACCAAATTTCCATCGGCGAACTCGACGACGAGCATCTGAGCTTCTTTCGCGCGATTGGAGTGGACTCGATCCATCTGGAGCTGCGCGGGGGAGTGCCCGTAGCCGGTCGTCGGGGAGGCACCGGCTCGGCAAATACGTCGCTGGCACAGGATTTAAAGGCTGGCAAGGACTGCACCGACGCGTTGGCGCAGGCGCGGGAAAAGGTCGAGTCGCACGGCATGAAGCTGAACAATATCTTCATGCCCGCTTGGGAGGAGATCACCTTGGCCGAGGAGGACATGGACGAGAAGATCGGCCTCTGGTGCAAGATGCTGGAGAGCGTGGGCCAAGCCGGCATTCCCTGCGTGGGCTGGAACTTCAAACCCATGGGCAACTTTCGCACTCCTGCGGATACGGGTAGGGGCGGCGTGCGATACAGTACGTTCGACTACGCAGTTTTTGCCCAAAACCGGCCCGAACCGCACGAGCCCCCGGTAGATGAGGCGCAGATGTGGGCGCGGATGGAGCGATTTTTAGCAGCGGCGACCCCCGCAGCCGAAAAGGCGGGGGTGCGGATGGCCCTGCACCCGGACGACCCGCCGATTCCCGAGCCGCTAGCGGGCGTGGCGCAAATTTGTTCGACCTTGGAACAGTTCCGCAAGATATTCTTTGAGATCGCGCCGAGCGATAGCAATTGTATGCTCTTTTGCCAAGGGTGCATGACCGAGTTGCTAGGGCCGGAAAAGATCTATGACGCAATCGCCGAGATGGCTGCAAAGGACAAGATCGCGTGGGTGCATTTCCGCAATGTGCGCGGGCAGTTGCCGCGATTTACCGAGGTGTTCTTGGACGAGGGAGAAGTGGATATGCGGCGAGCGATGGAGGTGTATCGGGATAATGGTTTTAATGGGCCGTATATGATGGATCATACGCCGTCTTTTCCCCATGGGTACGGGCCGTTGCATGGGAAGGCGTATGCGATTGGGTATATTCGGGCGTTGATACAGACGGTGTACGGGTAAACCGACTTGAAGGAGAGACCATGCCAGTATTGAGCAAAGAAGATCGAGCTTTCTGGGAAGAGAACGGCTATGTGATCGTTCGCAACGCCGTGCCCCAAGAAAACTTAGACGCGATGGTGGCGGCGATCTGGGAATTTCTGGAGATGGACCCAGAATGCGAAGAAGATTGGTACAAGTACCAGCCCTATACCCGCGACAATCTGTGCTCGCCGATCTCAGCGGCGGGCATGGTCGAAATCTACCAGCACCAAGCCCTGTGGGACAATCGGCAGTACCCCAAGGTGCATCAGGCTTTTGCCGAGATCTGGGGCGACGAGAAGCTGTGGGTCTCGCTGGACCGGGCCAATATGAAACCGCCGGCGCGCGAGGATCAGCCCGAGTGGTGCAACAAGGGGATGATTCACTGGGATGTCGATACGACACAGCAGCCGGTGGCCTTTGGGGTGCAAGGGGTGTTGTATTTGACGGATACGGCGGAGGACCAAGGCGGCTTTCAGTGCGTACCCGGCTTTCACCGGATATTCGACGAATGGGTCAAGACCCAGCCGGCGGATCGCAATACGCGCAAACCCGATCTGGCAGGGCTGACGGTCAAGTCGATTGCGGGCCAAGCCGGGGACTTGCTGATCTGGCATCGGTTGTTGGCCCACGGCAACGGCCACAATCGGGCCGCTCGGCCGCGCTTGGCGCAGTATATCACCATGTCGCCGGCACCCGCGAACGGAGAGGCCGCGCGCCAGGAGCGGATCACGGCTTGGCAGGAGCGGCGACCAACGCCGCGCTGGCCCGGCGATGCGCGAGATTGGGAACACCAGCATCAGCAGCCAGCCGAGTTGACCGCTCTGGGGCGGAAACTTTTGGGAGTGGATTCGTGGAATTAAAACAGACCTTTTAAGGAGAGACTCAATGAGTGAAAAAATCAACCGCGCCGTTGAACTCCTCGCCGAGGATCAGCCTATCTACTACACAGGTGCCCACGCCGGACATGTGCTGACCTACGAGCAGGGCAAAGAGGACGCCGCAACTTGGGCCGACTACATCAACGTCGGCATGGAACACGGTTCGTTCGACATGGCCGGACTGGACGAATACTTACGCGGCTTGATCGCCGGTGGGCCGACCCGCAGCGGGCACAGAACTCCGGCGATCATCGTCGAGGCTCCGGTCGAGGGCCGGTCCGAGGAAATCGTGCGCTACAACGCTTGGCAATTTCGGCAAATCTTGGGCCGAGGCGCGCACGGGATTTTGCTTTGCCAAGCCGAATCGGCCGGGGCCGTCCGAGCCTTTGTCGAGTCGTGCCGCTATCCGATCAACACCATCGGCGTTGGTGCCGATTTAGGCCGGGGCACGCGTGGCGTCGGCTCAGAGGGCGTGTGTGCGGGTGTTTGGGGCGCGAGCCGCGACGAGTATCTGGCCAAGGCCGATCCCTGGCCTCTCAACCCGGAGGGCGAGTTGCTGTTAGGGCTGAAGATCGAGTCGGTGGCCGCCCTGCCCCACATCGAGGAAATCCTGTCCGTTCCGGGGATCGGCTTTGCCGAAATGGGCCCGGGCGACTTGAGCATTTCGCTGGGGTATCGGACGATGCCGCAGCCGTGGCCCGAAGAGATGCAGGAGACGCACGAGCGGGTCAAAGCGGCGTGCCAGCAAAACGGCGTGGCCTTCTTGGACGGGTCCGCACCCGAAACGGTCACAGCAAAAATTGACGCTGGGGCGCGAGTGTTCTCTGGGGGAAATGAGGAAACAGCCCGAGTGGGGCGAGCGCACACACGGCGAGAGATGCCGGTGTAGCGCAGCCATCCAATCCAATCTGCTGACGAGGGGTGAACGGTTGCGTTCGCCCCTTGTCAATTTTGCGAGACAGATTCCAAGGATATGCAAATGTACATTGGAATAGTTCCATGAGCGGAAATAAAAAAACGTTGCGCAGTGCGGGGTGGTTTGGCGACGAGTGGCATCAGGGGTTTGTGTCCCGAGGCTGGACCAAAAACCAAGGCCATCCCGAGCAGATGTTCGACGGCCGACCCGTGATCGGGATCTGCAACACGTGGTCGGACTTGAATCCTTGCAACGCCCATCTGCGGATCTTGGCCGAGCAGGTCAAGCGCGGGGTGTACGAGGCCGGGGGCTTTCCGCTCGAATTTCCGGTTACTTCGCTCGGCGAGACGCTGATGAAGCCAACTACCATGCTCTACCGCAACTTGGCGAGCATGGACGTGGAGGAAAGCATCCGCGCCAATCCGCTCGACGGGGTGGTGTTGCTGGCTGGCTGCGACAAAACGACGCCAGCTTGCTTGATGGGGGCGGCGAGCGTGGACTTGCCGACCATTGCGGTGACGGGTGGGCCGATGCTCAACGGCAAGTTTCGCAACGAGAATATCGGCTCCGGCACGGATGTCTATCGCTTTACGACCGAGCTGCGGGCCGGGAGCATCTCGCGCTTGGATTACCTGGAGGCCGAGGCCGGGATTTCGCGCTCGGACGGCCACTGTATGACCATGGGCACGGCCTCGACGATGGCCTGCATGGTCGAGACTGTCGGGCTGACGTTGCCGAGCGGCGCGGCAATCCCTGGGCCGGACGCGCGTCGCAAGCGCTTGGGGCATCTGGCGGGCAATCGCATCGTCGAGATGGTGAGAGAAGACTTGCGCATGTCGCGCATTTTGACGCGGCCAGCCGTAGAAAACGCCATCAAGGTCAACGCAGCACTGGGCGGCTCGACCAACTTCGTGGTGCATCTGTTGGCCATCGCCGGGCGGCTCGGCGTCGAGTTGGAACTGGACGACTTCGACCGCTTGGGCAGTCGCATGCCGCACTTGGTCAACCTAATGCCCTCGGGCGAATATCTGATGGAGGATTTCTTCTACGCTGGTGGCCTACCCGCCGTGATCCAGGAGATGAAGGAACATCTGCACATGGATACCTTGACGGTGACGGGCAAGACGCTCGGAGAAAACACCTCGGGAGCCCAATGCTACAACCGGGAGGTCATCGCCGCGATCGACAAGCCGCTCAGGGAGGAAGCTGGAATCGCCGTGCTCCGGGGCAACCTCTGCCCGGATGGGGCGATTATCAAGCCGTCAGCCGCTTCGCCCGAGCTGATGCAGCACTGCGGACGAGCCGTGGTGTTCGAAAGTATAGAAGACTATAGGGCGCGGATTGACGATCCCAATCTCGACGTGGACAAAGACTGCGTGCTGGTCTTGAAAGGCATCGGCCCCAAAGGTTTCCCCGGTATGCCCGAAGCCGGGAAGTTTGGATTGCCCAAGAAGCTGTTGCAGCAGGGCGTGCGCGACATGGTTTGCATCTCGGACGGGCGGATGAGCGGCACGGCCTACGGCACGGTGATTCTGCACGTCGCACCCGAAGCCGCGGTGGGCGGCCCGCTGGCCTTGGTGCAGGACGGCGATCTGATCGAGCTAGACGTGGAAAAGCGGTCGTTGAACATGGCCGTGCCTGACGAGGAGTTGCAAAGCAGGCGGCAAACGTGGACGCCGCCCGCGCCGGTTGTCACACGGGGATATGCCGGCCTGTATGTCAAGCATGTGCTCCAAGCCGACAAGGGCGTTGACTTGGATATCTTGGTCGGCGGGTCCGGGTCGGATGTCTATCGGGAGCCGAGGTAGTTAGCTACCGCTGCCGAGCACGGCTATAGCCTCGACCTCGACGAGCATTCCCGGTAGGACTAGATCGGCGACCGTCACGGTAGAACTGGCAGGGGCGTGGTTGGGAAAGGCTTCGGCGCGGGCGGCCGCGTACTCGGCGTAGCGACCCGTGTCGGTGATAAATGAGGTAATCTTGACCACGTCGTCCATGGTCGCGCCGGCCTCGGCGAGCACGGCGCGGATATTGGCAAAGACTTGGCGCGACTGAGCGGCCATGTCGCCTTCACCGACGAGCTTCCCCTCCGAGTCGAGCGGCCCTTGGCCGGAGACGTAGATCGTATCGCCGACCTGCACGGCCTGTGAAATGCGGAAGTCCTTGGTCCAAGGCCAGGCGGGGTTGTGTGCTTTGCGTTGGGTCATGGTGGGTTTCCTATTGTAGTGGTTTCAGAACTTTATTCTTACTGCCAGAGCGGCTCCCCGTCCTCCATCATGCTCTGCAGAAACTCCTCGTTTAACTCCACTCCCAGCCCCGGCTTCTCGCTCAGCACTACGTGCCCTTCCTGAATCACCGGCTCGTCAGCGAGTACCACGTCGTTCCACGTTCGGTCGTCGTAGCGATGGAATTCCAAGGCGAGAAAATTGGGCACGCTGGCGCAAACGTGGGCGTCTCCCACGGTGCTCAAGGCGCTGGAGTTGTTGTGTGGGGCAAAGGGGATGTAGTAGGTCTCGGCCATGTTGGCGATCTTGCGACACTCGGATAGGCCGCCGCACTTGGAAATGTCGGGCATGATGATATCGACCGCCTGCTGTTCGAGCATGTCGCGGAAGCCGTAGCGCAGGTAGGCGTTTTCACCGGCGCAGATCGGGGTGCGGGTCGAGTCGGTTATGCGCTTGAGGGCGTCGATATTCTCGGGCGGCACCGGCTCTTCGAGCCACATCAGATTCAGACCTTCGAGCGCGTGGGCGAACTTCATCCCAGCGGTGGCGTCGTAGCGCCCGTGCAGGTCAATGGCCAGGTCCATATGGGGACCAACCGCCTCGCGGATCTGATGCGCTTGATCGACTAGATCCTCCAGCTCGGCAGGGGCCACCGACCAGTTCCAAGGATCGAGCTTTTCCGGGTGACCCGCGTCGTCGAGATCGAACTTAATCGCGGTGAAGCCTTTTGCGCGTGCGTCCTCGGCGCGCTCTTTGTAGTCCTCATGGGCGCTATCGACGTAGAGACGCACCCGGTCGCGGAATTTGCCGCCCAAGAGCCGGTAAACGGGAACGCCTTGAGCCTTGCCAGCCAAATCCCACAGCGCGACCTCAAGGCCGGTCAGCGCCGAAATCGCCAGGCCCGACATGCCGCCGCGAAAGATGTAGCTGCGGCGGATGCCTTCAAAAAGTGCATCGACATCGCGCGGGTCCTTGCCGATGAGCTGGGCGGCCATGGTCTGGGTGGAGCCGCGCCAGCCGCCATCGACGTGGCTGGCCTCGCCAGTGCCGTAGATGCCCTCGTCGGTGTGGATGCGGACGTAGTGGTAGTGGTAGCGATTTACGCGCACTTCAGCGGTTTTGACTTCTGTGATCTTCAATGGAGACCCTTTCTTCTATATGTACAGTTGACCGATTGCGCGCGTGGCCGCGTCGCAGTACCAAAGCACGCCCTCGTGGATGGTCAGCCCGTGGACTTCGGTGGGAGCCTCGACGCGGATGACTTCCCAGATGCGCCCGTCTTCGGGATCGAGGCGGTTGATGGTGCCAGCCGAGGTGTCGGCGACCCAGAGGGTGCCGTCGTCAGCCCAAGCTAGGCCGTGAACTCGGAGGCCGGGGACGCGGAAAGAATGAACTTCTTCCCAAGTGCTGGCATCCATCACGTGGACGAATTGCGAAGGCGGCGAGGCCACGTACACCTTGCCGTCCTTCCACTCGAGGCCGTGAGCTCCTGTGACGCGGCCATTCTGCTGGTCGGCGACCCAGGCGACGACGCCATTGCCGGGCGAATCGAGCTTGGCGATGGTCTGGCCCGTAGCTGGATCGAGGCGGGCGATCTTAAGTTCAAAGGTCGAGGCGATCCACATAGAGCCGTCGCCGAGCGTAATGCCGCTGGAGTGCTCGGTATCGGTCTGGGCTTCAAAGAGGACTTCGCCGCTTTCGTAGTCGAATTTGTAGATCTTGAGGTCCACTTGGTCGATGCACCAGAGGCCGTCGGGCGCAGCTTGCAGGCCGTTGGGCTGGGGTCCGGGGCATTTGAAACGCTCTTCAACGCGGGCGATCTGAACGGTCATGGAATGCTTTCTTTGCTAGGGGTTGGGATTAGGCCGACAGGCCCATGAGGTAGTTCCAGTTCTGGCGGCGGATGGCGCGCTCCTTGTAGTGGTCACTCTGGGAGACGCCCAACGGATTAGTGAAGTTGAGGATGTTGGTCACGTCCTCGGCCCGGTCGCGCTCGTTCCAGTCGGCGGGCTTGTTGGCCGCCTCGGGGTCGTGATTCCAAGTGGGTGCGGTGTTGTCCTGCGTGCGGCGGAAGAGGAACTTGATCATGTGGCGCTTGTGCGGCGAGCGGTTGGCCGCGGTGCCGTGCCAGAGGTCGTAATGCGTGAAGGCCACGGTACCGGCCTTGACCACGAGCGGCACTTGGCCGCGGATGTTGGTGTACGTGGCCATGCGGTCCGTCGGTGCGTTGCGGAACTGGGTGCCCGGGACGATGATCGTCGGCCCCATGTCAGGCGTGACGTCGGTCGGGTAGTACAGCCCGAGGAAGCGGTTGAGCAGCACGTCGCGGTTGTTGAGGCCGTCTTGGTGCCAGTTCATGTGCGGCGAGTTCGGCTGCTTGCAGTGCCAGTGGCGATGCGGCTGCACCTCGTAGTCCGGGCCGAGCAGGCTGACGAGCGCGCCTTTGACGGTCGGGTGGTCGAGCACTTGCCAGAGCTTGGGCACGGCTTCGGTGATGGCGTCGCCGGGGTTGGAGTCCAAAGCGTCGAGTTGGGCGGCGATGGACTCGTTGAGCCCGGCGGGCAATTCCGGCTCGACGAGGTGGTAGCCGGTAACGAGGAAACGGGCCACTTCGGCGTCGCTGAGCAGAAGCTCATTCATCGGCGATAACCTCCATTTTCTGTAGGATGAACTCATAGCCAATCACGTCCAACTCCCGGTCGTCGAACGGGGCCTGCAGGTGGGGGAATTGGACGATTTGCCAGCCGTCAACTACGGCGTCGTGTACGGTTTCGTAGGGCCAATCGGGTGCTGATTCGGCGTGGATTTCGGGCGCGAAGCCCGCGACCGGCTCAATGAGCGTTAGGCCGATGATGTTGGACATGACGCTCGGGGTGCGCGCCTGCAAGTAGAGCAGGCGTTGGCGGGGTGCGTCCATTGGGGTTAAATCACTCCTGTTATGCGTAAGTCGCTTAATATAGGACGGTCAGGCGGTGCGGCCAATGACGCCACTTGATAACGGCTACCCTCTTCCTTAGCTTGCCCTGCCGCACGGAATTCCACTAAAGGAGAATCGAAAGATGCAGTACAAAATTCTGGGCCGCACGGGCGTCAAAGTGTCTTCTCTGTGCTACGGTACCATGGCTTTTGGCGGCGATGCGGACGAGGAGACCTCCGGGCAGATGTATCGCTACTGCCGCGAGTTGGGGATCAATTTCTTCGACTCGGCCAATGTCTATTCCAACGGGCTTTCCGAGGAGATCTTGGGCCGCTTGATCCAAGGCGAGCGCGACGAGTTGGTAATCACCTCAAAAGTCTGTGGCTCAATGGGCGACGGCCCCAACGACCGAGGCTTGTCGCGGCGGCACATCGTGCAGGCCGTAGAGGCCAGTCTCAGGCGGTTGCAGACGGACCGCCTCGACCTGTACTTCGTCCACAACTTCGACGAAGATACGCCGATGGAAGAGACCCTCGCCGCGCTCGACGATTTGGTACGCGGCGGCAAAATCCTCTACCCGGCTGTGAGCAACTGGGCCGCTTGGCAGATTGCCAAAGCCCTCGGCCATTGCGCCCGCGAGGGGCTGGCACCCTTTGCCTGCATTCAGCCCATGTACAGCTTGGCCAAGCGGCAAGTAGAGGTAGAAATCCTGCCACTGGCCTGCTCAGAGGGTTTGGGCGTGATTCCCTACAGTCCCTTAGGAGGCGGCTTGCTGACCGGCAAATACGGGATCGACAAGCGGCCCGAGCGGGGTCGTCTCTTGCAGCAGGACAACTACATCAAGCGCTACGCCAATCCCGTGTTCTACGAAGTCGCCGAGCGCTTCGTGCGCTATGCCAGCGACAAGGGCGTACATCCGGTGACTTTGGCCGTCGCTTGGGTTATGGGGCATCGGGACGTGACCGCGCCGATCGTCGGCGGGCGCGACCTAGACCAACTCAAGCCATCGCTCGCCGCGCTCGACTTTGCCATGTCGGCCGAGATGCGCGCCGAGGTGTCGGCGCTTTCAATCGCGCCGCCGCCAGCCACCGACCGCGACGAAGAACTGTTTTAAAGGAGAAAAACCATGAGACCCAACAAGCTGCGCGAAAAACTCAACGCCGACGAGCCCACGCTAGGCACCCACATCCACACCACTTGGCCTTCGATCGTCGAAGCCATAGGGCATACGGGCGAGTACGACTACGTGGAATTTGTCGCCGAGTATGGCCCCTTTGACCTGCACGACTTGGACAACCTCGCCCGAGCCGCCGAGCTATGGGACTTGGGAACAATGATCAAGGTCGATGCCGAAAACCGCGCTTACGTGGCCCAACGGGCCATCGGGTCGGGTTTCGGCAGCGTGCTCTTTGCCGATGTGCGCGACCCGGACGACGCGCGGGCCTGTGTGCGCTGTGTGCGCGCCGACGCGCCCGAGGACGAGGGCACCTATGGGGTAGCTATGCGGCGCTTCGCCTATATGAGCTATGGCGGCACCCCGGAGTACGTCCAAGCGCTGCGCGACGTGGTCGTGGTGTTGATGATCGAAAAGCAAACGGCTGTCGCTGACCTAGAAGCCATGCTCTCGGTAGAAGGGGTCGAGATGGTCCAATGGGGAGGGGCCGACTACTCCATGAGCGTCGGCAAGGCCGGCCAGCGCGGCGACCCGGAAATTGCTGCGGCCGAAGAAAAGGTTTTTAAGACGGCCTTGGAAATGGGCGTCCATCCGCGCGCCGAGATCAATACAGCCGACGACGCCAAGCGCTTTCTCGACATGGGGGTGCGGCACTTCTGCGTGGGCACGGATATAGCGGTGCTATACGGGTATTGGCGCGATCAAGGCGAGGCGATGCGGCGGGCGCTGGAGGGTGAGTAGGCCAGCGACGCTGTTAGTGGACTAATGATGGGGCCCGCCCTTGCCCGGTGGGCCTTTTTATTTTACCCCCGCCATGCGCTCGTCCGCAGCCCCTCGACGCCTTCGGCCAAGGCGCGGCGGTAGAGCCACAAGTCGCCGCCATACGCTATGCAGCGGAAACCTCGGCGCAGCATCTCCGTTCCTTCCTCGATGGTATTAACCAAGTAGCCAGCGGCCTTTCCGTGGCGCTCGCAAGCATCGACGACGCGGTCGAGGGCGGCGGTGAATTCGGGATGGTCAAACTGCGCGGGAATCCCCAAGAAGTTGCTCAGGTCAAAACCTCCAATCCACAGTATATCAATCCCATCTACAGCGGCGATGCGATCGACATTTTCGAGGCCGGGCCGGTTTTCGATCTGAGCGATCAGCAGGCCCTCGGTATTGGCGTGGTCGATCTTGCCGACGATGGAGCCTTCGGCGAAGTGGTCGTGGGCGATCTGAAAGGCTGCGCCGCGCTGGCCAATGGGCGGGTACTTGCCCGACTGCACGATGACCTCGGTCTGCTGCGCGTCGCTAACCATCGGCACCATGACGCCTCGGGCACCCACGTCGAGGACGCGGGCGATGAAGTGATATTGGGTCGCCGGCACTCGCACAAACGGCTCGATGTGGTCGGCGTTGGTGGTGGCGATCAGGTCGCGCACCGTCTCGACGCTCCAGCCGGTGTGCTCCATGTCGTACATAATGAATTCAGCGCCAGCCTCGGCAGAGAGACGGGCAATGCCCGGAGTGCAAAACTCAAAGGTCATAGTGCCGATGACGGTGCCGCCCTCTTTGAGGGTGCGTTTGACTTTATTGGGTTTCATCCGATAGCTCGATAGTGGTTCAGTTTTTCTTGGAGACGGGGGTGTTCGGCCGCTTGGGGATTGACGAGGTACTGGGGCAAGCAGCCGGAGGCTACTTCGATGAGACTGCGGCAGGCGCTGCGGCCATTGAGGCGGAAGCACTCGTCGGTCCAACAAAGCCCGTGCGGGGCGACGATGGTCTGGTCAGTAAGTGCCAATACAGGCTCGTCCTGGGGCACAGGTTCTGCTTCAAAAACATCGAGACCAGCACCGGCGATTTGTCCCCGTTGGAGGGCGCGGGTAAGAGCCTGCTGATCGACGATGGGGCCGCGGGCCGTGTTGATGAGATAGGCGCTTTCCTGCATCAGCGAGAGCTCGCGCTCGCCGATGAGATGATGGGTCTCCTCAGTGAGGGCGCAGCAAATGCAGACGTAGTCGGCGCTTTGTAGCAATTGGTCGAGTTCGACTAGCTCGGCACCAGCGGCTCTCGCCTGTGCAGCATCGACAAAAGGGTCGGCGGCAATGCAGCGAATGTCGAAGGGCTTGGCCAAGGTGCAGATCTCGCGGCCGATATTGCCTAGGCCAACCAGCCCCAGCGTACGGCCCGTGACGCCCATGCCCATGTAGTCGAGGCGCTCGTGCCAGCGGCCCTCGCGCACCAAGCGATCCTTAGCCAGCATCTTGTGGCTGAGGGCCAAAAGATACGTCAGGGCCATGACCGCCACTGGTCGGCGCACGCCGTCGGGGGTAATCGTCAAGAGCACGCCCTGCTCGTTGCAAGCTGCCACGTCAACGCTGTCGTAGCCGACGCCGAAGCGGGCGACGATCGCCAGCTTGTCCGCTCCCTGCAAGGTCTCGGCGCTGACTATCGAAGCGAGAACTAGCAGGCCGTCGTAGCCACGAATCTGGTCGGGACGCAGCTCGGTGGTGTTTTCCGCTAGAAATTCCCACTCGACCTTTGGGGATTCGTCGAGCAGGTCGAGACCAATATCGCCGAAGCCGAGGGTACCGTCGGCCTTGAGAAAGTCGCGGGTGACGCCGATGCGAAAGGTTGTAGTCATGGCGACAAACAAGATAGGGTCTGACGGACAGCTATCAAGGGGAGAGGCGGGCTGTATGGGGTAGGGGTCACGTTGTCTGCGATTAGATACAGAAAAGCGGCTGCACAACGGAGATTCCGCCAAAGAAAAAAGGTGGTTCGCTTTTTGCTTATCCGTTCCTGTTGTTTTACTTTTCATCCTAATCAAGGAGCAGTCCCGTGATGACCTCGGAAACCTCTGAAATAACCACCCGCGACGTATTGCAGCAGATTGACCGCCGCTTAGAGCTAATTGAAGGCGACGTGCGAGTTGTTAGTGAGAAGCTAGATGTGTCGGTTCAGACGCTGCGCGATGAGAATGCCGCGTCGATTCAGGCGCTGCATGATAAGATCGATGCGTCGGATGGGAAGCGGGAAGCGTCGATTCAGACGCTGCATGATAAGATCGACGCGTCGGCTCAGGGTCTGGATGCGAAGCGGGAGGCATCGGCTCAAACGCTAAATGACAAGATCGATACGTCGGTTCAGACGCTGCATGATAAGATCGATACGTCGGTTCAAAAGCTCCACGAGAAGGTCGATACCTATTTCCGCTGGACCATCGGCATCGTACTAGTTAGCTGGCTGTCCACCATGAGCGCGATCCTGTTCAAAGGCTCCTTGTAGCCTACCCTTCCTCCCAACTCCTGCGATCACCTGCGCGTGTCGCCTCGCTAGTCGTGCCGCAGATCCTCGCGCTCCATCCACAGGCGCAAGATGCGCGGCGATTGCCGCAGATAGTAGAGATAGGGCCGGTCCTGCCAGTGCTTTTTGGCGGTGCGCTTGTTGTCGTGAGGGTGCATGTTGTACTTCCCCCGATAATCGACGACAGTTTTCTTGTGGTTGTCGAGGGCAATGGTCAGAATGCGCTGCGGCAGCTTGGCCGGGTAAGTTAGCTGCATCGACCACACCGACCGCTCTCCCTCTGAGCAGCGCCGGGCATACGAGGCGGCGCAGTGGTGCATGACGCGCCCTTCGGCTAGTAGGTCGAGCGTAGTACCTAGCTCGCGTATTGACCAAAGCACGCGCTCGCCCGAGAATGCGTCTTCTTCCTCCCACTCGAATCCGCGAAAACCAGACGCCTCCCACGCATCTTCCTCGCCGAGGGCGTAGTCGTCGGCGTTGAGGTCGCCGTGCCATTCGTCGACCAAGCGCAGCAGCTTGGTGATGCTACGGCCCTTCATCGAGAAATTCGGCTGAGCCG
Organism: Candidatus Latescibacterota bacterium; assembly: GCA_022825185.1. The sequence goes on along the minus strand of JAJDYK010000126.1, from coordinate 544 downwards.
GCGGCCCCTCAATGGGGTGGCCGTTGGGGCCGGGCAATTGCTGGGGCACGAATTTCTGGTAGTGGATATAATCAACAATCGGGCCGATGTACGTGGGTTCCAGCATGGGTTGGTTGGCAAAAAAGAGCATCACGGTCTCCCAGAACGGCTCGTCTTGCTGGTAGTCCTTCAGCCGCGTGGATAAAACAGCCCGACTCGCGTGTCCGCCCATGCCGGCGAATTGCGCCCAACGCAGGGCGCGCGAAACCGGCCACTGCCGATGGGCATTGGGAAAAAGGTGCGCCATGCGCTTGGTCAGCCGCAGCGGCAGGTCGGCCTTGCGGATGTTCTGGCCGATGCCGATATGCTTGAACCACTCCTGCTCGCGGTGCGCTGTCCGAAGGTTTCCTTGGAGGAAGGCCGTGTCCATAAAAGGCGGCACCTCGTAGCGGGCTAGTAGATACCGGGTAAGGCTGCGGAACTGCGCCCGAGGGCTGAGGCGGTCGGTGCGCCACTCCTCGACGGGCCGGAGCCAGTCGCCGTAGTGGCGGGCGAGTTGACCGAG
>JAJDYK010000099.1 GCA_022825185.1 Candidatus Latescibacterota bacterium | reverse complement strand
CGTCTGCCGAGTTGACAACTTGCAAAAGGCCCTGCAAAAAGCCGCGGCCTGTGGGCTTTTCATCGCCGGACTCGACGCCCAAGGCGAACAGCCCTTGACGACCGCAGACCTTGCCCAGCCCTGCGCCTTAGTCATCGGCAGCGAGGGCAAGGGGCTGCGGCGCATGGTGCAAAAGCGCTGCGACACGCTCTTGCACATTCCCATGCAGCGAGAGGCCATCGGCTCGCTCAACGCCTCTGTGGCCGCGGGTATCGCCCTGTACGAAGTGTTCCGCCAGCGCCAGCCATGATCGCTCTGATAATCCTCTGCCTCGCCCTCGCCCATGCGCGTAGCAGCGAGGCGTCCGATACCCAACTGCAAGAGGCCCGCGCCCTGCTGACCCAAGCCAAGGGCCAGGACAAAAACGAGGGCTTTGCATACCAAGCTACCTATATGCGCTACTACGAGGTCGGCGACTCGCTCCTGTTGCAGGGGCAGGCCCGCATCTCGCACAAGGGCGCTGAGTTGGAGGCTGCGGAGATCGTCTTCCGCCGCGACCTCGACCAAGTCGAAGCGCGGGCAGCCCTCGATTCGCTAGGGCGCGTCGTCGGCCGCCCGGTGTTGCGTCAAGGCGACCAAACCCTGCGCGGCGAGCGCATCCTCTACAACCTCTCCACCGAACAAGGAACCATCCTCGAAGGCAAAATCCACCGCGACAAGGGATTTTACGCCGGACACTTGATCCAGACCCGCAGCAGCACTGAGTTCCACGTCCACCAAGGCTCGTACACCACGTGCGAAGCCGACCCCCCGCACTTTGACTTCTACAGCCCACGGATCAAGGTCATAGCCGGCGACATGGCCGTGGCGCGCCCCGTGTATTTCCGCATCAAGCAGCGGCGGCTGTTGTGGATTCCCTTTTACGTATTCTCGCTGCGCGAAGACCGCCAATCCGGGATTTTGACACCTAGTTTTGGGCAGCGCTCCCTTAGATTTGGGGGGCGCCAAAGCGAGTGGGAACTGCGCAACTTGGGCTACTACCTCGCGCCCAACGACTATTGGGATCTGTCTCTCGCAGCCGATCTACGGCAGCGCTCGGGCTGGCTAGGGCGCGCTCGCCTCAACTACGCCGCGCGCTACCGATTCCGAGGCAACGTCAGCACCCAGTTCGAAAACCGCCAAGAGGGCCGCACGGCCTCGCGCAACTGGCGACTCGAGTTCAGGCACAGCCAAGAGCTAGGCCGCGACGCGAGTCTGCGGGCCAACGGCACCTTCCAGAGCAACAACAGCTTTGCCCAAGACAACAGCACCAGCCTCCAAGACCGCCTCAACCGCACCCTGCGCTCCAACTTCAGCTACACCCGGCGCTGGCGCGGCTCGGGCAACAGCTTCGGCCTGAAAGCGAGCCAGACCAAAAACCTCGACACCGAAACGTCCTCCACCGTCCTGCCCGAACTCAGCCTGCGCAAGAGTCGCAAACCGATTTGGGGCCAAGCGGGCCAAAGCCGTCAAAGCCGCCAAAACCTCCCCTGGTACAACCGCATCTACTACGACGGCAACGCCAGTCTGCGCAACACTCGGCGCGGCACCCGCACGGACACGACCAGCAAAACTAGGGCCCAAGTGGTCTGGCGCGTCAGCGCGCAGTACCGCCCCTTCTCTTGGCTCAACCTCAGCCCGGCACTCAACCAAGACTGGAGCGACCAAGATCTGCGCGAAGGCGCAACCCGCAGTCGGCGCAGGGACCGCTTCTCGACCCGCGCGGCCTTGAGCCAGACCTTCTACGGGCTTTTTAACCCGTCCATCGGCCCACTCCAAGCCCTGCGCCACGTGCTCAAACCCAGCGTCTCATTCAGCTACCAAGCCTCTCGTGCCGACACCGGCGGCGTCTTGGGCTTTGGCGGCGACGGCAGCCCGCTCCAACACCGGCGGACCCTGAACTTGAGCCTCGGTAACACCTTCTGGGCCAAAATCCTGCGCGACGAGGACGAGCACAAAGTGCGCCTAGTCCAGCTCAATTTCTCTACGACCTATGACTTTGAAAAAAAGGAGCGCCAGCTAGCCGACCTGCGAACGACCCTAAGCGTCGAAGCAGGTCGCTACCTAAACTCGCGGCTGACCTTGCGCCACGAATTCTACGACGAGCAAAACCGACTGCACTTGTTGGCACCGCGCCGCGAGCAACTCGAAGTGCGGACCTCAGCTAGCTGGTCGCGGCGGTCGGCCGCGTCGCGCGAGGAGACCGGCCGGACTAGTAATTTTGCCAGTTCCAGCCGCTACGGATCGAGTGGCTTTGACACCTACAGCTCCTACGGATCGAGTGGCTTCAGCACCGCCAATCCCTACGGATCAAGCAGCTTCGGTACCGCCAGCCCCTATGGCCGGGAATCCTTCGGCTTTGAAAGCGGCCTCATGCGCGACATCGACAACCGCCGGCGCGGCAGCCGGTTACAACTCAGCCACTACATCTCGCACCGCCGCGCCACCGCTACGACCGCTAGTTTCATCCGCTCCTGGGTGCAGGCCGCGGCCGGCTTTAGCTTGGCGAGATGGCATTGCAATTATTCGCTCAACTACAATCTGCGCGCCCCGGGAACGCGGCTTTTAGCCACCGAGCGCATCACTTCCGAGCTGTTGTCCCTGCAAAAGGGATTCCACGACTGGACCGCAACCCTCAACGTACAACCGAGCACCTTCCACAAAAACCGAGCGTTCTTTTTCAAAGTACAGTTGAAGGACATCCCACAACTCAAACTCGAGCGCGGCCAGCGGCGCTTCTAGGCGTAGTTGACAGAGGTGCGACGAGGGGTACATTTGAAACTCATGCGATGATTCCCAAGCCTCAAAGACTTGGGTTTTTGAAAACTCGCATCATGGTAATCACACTAATCACGATAATCACAGTCCCCGCTCGTGAAAGTCCTCGTCCAGCGCGTCAGCCGCGCTAGCGTCCACGTCGATGGCCAACTCCGCGGCCAAATCGGTCAGGGCCTAGTCCTGCTCGTCGGCTTCGGTCCCGACGACGACGAGCAATCCCTGCGCTTCTGCGTTGAAAAGTGCGCTCACCTGCGCATCTTCGCCGACGACCAAGGTAAGATGAATCGCTCGGTCCTCGACATCGGCGGCGGCGTGCTCGCCATCTCGCAGTTTACCCTGTACGGCGACTGCCGCAAGGGCCGCCGTCCCAGCTTCGTCCAAGCCGCCCCGCCCCAAGTCGCCGAGCGCCTGTACGAGCGCTTTCTCGACCTGCTCGCCGAACAGGGCTTGCCGCCCCAGCGCGGCGTCTTCGGTGCCTACATGCAGGTCGAAATCCACAACGACGGACCGGTCACCTTAATGGTGGAGTCGCCCGCGTGAAGCCCCTCATCCTCGGCTCGGCCTCGCCCCGACGCGCCGCCCTGTTGCGCCAACTCGCCCTGCCCTTTACCGTCGTCCCCAGTCCGGTGGCAGAGCCGGTGCCCGCAACGTCCATTCCGGCCGACTATGCACTCGAATCGGCCGTGGCCAAAGCCCGCGCCGTGGCCAGCGTAGTCGCCGCGGACGCCATCATCATCGCCGCGGACACCATCGTCTGTAGCAACGGCGCAATATTGGGCAAGCCCGCCGACGCAGCCGACGCGGCTTCCATGCTCGGCCGCCTCTCGGGCCAAGTCCATCAGGTCTATACCGGTATAGCCATCCAAAGCGGCGAGCAGCTTCTGCGGGAAGCTGTTTGTACCCAAGTGGAGATGCGGCCCTTGACCTCCGCCGACATCGCCGCTTACGTCGCCAGCGGCGAATCCCTCGACAAGGCCGGAGGCTATGGCATACAGGGGCTAGGGGCGCGCTTTATTGAACGCATCGCAGGTTGTTATTATAATGTAGTTGGTCTGCCCTTAGCTCGTCTTTGCGTCCTTTTGAGCGCGGTGGGGTGCGACCTAAACAATCAGGCCACAAAATGAGCGAAGAAAAACAACAAACTATCGGCGAAGAATTGTCGGCCGCACGCCAAGCACGCGGCCTCGCGCTCGAAGAAATACAGCGACAAAGCGGCGTTAGTCTTTCCGTCTTACAGGGCATAGAAGCCGGCGAGCTCGATGTAGTTGAGCCGGTATTCGTCCGCTTAGCCCTGAAAGCATATGCCGAACACCTTGACCTCGATCCCGAGCCGTTCCTGAGCCGCTTCGACCAACAATACGGCCGGATAATGAAAGCTCGCTCCCAACCTGTGGTCGTCCTATCGCAGCCTACTCCGCGCCGCTCGCGTAAGCCGTTGATAATCACCGGCTCGGTAATAGGTGCCTGCTGCGTCCTCGCTGTGGCATTCTTCTACTTTTTCGGCAATAACCAGACCCCAACACAAGAAACCGAAATCCCAACACAAGAAACCGAAATCCCAACACAAGAAACCGAAACCCCAACACAAGAAACCGAAACCCCAACGCAAGCGATTGACGACCCAACGCAAACGGCCCACGTCTCGGCCCAATCCCAGCCGCCAGCCACTCCAAGCGACCCGTCCGTCGAGTCATCCACCGAGCTGGCTGAGCCTCTCGCAATCGGGGCGGCTGCCCAAACCACCGAACCCGTCCCCGTGGTCCTCGAACTGGAGGCCCGCGACTCCACTTGGGTAAAAATCCGCTGGGATGACGCAGCAGAAAACTTTGAAGCCATCGTTCCGCCCGGCGAGCGCCACCGCTTTGAGGCCCGCGACCATTTCGTCGTGCTCTCAACTCGTCCCCACGGCCTGAGCTATTGGTTGGATGGCCAACTGCTTGGCAACGGCCAGTTCGGCGACCCCGACCAAGTGCTGCACTTCCGCGCCGCGGCCGACGGCATCGAGTTTATAACATTGGACTCACCGCCTTCCGCAGGAGAGGCCCCCGACGCCCAACCATGATCCAAGGCTACGTAGAGGTCTCCCTGCCGCCCCCCGTAGCGCGCGAGTTGACCTATGGCGTACCCGCTGAATTCGCCGCAGAAGCGCAGCCTGGGGCCTTAGTGTTGGTGCCGGTAGTCCAGCGCCGACTCACTGGCATTGTCTTAGGGCCAGCTAAGCTCGGCGACCTTCCCCCGTGCAAAATTCGCCCTGTCGAACAAATCCTCGATACCTCGCTCCTCAGTCCAGAGGTCGTCGCACTCTGCCGTTGGATGGCTTCCTACTACATGGCCCCCCTCGGCAGTGCGCTGATGGCCGCTCTGCCCCCAGGCGTCAAACTCAACTCCAACCGCCTCGTGCAATTGCGCGACGCACCCACTGGCCACCACGCGGGTATAGAGGCGCGGATCATCGACGAACTCCAGCGCAGCGGCTCCCTCAAAGTCAGCACCCTCAAGCGCCGCCTCGGCAGCCGGGGTTTGGAAAAGGGCGTGCGCGCCCTGCGCCGCAGCGGACACATCGAAGTCGCGCCCGTGCTCGAAGACCGGCGACCCCGCACCCTGAGCCAACGCTGCTTTTTCCTAAACGACGAACCAGCCGCGCACACAGCCATCGCCGCCATTGAAAAGCGCGCACCGCGCCAAGCGGCCTGTCTGCGCTACTTACTCGACCACCCCATGGCCGTGCGCAGCGAACTGAGCGCGGCCGGCTTTTCCTCGGCCGTACTCAAGGCCCTCGAAGGCCGCGGCTTGATTTCACCAACGGCCGAGGAAGTCATCCGCGACCCCCTCGCCCATATCGCCAGCGGCACCCCCCCAGATCTCGTCCCGACAGCCGACCAGCAACAGGTCCTCAACGATCTATCGACCGCACTCGACGCCCAGAAATTCTATCCGGCCTTGCTGCACGGCGTCACCGGCTCGGGCAAAACCCTCGTGTACGTCCAACTTGTGGCGCAAGCGCTGGCTGCCGGACGCGGCGCGATCATCTTGGTGCCAGAAATCGCCCTCGCTTGGCAGATGGTGCGGCGCTTCAAAGAGCACTTCGGCGAGGCGGTTGCCGTCTTCCACAGCCAGCTTTCGGCTGGCGAGCGCTACGATACTTGGCGTCGCTTGCGCCGCCGCGAGCAACGCGTGCTCATCGGCGCTCGCTCGGCCATCCTCGCACCAGTAGAAAATTTGGGGCTGATTGTCGTGGACGAAGAGCACGACACCTCGTACAAGCAAGAAGACCTAGACAGCAGCCACCCCCTCACCTACAACGCTCGCGACCTCGCCTTAGTGCGCGGGCAGCGCTGCAACGCCGTCGTCGTCCTCGGCTCAGCCACGCCCAGCTTAGAGTCGCACTGGAATGCCGCCACCGGCAAGTACCACCTCCACACCTTGCCCCGCCGCATCGACGACCGCCCCCTGCCGCAAGTGGCGGTCGTCGATATGAAACAGGAGCCTTTCCAAAGAAAGCAGCGCGCCATCTTCTCGCACGACTTGCGGCGCAAGATGCAAGACCGCCTCGCACGCGGCGAGAAGATCATCCTGTTGCAAAATCGCCGCGGCTTCGCGCCCTTCATTAGCTGCACCGCCTGTGGCGAGCCGATTCAGTGCCCTAGTTGCCGCGTCTCGCTGACTTATCATCGGCGACCTACCGCCTCTGAGACGCGTTGTCATTACTGCGACTTCTCGGCCCCACCACCGCCGGTCTGCCCGTCCTGCGGCAGCTCGGAACTGCGCTTCGCCGGCGTGGGCACCCAAAAGGTCGAGAGCGCCCTATTGGCCCAATTTCCCGGCATCCGCGTCATCCGCATGGATGTGGATACCACCGCTTGGAAAGGCGCGCACGACGCGCTGGTCGAGCGCTTCCGCAACGGCGAGGCCGACGTGCTGCTCGGCACCCAAATGGTCGCCAAGGGCCTCGACCTGCCCGAAGTCACGCTAGTCGGCGTGATTTCCGCCGACACCGGCATGCACCTGCCCGACTTCCGCGCGGCCGAGCGCAGCTTCCAGCTTCTGACCCAAGTCGCCGGTCGCTCGGGGCGCGGCCACACCGCCGGTGAAGTAGTAATCCAGACGCTCCTGCCCGACGACGCAGCCCTGCGTGCGGCCGCCAACCAAAATTACGCGGCCTTTGCCCACAACGAGCTGGCCCAGCGGCAGCAGGCCGGATTCCCTCCGTTTGGCCGCCTCATCGTCTTCCGCTGGCGCGGCCCCTGCGAGCAAGCCGTTGAGACCGGGGCACAACAGGGCGTGAACGCCCTGCGACAGGGCCTCGACCAAGATGCGCTCGTGCTCGGGCCGGCCCCAGCCCCGCTGGCGCGGCTGCGCGGTAACTATCGCTGGCAAGCCCTCTTGCGCGGCTCCTCAGCGCACCATTTGCGCACAACAGCTCTTAGCGCCCTGCCAGCCATGCGCGAGGCCGCCAAAGAGCACGCCCTCCACTTTTCCATTAACATCGACCCTCTAACGATGATGTAGGCCGTTTCCATGCTCTTGCTCCGCCTCTTTCTCCTGCTGCTTTTGGCCCTGCCCGTCCGCGCCCAGTTATCCGGCACCCAATGGGAAGCCTATACCAGTATGCGCCAAATCAACCGGGTCCTCGTCCACCAAGACGCGGTCTGGGCCGGTACCAGCGGCGGCGTCCTGCGCTACGACCAGCAGACCCAAGCCTATACGCGCTTCACGCGCCGCGACGGCCTACCGGGCAACCTCATCTTGAGCCTATCCGTAGATGCCAACGGCCACTTGTGGTTTGGCACCCACTCTCAGGGTTTGAGCCGCTATCGGCCTGAGAAAAATGACTTCGACCCGCCCTTCCTCGACTTCCAAAACCTCCGCATCAACGCCCTTGAGCCGCATGGGGATATCCTCTACGTCGGCAGCGAGCGCGGCATCAGCGCGTTTGTCATCAGCAAGGAGGAGGTCAAGGAAACCTATCGCCGCTTGGGCGAGCTGCCCAAAGACACCGAGGTGACCAGCATTGAAATGTTTGCCGGTCGCCTGTGGGCCGGGACCGTCAATGGCCTAGCGTGGGCGGATTTGGCCCAGCCCAATCTCCAAGACCCCAGCAGTTGGGCGGCTGAGCCAATAAGGGGGGGTGAGGTGCGCGACATGCTGGTCTATCAAGACACGCTCTTCGTCGCAGCCACGGACGGCATCTGGCGAGTACATCCCGCGCTCGACCGCCCCGAACTCGATTATTCCACGACCAATAGCGTTGCCCTCGGCCTCTTTGAGGGGAGCATCGTCAGCGCGACAGCCAATGGCCTCTTATTCCAGCGCCAAGATGCCAACCGTTGGCAGCCGCTAAATGCGTCAGGCATCAGCAGCACGGCCGACCTGTCCGATACCGACGGCCCCCTGTGGATCGCCAGCCATAGCGGCTTGCGCGTCCTCGGCACCGACCCACCGCCACCGCCCCGCGAGCCTAAAGCCAACTTCTTCTTCGACATAGCGCAGACTCCCAACGGCCACCTGTGGGTCGCCTCTGTGCCCAAGGACAATCTACCCGCTTTTGGTCTGTACGAGTTCGACGGCGAAGGCTGGACTACCCACACCACCAATACCGACCTGTCGTCCAATACCGTCTCGGCCTTGGAGACCGACGGCGAGGGCCTGCTGTGGGTTGGCCATTGGGGCCGGGGCATTAACGTGCGCGACGCCAACGGCCAGTGGCAGCATCTCACCGCCAACAACTCGGCTCTCGAAGGTATCAACGGCGGTACCTTTGTCGCTATCAGCGACATTGACCGCGACGCCAACGGTGCGCTGTGGATCGCCAACGTCCAAAATGGGCTCGTCGTCATGGATGGGTGGCCGCCCCAACAGGCCGCGCTCAACAGCCAGTTGAACTTCGGCATGTCCTCAGGCCGCGACATGACCAAAATCGCCATTGGCCCCGACGGCCTGAAGTGGATTGGGACGGCACTCGACGGCTTCTGCCTCTTAGACGATGGCGGCACCCCTTTTGAACTCGGCGATGAGACCGGCTTAGTCTTCGACACCGTCGCTTATCCAGACCTGACCAGCAATGCCGTCATCGACATCCACGTCGATCGCTCAGGGCAAGTGTGGATCGCCACCAACAACGGCCTCAATGCCGTGCGCGGCGAGTATTCGCGCACCAACGCGAATTTTAAGGTCACAAGCTGGAAGGTGTACAACACCGACAACGGCCTGCCGTCCAACGCGACCACGGCGCTGGCCGAAGACGAATGGGGACGCATTTGGGTCGGCACCGAAGGCGGCTTGGCCCGCATCAGCACCGAGGGCCAAGTCGAGTTCGCGCTCGACACCAGCGACGGCCTCGTCAACAACCGCGTCAACTCGCTCTACTTCGATCGGGAAGACGACGCGCTGTGGATTGGCACGCTCGGCGGGATGAGCCGCCTGCAACTCGGCACCTCGGGGGCCGCCGCTGGTCCTCAGGCATACGCGTATCCCAACCCCTTCCACATCGGCGTGCGCGGTGCATCCCTAACCTTTGCCGACCTGCCGCTGGGAGCCAGCGTGCGCATTTTCACCGCAGCCGGCGAACTCGTCCGCCAACTCGACGGCGCAGCCGGCCAAGGCCCGGTCACTTGGAATGGCCAAAGCGCGGCGGGCTTTCTGGTGGGATCGGGCATTTACTACTTTGTCGCGCAAGCAGAAACCGGCGACGCCGTGCGCGGCAAAATCGCCGTGATCAACGGCCGCTGACATGCGCGGCCTCTGCGTTGCACTCGCCGTCGCGCTCCTCGCTGCGGACGGCCCGGCCCAGCCCCTATTTACCATTGCGCGGCTACAATACGGCGGCGGCGGCGACTGGTACAGCGATCCCTCTTCCCTGTCCAACTTGCTCCGCTTCTTAAGGGAACACACCCAAATCGACGCAGCCGAAACCGAGGCGCGGGTGCAAATCATGGACGAGGAGTTGTTTTCCTATCCGTACATCTACATGACCGGGCACGGCAATGTGGCCTTTTCCGCTGAGGAGGCAGCGCGGCTTCGGCACTACCTCGAAAGCGGCGGCTTT
>JAJDYK010000152.1 GCA_022825185.1 Candidatus Latescibacterota bacterium | reverse complement strand
GGCAGTGCGCGGCTTGGTCCAGTACGAGCAGCAGCCCAACCCGTACATAACGTACGGTGCCCTTCTCTTGATGGCCGACCGCACGCCGTACGCCGAGGAGGCGGCCGAACTCGCTCGGGGCGTCATACAAGCCATGCTCGATAGGGCCGAAGAGGAAGTGGGAGGGGGGCGGCTGAATTTCTACTTGGGCTTCATCCACGACGCCCTCGGGTGGGCGCTCTACAGAGCGGGTCGCGTCGAGGAAGGCCGCAACGAGATCGAACGGGCACTGAAGTTTTCGCAGAGAAACACCCGTGCTCACTATCACTTAGGCCAGATGTTCGAGCACATGGCGACCGGGGCCGAGACTCGGGAGGCAGCCGACACTTGGCTCGACAAGGCGGCGGACGCCTATCTCGCTGGCCTCGAAGTCCGAAGCTGGGGCCCCAACCCCTGCCAAGCGGCCCTAGCCGCGCTGTACGAGCGCCGACACGGCTCGCGCGAAGGGTTCGACGAGTATCTCGCCACCCTCCGCGGCGAGGACGCTCCCGGTCAAATCCGCTTAACGCCCAAGATCGACCTCCACCTCGAACCAGTGCCGGTCGAAGGGCTCCCCGACCGCACGCTCAACCTCCCCCCCGGCTTTAAGGTCAAACTCTTCTCCGACCAAGTAGATAAAGCCCGCTTCATGGCTTGGGACGACCACGGCGTCCTACACGTGGCCAACATGAAGCCTCAGAGTACATGGAACCCAGTCCCCGGTCGTCAGAGCACCGTATTGGCCCTGCCTGACAAAGACGGCGATGGCCGCGCCGACACCGTGTACAAAGCGGTCGATGACCTCAACTGGCCCCACAGCATCGCCTTCTACAAGGGAGCGCTCTTCGTCGCTGACGACGATGCCATTTACCGCCTCGAAGACCGCGACGCAGACGGCTTTTACGAGGAACGCACCGTCTTCGCCGAGGTGCCCGGATTCATGGGCCGTCCCGTTGAGCACGTAACCCATACGCTAATTTTCGACGAAGCCAACGACAAGCTCTACTTCCACATTGGCTCAGGTTGCGACGTCTGCCGCGAAGACGACCCAGAGCGCTCCACCGTCATGCAGATAAACACCGATGGCACGGGCCGACGGATCTTTGCCTCTGGACTGCGCAATGCCATCGGCCTCGCCTTGCACCCGGTCACCGGCGAGCTGTGGGCTGCCAACACCGGGCACGACCGCGAGGGCCCAAACCTGCCGCCAGAGTGGATCACCCCGCTCCGCGACGGCGGCTTCTATGGCTGGCCGTTTGCGTACGGGGACAAAGTCTGGACCGATTTCTCCTCCTACGGAAGGTCCATCTTGCCGCTGACCGCTGCCGATTCGCTGTTAGTTGCCAACATGGATACTCCAGCCGTCCTCATCCCCGCCCACTTGGCACCCATGGCGCTGCATTTCTACGAACGCGACCAGTTTCCTCCCCAGTACAAACACGCCGCGTTTGTCGCCTGCCGCGCCGGAGCTTTGGGCAACGATCCCGGCTACAAGGTCATGGTGCTCTTTGCCGAGCCAGATGGGTCCAACGCCCGCGTCGCCAACTTTCTCACCGGCTTCCGGCTCGATTCCGACGAGGACAACGGGGATGCCGGATTGAGTGGGTTATTCGGTTTTTTCTCTTTTAATTCCGCTAACGTGTGGGGTAAGCCAGTTGGGCTGACTACTGACGAGGCTGGACACCTCTACTTGACCAGCGACGAAATCACCCAAGCCATCTTCCGCATTGAGGCCAGCCCCCAAAATCCTGACCCCTGAATTAAGTGAAACGCCTCCCACTCATCGCCCTGTGCTATGTGTCGCTGCACTCTTGCGGCAAAAACCTCGTTGACCCGGACATTCAGCCTCTGTCCGCGGCAACCTCCCAAATAATGGTCCACTACATGCCTTGGTATGCGTCGAAACCGATCAGCGGCGAGTGGGGCTGGCACTGGACTATGAATCACTTTGATCCCGACACCATCGCCGACAATGGCCGCCGCGAAATAGCCTCTCATTACTACCCCTTGATCGGGCCGTACGATTCAAACGATCCACACGCATTGGAATGTCACGTCCTGCTTATGAAATTCGCGGGCATCGACGGTGCGATCATCGACTGGTACGGCATCAAAGATCACTATGATTACGCCGCGATTCACCGCAATACCAAGCACCTAATCGCGTACATCAAAAAGGCCGGCTTGAGCTTCGCAATATGTTACGAAGACCAAACGATAAAGCACCTCGTCAACGATGGAGTTCTCGACGAAAGCCAAGCCGTCAGCCACGGCAAGGAAGTCTTACACTGGATGCAGGACCACTGGTTTGTCGCCGACGAATACGCCAAGATCGCGGGCCGGCCCCTGCTCCTCGTATTCGGGCCGCAGTATTTCAAGGGAGCGTCGTGGAAGGAGCTGTTTTCGGGCTTGCCGCAACCTCCGTACTTCTACACTCTGAACACACTGCAGGAAGGGGCTGATGGGGTATTCGGGTGGCCTCCAGTACACGACGGCCGCGTCGTGTCTCCCGCCACTTGGCGCGCCTACCTGAGCCAGCTTTACGAAAAGGGCGGCGTCGGCACGGCATTTCCCAAATTCCACGACATCTACGAGGAAGCCGGTGTGCACGAAAGCTACGGCTACCTCGACGACCAAGAGGGCGCGGTTTTCGGGGAAACGTTAGAACTCGCCGGAGCGCACGCGTCGCTGATCCAGATCGTCACTTGGAATGATTACGGCGAGGGCACCATAATCGAGCCAACGATAGAATTCGGCTATCGCTATCTCGAAACGTTGCAGAATTACCGCAGAAAGCACGCTGGCAAAACTTTTCCGTACAACCCAGAAGATCTGCGGCTGCCTATCGCGCTATACCAGCTTCGCCAGCAAGCAGCGGCAGACGGGCGGGCGGCCACACATCTCGACAGCGCCGCAGCATTTTTGTTCGCGTCGGAGAATGAGGCCGCGAGAAAAATACTGCTCCGAAGACAATGACCGTAGGGGCACCCCTTGTGGGTGCCCTAACGGCGATCTCACGCCATTGACTAGAGCGAACAGAGGAAATACCCTTTGACGACCCTTTCAACCCGGAGCATGTCATGGGCCTAACCACTGCCGAACGCCAGCAATTCCACGACCTCGGCTACGTAGTCAAAGAAGACATCTACTCCCAAGCCGATCTCCAACCCCTCAAAGACGGCCTCACCGCGGTCATTGACCAGACGTGTGCCACTCTGCAAGAAGAAGGACTACTCGGCGCAGAAACCTTTGCCGCCGAACCCTTTGAAACCCGGCTCGGCACCCTTTTCAAAGCCAATGTCGAAGTCGGCGAGCGCGTGACTCGAGCGATCATGGGGCACGGCGGCGGCGGTTTCAAAGAACAGGCCATTCTCGATTTTTTGCGCCATCCGCCGCTCGTCTCCTGCATCGAAAGCCTCGTCGGCCCGGACATCATTGGCTCGTCCGTGTACCGCATCCGTCCCAAGGCACCCGGCTACTCGCGCGGAGCCGTGCCCTGGCACCAAGACTCGGGCTACTTCATGCCTCACTGCGATGGGAGCCTGATCGTGACCTGCTGGATTCCCCTCGTCGATGCCACCATTGAAAACGGCTGCCTGTACGTCCTCCCCAAGACGCACCGCAGCGGCGTCTATCGCCACTACACCGGCGGACAGGGCGGGTATCTCGAAATCGCCCGAGAAGACCTGCCCACCCCCGAGCCTGTGGCCTGCCCAATGCGCGCCGGCTCGGTGCTCTTTATGACCAATCTCACCCCGCACGCCTCCTTTGAGAACAACACCGACATCGTCCGCTGGAGCGTCGATCTCCGCTACCAAGACGCCGAGATTCCAAACAACATCGGCGAAGACCCCAAAGACTTCGACCCG
>JAJDYK010000197.1 GCA_022825185.1 Candidatus Latescibacterota bacterium | reverse complement strand
ACCTCGACATCGGCTATCGCCAGCCCGTCCATATCGCGGCCGGCCAGCACCTCGCCCTCACCGGCGTACAGATCATCGAACCCAAGCGTCATGTCCGCCGGTGCCACCAGCAGAAGCTCGTCGAAACCGGGATCGCGGGAGTTGAAGTCCGGCCGCACAAAGAGCGAAAAGCGCTGCTCTTTCCCCAGCGTCTCTACCACCGCCGGTGCCACCTCTCCCGTCAGGCTCTGCGCCACCGGATGCGTGAAATTGAGCCGGATCGAACGCAAAGTCGCGCTCACTGAAGGAGCATCCGACAACAGGGTTGCCCGGATCTCTAGGAACTCGCGCGGCGACGGCGAAGTAATCGGACTGCCGCTGGGATCTTCGCCCGGCTGGCTCCAGTCGCTCCAATCCCCGCCTACTACTTCCTCGGCGATAATATCCCCCTTGAATATCGACAGCAGCTTATCGTACTGGTCTTTGCTTACTTCGGTGCCGTCTTTTTTGAAATAGCGCAAGTTCTCGGCCAGCTCGTTGCCGGTGCGCGTCTGCACCAGCACACTCGTGCCCGGCGGCACATCCACGTCCCATTCGAGTGAGACTAGGTTGCGGCTACCGCCCAGCCGCACCAGATCCGAAGTCAGGCTTACTTCCGACATAAACCCTTCCCCGTAGAGCTGCAACTCGGATGGATCGGCCAGAATGGCCGCACCGCTATTGCCTACCCCGCGCACAATCTGATTCCACACGAAGCGGAAAAAACGTGCCCTTAGGGGGCTAAAGTTGTTGCCCATTACGCTTTGGGTGCCAATCGTGCTGGCACTGAGGACTTCCGCACCACTCACTGCGGCCGCGGAAGTCCACTTGAGGCTACCGTCTGCCTCGCGCTCGCCATTGGAGAAATCCAGTCTATAACCCTCAAAATTGCGCTGGCGCGCTCCCAAGGCCATGCGGAAAGCGTCGATCCAGAACGAAGCTCCCATATCGAAAAACACCTCGCCCTCTGGTGACTTTAATTGCCCAGGGGAAAAGATGAAAATTACCTCGCTAAAGCTGAGCACATCACCGTCGAATAAACTCGCCAGCGCCAGCGATTGGGTAGAAGTAACCATGCCCCCGCGCTCGACCGTATTGATCAGGATCTCGTCGCCTTCGGCCCACACTTCCAACTCGGCTAGGCGCGGCCTTTCGCGCACGAAATAGCGCACCGGACCTTGCCGCGATGCTTCGAGCCGGTCATAAACCTCCTTTTTGACCGCCGCCTCATTGCCGTTCGGCAGCAGCTTGTGGTAGAGGATCGCCCCCCGGTCTGCCTCTAACAGGGCCTCGTACTCGTCGCGGCTGATCTCCCGCCCCTGGGCAAAGTCGCTGCCGGTCACCAGCACCTGTACGAAGCGCAGGCCCATGCCCGCAAACTCTTCTGCGTACTCCAACTCGATTTCAAAGAGCCGCTGGTGCTTGTTGGGCACCAAGGTGCGCGCCACTCGTCTGAACTCCGGCGTTTCGGAACGGCTGTTGCCCTTGGGTTGGCGACCTTCCGAAACCAGCACATCAAACTGCAAGAAGGGGTCGCCCAGTGCTTCATCGACAAACTTGAGCACGATCTTGCGGGCCATGACGAAGCGGCCCAGATCGACGATAAACCACCACTGCGTCGCCAAATCGACACCTAACTCGAGCGCGTCAGGTTCCCAATAGGTCTCCATATCGCCGTCAAAGAGTGCCAGTACACCCGGCGCATTGGAGCCAGCGCGGATGCCGTCGCTAAGTTCGATATCGGCCGCGTCTTTTTTGATGTAATTGGGAGGATTCAGGCGCAAGAATTCGCGGGCGTTCTCCACGGCATTGATATTCTTGCGCAGCCGCCGTGGCCGGACTTCACCGTCACTCCCAATGTCTAGGGTACCCGCTCCGAAAGACCAGTTTTGCCAGTGCCGCTGACTGTTGACCACGACTTGGTCGGCGGTGACGCGATGGCCCGCTCCCTGAGCGCTGGCACACACCGCGCCCAACAACAAGGCGCAGACAAAAGTCCCAATGGTCTTCATTGCACTCTTGTCCTCTAATAAGCCAGTGCAATGACGCGCTGGAGGATTTCTCCACCTCGGTCGCTAGTCACCGCTAGGCGCAACAAGTAGCACCCCGGCACTGCCCGTTCCCCACTTGCCAACACCCCATCCCACTCCACGCGAAATCGGCCGCTCTGCGCTGTGCCGCGATACACCTCCCCCAAGCGACGACCCGACAAATCGTACAGATCCAATGCGACTGGCACCGCTCCCAAGAGATTCAACAGCTCGTATTCGATCTGCAACTCGTCGTTGACTCCGTCGCCATTGGGCGTAAACACGGGCGAGGCTAGTCTGAGCGCGTTGGCTGCCTTGCGTTTCACTTCGACCAAACCCACGCTCAGCGCATTGCTCTCGACTAGCGGATTGGCGTCGCCCGCGGTGAGCCGCTGATGCACCTCAAAGGGCCTTTCGCTGTCCGATACCCGGCCGGTGAACATCGTGCCGAACTTGAACACTTCCACCTGAAAATCCACCTCAACCAATTCTTCGGTGCGCTGCAAGTCCATGCGCGGGATGCGCAGCGCAAAGCCCTCCGCGTCCGAGCGCAGGACGTCAAAGCCGACCTCCATCTCGCTAATGCGCACCGCGTCAACGCTTTTGACCTGCACGGGCGTCTCAACCTCAATGGTGTCAAATCCCAGATCGTCCTCTTCAAATTGGGGCAATACCGCATAGGTAAAGGAAGTCACCTCGCCCGCTTTAACCTGCGCCGGAGCGATCTCGGCCAGTACTTGGGTGGCCACCGGCGGGTCCGAAACGCTGAACTGTACATAGTCCAGCCATCCGCCCGCCTCCTTGAGCGATTCAAAGTCAGCGCGCAGTTGTACGTAGCGCCTAGGCTGGTTCGCCTGCATCGCCCCCGTACTGTCCGCGAAATCGTACGCCTGGCTCCACGCTTCCCACTGCTGGGTATCAGGCGTGATCCCGGCCCGTTCGCCCTTGTTGAGCTTGTTATAGGCATTGCGCGTCAGCACCCGACCCTCGGTGTCGAAGCGACTTTGCTCATCGCCGCGAAAGGTGAAGCGCCAGTAGATGTTGGGCGTCGGCGTGTCGCCGCTGCGCATAGTCAAAGCAACGCCGGCACCCGGCTCGACCACACCCGACCAGTTTAGATCGCCCAGCGACACCGCTCGGCCTAGATCGATGACGTTGCTCTGATAATTGGCAAAGGGAGCAAAACCTGCGCCGTAGAGTTCGAGTTCGGCCAGCTCCCAGATGCCCCGCGTATTTTCTGCTGCTTGAAAGAGCACCTTCTGTACAGGTTGTGCCGGCAGTTCTAACTCAATGATGGGATCGGTGTTTTCCCTGATGTCGTAGAGCACGTCAAAAGCGACAACAGACCCCCTGCCGAACCCACCCACGCCAGCTTGCAACTCTCGATGGGGATCTTTGAGCGGATCGCCGTCACTGATGCCGATAGTAAAGCTTTCCACAAAGCGGTCGTGCAGGTGTCTTTCGCGGGGATAAAACTTGATCCGCTCGAGAAAAAACAGGCCGCCGAGGTCGAAAATTAGACTTTTGTGTTTGGGCCCATGCTGAGCAAAGTGCCCATCGCCCAGATAGACCGTATTGGGATCCTCGTCCCAGATAAACCAGTCATCGACATCGGGACCGCCCCAGCCAATCCAAGTCAGATAGAAAATATCCCCGAGGAAATCAGGCTGGGGCAACAGCGGCGTCAGGTTGACCGTTGGGTCGAGTTGGCGCGGTGCGATGTGATTGGAGGTTACTTCGATTAGGTCGGTCTGGCCATGCCGATCTTCAGCCACATCGGCCCACGCCAGTTGCACGAATTCCACCCCCTCAAGCGCCGCCAACTCTGGGGCTGGCAAATCGCTACCCCCGAGCCGGTAGATCGTCAGCGCGTCGAGAGGGCCAACCATGAACAGCCACAGTCCAAACCATACCGCTACGTGCCTCATCGCATCTTCCTCAATAGGCCATCCCGACAACTCGTTGTGCTCGATCAACCCCTTCGTCCGTCTCTACGGTGAGCTGCAGCAGATACGTTCCCGGCGGCGCGAGTCGCCCCTCGACATCGCGCCCGTCCCACGCCGCAGTGAACCGCCCACTAACCTGCTCACCGCCGTCAATCTGGCTGATCTCGCGCCCCGCCAAATCAAATATCTGAATCGCCACGGGTGCGGCCTCTACGTTTAGCAAGTCGCACTCAATCGCAACCACATCGTTGATCCCGTCGCCGTTGGGGGTAAACACGCCGGCCTGCACGCGCAGCCCCTTGATGCTCTTTTGGGCCAAATCCAGAATATCTACGCTCAAGCGATCACTCTCTATGAGCGGGTCCGCATCACCGGCCGTCAGCGCCTGCCGCACCTCGTGTGGTTTCTCGCTGTCGAAGACCCGCCCGGCAAAAAGCGTCCCAAACTGGAAAACCTCGGCGCGAAAATCGACCTCGATCCGCTCGCCGGTTCGCGTCGCGTCGATCCGGGGAATCCCCAATTCAAAGCCTCGCTCGTCCAGCCGCCGGATCTCAAAACCCACCTCCGCGCCGCTGATCCGCACCGCATCCACCCCGCCGGGCAGGCTCGGAGTATCGATTTCAATCGAATCAAAGCCCAAATCTCGGGGACTAAACACTGGGGTCAACACATAGGTAAACGCCGCTGGCTCGCCCGCTCTCACCGCACCCGGCGTGATTTCCGCTAGGGCTTGGGTCGCGATTGGCGGGTCCGATACCGCAAACTGCACGTAGTCGAGTTGACTTCCTTGGTCGCGGACTGAGTAGAAGTCGGCTCTGAACTGTACGTAGCGACGCGGTTTGTTCGCCTGTATATCTCCCACCCCGGCGCTGAAGTCGTAGGCCGGACTCCACGAGTCCCAGTTGCGGGTATCGTAGGTAATTCCAGCCTTCTCTCCCTTGTTGAGTTTGTCGTAACTCTGCCGGGTGAGGGGCTTTCCTTGCTGGTCGAAGAGTGACTTCTCGTCGCCCCTAAACGTGAAGCGCCAGTAGTTGTTCGGTTCGGCGCTGTCGCCGCTGCGCGTCCGCAGTTCGACCGCAGCTTCTGGATCTTGCCTGCCCGACCAAGTTATGGGACCCAGTGCAACTGCCTCGCCGAGGTCGATGATGTTCGAGCGGTAGGTGGCCTCGTTGGCGAAGCCAAACCCGTAGATCTCGAACTCGGCTAGCTCCCAGATCCCTCTTGAGTTTTCCGGGGCATCGAGCAGCAGGCGCTGGACCGGCTCGGAAGGCATCGCCAGTTCCATCACTCCGCTCGAGTTTTCCTTGATGTCATAGGCGAGGTCGAAGTCGAAAAAAAAGCCCCGATGCGTGATCGCGTGATCGCGGGTGCCGTCCTTGAGGGGATCGCCATCGCTAGTGCCGACTCTGAATCGCTGGACGAAGCGCTCGTTGACAAACTTTTCGCGGGGGAAGAAGCGAATGCGCTGAAGGTTGAAGAGGCCACCGAGGTCGAAGATCCAGACCTTGGTATAGATCCATCGTCCCTTGCCCCAACTCTCATCGAGGGAGCGTCCACCAAAGTAAATAGATCCCCACGGCCAGTGGCCGTCGCCTAGATAGACCGTTTCGGGATCGCCATCGAATATGAAGCGGTCGTCGTCCTCTAAGTTCTCGGTCCAGCCAGTATGCGAGTGCATGACGAATACGGTGCCGCCGTCCAATTCGTAGATCTGCGGTGCGATGTTGACGGCGGGGTCTAGGCGCTGCGGATGAATGAAGTCGGCTTCTACTTCGACCAGCTTGATCTGGCCATCGCGGGCTTCGTCGGCATCGTCCCAAGCCAACGACACGAATTCGTAGGGCGCGTCCAGTTCGGGCGGCGGCAGGCTCTGGCCACCGATTCGATAAATCGTCAACGCCGACGCTTGGCTCCAGAGGAAACCGAGGACCAGCAGAACCAACGATACCCGCATAGTACTTCCTCCGCTGAGAGGAGAATCCTAATAGGCAACGGCGATGGTGCGTAGGATCTCGACGCGTCCAATGCGGGCACCCTCAGTGTCCGTATCGACTCGCACTCGCGCCAGATAGACTCCTGGGGGCACCACCGTCCCCTGCTCATCCCGACCATCCCACTCCATCCCGTAGATTCCCGTGCTCGTCGGACGCTGCTCGACTAAGCGACGCACTCGCCGCCCTCGCATGTCGTGGATCAACACTTCCACCGGACTAGCCCCATCCACCTTGACTACCTGAAAGTGAAACCCCATCTCGTCATTGACCCCGTCGCCATTAGGCGTAACCACGCGAGGCTCCACTTCCACCGCCTGTACCAAGGCACCCTCCTGCACTACCCCCACCAGCGTCGTCGTATTGCTAACCACCTCTGCGACGGCCTCACCCGGATCCACCCGCTGCCAGCCCCCTTCGCCCTCAACACTGTGCTGTAACGACGCCTGCAATACAGCACCCGTCGAAAACAAAGCCGTCGAAAAGTCCAACCGCACCACCTCAACTCCCGAAGAGGGACTTATCGCCGAAAACGCCACTTGCAAACTATCGCCAGCCGTGGGCACAACCTCTGCTCCGTCCAACGCCCAATCAGCTCCTACGTCAGGGGCCAAGGCCGCCGCCGGACCACCATACACCCCCTCAAACGCCAAACGCATATCCGACGGCGCGACCACCAACAACTGATCAAACCCCGGATCGCCCGCGGCAAACTGGGGACGCACGTAGAGCGAAAACCGCTGCGGCTGCCCCAACTGCTCCACCGCAAAGGGGGTTACTTCGCCCGACAGTCCCTGCGCAACCGGATTGGTAAAATTCAAGCGAATCGATCGCAGCGTCGCACTGTAATCGGGTCTGTCTGACCTCAGTATCGCCCGCACCTCCAAGTATGCCCGTGGTGAGGGTGAAGTAATCGGGCTACCGCTGGCGTCTTCGTAGGGCGCACTCCAGTCGCTCCAATCCCCACCGGCGACCTCCTCGCCAATAGTGTCGCCGCGAAAGATCGACAGCAGCTTGTTGTATTCGGCCTCAGTGACTTCAGTGCCGTCCTTTTTGAAGTAGCGCAGCACTTCGTCGAGTTCGTTGCCGGTGCGAGTCTGCAACACGACGCTGGTGCCCGGCGGCGTATCAGCATCCCACTCAATCGACAGCAGATTGCGGCTGCCGCCCAAGCGGATCAAATTGGAGGTCAGCGCCACCTCGGGGTGATACCCTCGCCCGTAAAGCTGGATCTCCGCCGGCTGGCCGGTGGCTCCGCCAAAACCGCCACCCGCCTCAAACTGCGCCCACACCAAGCGAAAGAAGCGCGCTTTTATCCGCTCGAAGTCATTGCCTTCGTATACTCCGAAGCTGAGGTTGGTCACACGGCCGGCAGAGGCCGAGACATCCTGAGTCGGTACGCGCGTTCCTCCGGTGACCCACTTGAGGGTGCCATCGGCTTCAAGGCTGCCATCGGAAAAGTCGAGCCGGTAGTCCGTAAACGTCGAGCCACCGTAGGCGAGGCGAAAAGCGTCAATCCAGTAAAAAGCCCCCAGGTCAAAAAAGACAATGCCCTCTGGATTTTTGAACGAGCCACGACCAAAGGAATAGATAAACTGTACCTTGCTCTCGATCTGACCGTCAATCAGGTTGTTGATCGCCGCCGTCTGCGTCGCCGTGCCATACCCCCCCCGAGCCAACGCCCCCGTCAGAATCTCGTCGCCCTCTGCCCAAACCTCCAATTCCGCCAACCGTGGACGCTCCTTGCGGTAGTAGCGGATCGGCCCCTGTTGCTCAGCCGTTAGCAACTCGTAAATCTCCGGCGCTACTACCGTCTCACTGCCATCAGCCTGCCGCTTGTAAAACTCAATAGCTCCCTGCTCTCCTGCCGGCAAAGCCTCGTACTCAGCTTGGCTTAGCTCCCGTCCGCGATCAAAGTCACTACCGGTAATGATGATCTGCACAAAGCGCATCCCCGTGCCAGCAAAGGTCGGCTCCGAGTTGGTGACTAACTCGAACACCCGCTGCTCCTTGTTGGGCTTTAACGTGCGCAGAATGGTGGTAAACTCAGGCGTGGGCGAACGCTGGTTGCCCTTGGGAATGTTGCCCTGTGAGGCCAACAGGTCGAACTGCAAGAAGGGATCACCCAACTCCTCAGAAACGAACTTGAGCACCAGCTTCTTAGCCATCACCAACCGGCCTAAATCGACGATAAACCACCACTGCGTGCCCAAATCCAACTCCTCCGTCGGCGGATCCGGCTCCCAGTAGGTCGTCATATCCCCGTCGAACAGATTTTCTACACCCGCGACATTGGAGCGGGCACCCCCCAAGATGGCGTCGGCGAGGACGATGTCTTCTGGGTCTTTCTTCAAGCCGTCCGGTGGACGCGCACGCAGGTTGGCGACAATGTCGCCGACGGCATTGATATCGCGCCGCAGACTCCGGGGTTGCACCGTCCCACTGCTGCCTAAGTCCAGCACCCCTGGCGGAAAGTTCCAGCTTTGCCAATGAGCGCGCCGGTCAACCACCACTTGATCCGCAGTGATCCGATAGCCCGATTGGGCAAACGCAGTGCCGGCGATCAGCACGGTTAGGATCAATGATCGAGTCATCATTAATGCCCCCTAGTAGGCAACGGCGATGGTGCGGAAAATTTCGGCATTGCCTATTTGGGAGCCTTCAGTATCGGTGTCCACCCGCAACCGCGCTAGATAGATCCCTGGCCGCGCGACTACACCCTGCTCATCTCGCCCGTCCCAAGCGATCCCATACGATCCCGTACTCAACGCCCGCTGTTCGACCAGCCGCCGCACCAGTCGCCCTTGCAGATCGTAGATATGTACCTCCACCGGACTGTCATCGCCTACCTTGACCACTGTAAAACGAAACGACACCTCGTCGTTGACCCCATCGCCATTGGGCGTAAACACCGCGGGCACCACCGACACCGCTTGCACCAAAGGCCCAGACGCGACTTTGCCCACTAACGTCGTCGTATTGCTAACCACCTCTGCGACGGCCTCACCTGGATCCACCCGCTGCCAGCCTCCCTCCCCCTCAACACTGTGCTGTAACGACGCCTGCAATACCGCACCCGTCGAAAACAAAGCCGTCGAAAAATCCAACCGCACCACCTCAACCCCCGAAGAGGGACTTATCGCCGAAAACGCCACTTGCAAACTATCGCCAGCCGTGGGCACAACCTCTGCTCCTTCCAACGCCCAATCGGCTCCCACGTCAGTGGCCAAAGCCGCTGCCGGACCACCATACACCCCCTCAAACGCCAAACGCATATCCGACGGCGCTACGACTAACAACTGATCAAACCCCGGATCACCCGCGGCAAACTGGGGACGCACGTAGAGCGAAAACCGCTGGGACTGCCCCAACTGCTCCACCGCAAAAGGAGTCACTTCGCCCGACAGCCCCTGCGCAACCGGATTGGCAAAATGCAACCGCAGCGACCGCAGCGTCGCACTGTAATCGGGTGTGTCCGACCGCAGCACTGCCCGCACCTCCAAGTACGCCCGCGGGCTAGGCGAGGTAATCGGACTGCCGCTGGCGTCTTCGTAGGGCGCACTCCAGTCGCTCCAGTCCCCTCCAGCGACCTCCTCACCAATAGTGTCGCCGCGAAAAATCGACAGCAGCTTGTTGTATTCGGCCTCAGTGACTTCAGTGCCGTCCTTTTTGAAGTAGCGCAGGACCTCGTCGAGTTCGTTGCCGGTGCGAGTCTGCAACACGACGCTAGTGCCCGGCGGTGTATCAGCATCCCAAGCAATCGACAGCAAATTGCGGCTGCCGCCCAAGCGGATCAAATTGGACGTCAGTGCGACCTCGGGGTGATACCCCCGACCGTAAAGCTGGATCTCGGCTGGCTGGCCGGTGGCTCCGCCGCGGGCTGTGGCACTTTCGATCTGCTCCCACACCAAGCGAAAGAAGCGCGCTTTTATCTGTTCGAAATCGTTGCCTTCGTAATCTCCGAATCTGAGATTATCCTCGCTGTCCCTCTTCGACCCCACCGAGGTAGCGGAGGAGGTCTGGCGCGTCCCCCCCGTAGTCCACTTGAGGCTGCCGTCTGCTTCAAGGCTGCCATCGGAAAAGTCGAGCCGGTAGTCCTTAAATGGCGTGCCACCGTAGGCCATGCGAAACGCGTCGATCCAGTAAAAAGCCCCCAAGTCAAAAAAGAGAATGCCCTCCGGATCTTTGAACGAGCCGCGACCAAAAGAATACAGAAACTGAACCTTGCTCTCGATCTGACCGTCAATCAGGTTGTTGATCGCCGCCGTCTGCGTCGCCGTGCCATACCCCCCCCGAGCCAACGCCCCCGTCAGAATCTCGTCGCCCTCTGCCCAAACCTCTAATTCCGCTAACCGTGGACGCTCCCGCTGGAAGTAGCGGATTGGTCCCTGCTGCTCAGCCGTTAGCAACTCGTAAATCTCCGGCGCTACTACCGTCTCACTGCCATCAGCCTGCCGCTTGTAAAACTCAATAGCTCCTTGATCGCTCGCCGGCAAAGCCTCGTATTGCGCCGGACTCACCTCCCGCCCGCGATCAAAGTCACTACCCGTAATGATGATCTGCACAAAGCGCATCCCCGTGCCAGCAAAAGTCGGCTCCGAGTTGGTGACCAATTCAAACACCCGCTGCTCCTTGTTCGGCTTTAACGTGCGCAGAATGGTCGTGAACTCAGGCGTGGGCGAACGCTGGTTGCCCTTGGGAATGTTGCCCTGCGAAGCCAACAAATCAAACTGCAAGAAGGGATCGCCCAACTCCTCGTCAACAAACTTGAGCACCAGCTTCTTGGCCATCACCAACCGACCTAAATCGACGATAAACCACCACTGCGTGCCCAAATCCAACTCCTCCGTCGGCGGATCAGGCTCCCAATAGGTCGTCATATCCCCGTCAAACAGGTTCCCCACACCCGCGACATTGGAGCGAGCACCCCCCAAGATGGCATCGGCGAGGACGATGTCTTCGGGATCTTTCTTCAAGCCATCCGGCGGACGGGCTTGCAAGTTGGCGACAATGTCGCCGACGGCGTTGATATCGCGCCGCAGACTCCGGGGTTGCACCGTCCCGCTGCTGCCCAAGTCCAGCACTCCCGGCGGAAAGTTCCAGCTTTGCCAGTGCGCGCGGCTGTCAACCACCACTTGATCGGTAGTGATCCGGTAGCCCGACTGGGCAAACGCAGCACCGGCAATTAGCACGGCTAGGAGCAATGATCGAGTCATCATTAGTGTCCCCCTAATAGGCAACGGTGATGGTACGTAGGATCTCGTCGCGTCCAATGCGGGCACCCTCGGTATCGGTATCCACCCGCAGCCGCGCTAGATAGACTCCTGGCGGCGCAACTACGCCCTGTCCGTTCCGCCCGTCCCAAGCAATCCCATACGACCCTGTGCTCAACGCCCGCTGTTCGACCAGCCGCCGCACCAGCCGTCCTTGCAGATCGTAGATGAGCACCTCCACCGGACTGTCATCGCCCACCTTGACCACCGTAAAGCGGAATGACGCCTCGTCGTTGATACCATCACCGTTGGGCGAAAACACTGCGGGCACCACCGACACCGCTTGTACCAAAGGCCCAGATGCGACTTTGCCCACCAGCGTCGTCGTATTGCTGACCACCTCCGCGATGGCCTCGCCCGGATCCACCCGCTGCCAGCTTCCAGCCCCTAATCCGCTGTGCTGCAACGACGCCTGCATCACTGCTCCGGTCGAAAATAGCGCAGTCGAAAAGTCCAACCGTATCACCTCAACCCCCGAATCAGGCCCCAACGGCGAAAACGCTACCTGCAAGCTGTCTCCTGAAGTAGGCACAACGTCAGCGTCGAGGGCCGTCCCGGTCGTCTCCCCGGCCGCCAACTCGACCGCTGTACCGCCATAAAGTCCCTCAAAGTGCAGGTTCATGTCAGTAGGAGCGATCAAAAGCAACTGGTCGAAGCCAGGGTCGCCGCGGGCGAAATCTGGACGCACGTAAAAGGAAAAACGCTGCTCCTCGCCGAGGTTCTCCACCTCGAAAGGAACAACTTCGCCGACGAGTTCTTGCGCGACTGGGTTGGTAAAGTTGAGCCGGATCGAACGCAGCGTTGCACTGACCTCTGGATCGTCCGATAGCAGGAGCGCGCGAATTTCGAGAAATTCGCGCGGGCTAGGCGAGGTAATCGGACTGCCGCTGGCGTCTTCGTACGGCGCACTCCAGTCGCTCCAGTCCCCACCAGCAACTTCCTCGCCAATGGTGTCGCCGCGAAAAATCGACAGCAGCTTGTTGTACTCGGCCTCGGTGACTTCAGTGCCGTCCTTTTTGAAGTAGCGCAGCAC
Source organism: Candidatus Latescibacterota bacterium (assembly GCA_022825185.1). Next base: position 2,600 of record JAJDYK010000197.1, on the reverse strand, counting down.
TTCGTCGAGTTCGTTGCCGGTGCGAGTCTGCAACACGACGCTGGTCCCCGGCGGCGTATCGGCGTCCCATTCGATAGAGGACAGATTGCGACTACCGCCCAAGCGCACCAAATCGGACGCCAAGGTCACTTCTGGCTGATACCCCCGCCCGTAGAGCTGAATCTCGGCTGGCTGGCCCCAACCACCACCAAAGCCACCACCCGCCTCAAACTGCTTCCAGACGAGATGGAAGAAGCGCGCCTTAATCCGCTCGAAGTCGTTGCCTTCGTAGAGGCCGAAACCCAATCCCTGACTGCTGCCATAGTCGCTGTTTTCCGTGCGATTGACCGCGACCGACCACTTGAGGCTGCCGTCGGCTTCGAGGCTGCCATCGGAAAAGTCTAGGTGATAGGCTTGAAAGACCCCGCCGGCGTAGGCGATGCGGAAAGCGTCGATCCAATAAAAAGCCCCTAAATCGAACAAGACCCCGCCCTCTGGCGAGTTCAGCGATCCCCGTCCGAAGATGGTGATAAATTGGACCCTACTTTCGATCTCACCATCGATCATGTTGCTGATCGAGGCCGTCTGCGTCGCCGTACCGTAACCACCGCGCTCCAGCACCCCAGAAAGGATCTCGTCGCCTTCGGCCCAAACCTCCAACTCCGCCAGCCGCGGACGCTCCTTGCGGTAGTAGCGTATCGCACCTCGGCGGTCCGCATCGAGGCGCTCAAAAACCTTCTGCTCTACTAAGGTCTCGCGGCCTCCAGCGAGTTTTTTGAAGTAGTCGATCGCCCCCTGCTCTCCTGCCGGCAGGGCCTCGTACTCGGCTTGGCTTAGCTCTCGGCCGCGGTCGAAGTCGCTGCCGGTCACCACGATCTGCACGAAGCGGAGGCCAGCGCCGGCGAAATCATCTCCCAACTGATCCATGTCGATCTCGAAGAGGCGCTGTTCTTTGTTGGGCCGCAAGGTCCGCAACAGCGGGCTGAACTCTGGCAGCGGCGAACGCTGGTTGCCCTTGGGCTTGTTACCCTGTGAAGCCAACACATCGAACTGCAAAAATGGGTCTCCCAAATCCTCGCTGACGAATTTGAGCACAATTTTCTTGGCGATCACCAATCGGCCCAAGTCAACGACGAACCACCACTGCGAAGCGAGATCGGACTCCTCGCTCGCCGCGACTGGTTCCCAATAAGTTGTCAAATCTCCATCGAAAATATTGGGCACCGCGGCGATATTCGCCGTGGCACCGCCCTGTACCGCGTCGAGAGCAACGATGTCTTCGGGGTCTTTTTTGATTCTTTCTGGGGGGCGCAAGCGCAAGTGATCGACAATGTCCTGCACTGCATTGATATCTCGGCGGAGTTTCTGGGGCCGGACCGAGCCGTCGGCACCTAGTTCCAGCACTCCCGGCGGAAAGCTCCAGTTCTGCCAGTGGGCGCGGCTGTTGACCACGACCTGACTCGCCGTTACCCGATGCCCGACTTGGGCCGAGACGCCCACTGCCCAACCAAGCATTAATAAGACGCTGATACGCTGCATAGCTGCATATCCATCTTTTAATTTAGTAGGCTAAAACGACAACGCGCTGGCGTGCTTCCTTGCCGCGATCGCTTTCTACTTCCAGGCGCAGTAAGTATAATCCCGGTGCAGCCACCGACCCGTCTGCTAAACGCCCGTCCCAGCGCAGCGCGATCCGGCCGCTCGCCGCCGTGCCCCGATCCACCGCCCCGATCCACCGCCCCGATAAGTCGTACAAATCCAGCAGCACTGGTACTGCCCCAAAAAGGTTCAACAATTCGTATTCGATCTCGAGGGCGTCATTGATCCCATCGCCGTTGGGCGTAAACACTGGCGAGGACAGCTTGAGCGCATTGACTGCTGTCTCCCCGACTTCGGCTAACTCCACACTCAAGGTGTTGCTATCGATCAGTGGATTGGCATCGCCTGGGGTTAATGCTTGCCGCACCTCAAAGGGCTTTTCGCTATCGGAGACCCGGCCGGAGAACACCGTTCCAAACTTGAACACCTCCACGGCGAAATCCACCTCGATCCGTTCGCTGGTTTGCTGCACGTCCATCCGTGGGATTTTGAGAACAAAGCCGACGGCGTCCGAGCGCACGACCTCAAAGGCGACTTCCTGACCGGCGATTCGCACGCCATTGATGCTGACTACTTCGACCGGCGTCGCAATCTCGATGGTGTCAAATCCCAAATCTTCGCGCTCGAATTGCGGCAGAATACTATAGGTAAACTGAGTGACGTCCCCGGCTGGGGCACTCGGCGGCGAAATTTCGGCCAACACTTGCGTCGCCACGGGCGGATCCGAGATGCTAAACTGCAAAAAATCCAGCCGCCCGCCAGCATTCTTTTGCGCGGTAATATCGGCTTTAATCTGTACATAGCGCCGCGGTTTATCAGCTTGCATCGGACCCGAACCGGCCGCAAAATCATAGGCCTGGCTCCACGGCTCCCAGTTCTGAGTATCGGGCGTAATCCCGGCCTTCTCGCCTTTGTTGAGCCTATCGTAGGCTCGGGCCGTAAGCGGCTGGCCCTTGACATCAAAGCGGCTCTGCTCGTCGCCGCGGAAGGTGAAGCGCCAATAGATGCTCGGGTCTGGCACG
>JAJDYK010000194.1 GCA_022825185.1 Candidatus Latescibacterota bacterium | reverse complement strand
GCGGCCCGGTACTGCAGCAACATGCGGATGCGGGCGCTGAGGACGGACAGGTAGGGCCGCATCAAGGGCGATCCCGGTAGAGTTGGGCGATGACTTCCTCAATGGGCGGGTTTTCCACAAAGAGGTCGCGCACCTCGTGGCGGGCGGTGATGCGGCTGATGAGGGCCGGGGCCGAGATGCGTTCGGGCGCAAAGCTGAGATGCACTCGGGGCCCATCGCGCTGCACGACGCGCGCAGCTTCGTCTTCGATGGTCTCTGTGGGATTGACCAGATCAACGATGAGGCGGCGCTCGGACGAGACGCGGGCGCGCAGATCGGCGAGACTGCCATCGGAGAGGATGGTGCCGTCGCCGATGACCATGACCCGGTCGCACAGGGCTTCGATATCGTCCATATCGTGAGTCGTCAGGATGACGGTGGTGTTCTCCCGGCGGTTGAGTTCTTTGATGAAATCGCGCATCGCCAGTTTGGAAACCGCGTCGAGGCCAATGGTCGGCTCGTCCAAAAAGAGCAGGCCGGGGCCGTGGAGCAGAGTCGCCACTAGGTCGCAGCGCATGCGCTGGCCCAAGCTGAGCTGGCGCACGGGCACGTCGAGGAAGGAAGAAAGTTCCAGCATGGCGATGAGCGCGTCGCGGCGACGGCGGTAGGCAGCGTCAGGAACTTTGTAGATGTCGCGCAGCAGATCGAAGGATTCAATGGCTGGCAAGTCCCACCACAACTGGGTGCGCTGCCCGAAGACCACGCCAATGCGGCTGACGTGGCCAATGCGGTCCTGCCAAGGGATGCGGCCTTGGACTTCGCAGCGGCCCGAGTCGGGGACGACGATGCCGGAGAGGATTTTGACTGTGGTGGATTTACCAGCGCCATTGGGGCCGATATAGCCGACTAGTTCGCCGGCTTCTAGCGAGAAAGAGATGCCGTCCAACGCCCGGATTGTGCGGTGCGAGCGCTGCACAATGCCCCGGAAGGCACCCCAAAGGCCGGGACGGCGCTCGGCAATGCGGTAGGTTTTGACTAGGTTTTCAACGACGATTTGGGGCATGAATTAAATAACGAGTATTAGTTTAACAGGAGCCATTGTGAGTTGCCTTTGCTCGGACTAGTCGGGAGCGGCCGCGGATTTTTCCCAGGGTCGGACAAAGGACTCAGGCTCGACTCCTAAGGCCTCTGCTACGCGGTTGATGTAGTTGAAATAGCTGATGATCTGGACGGCGTCGTGGATGCCGCGATCGTCAAAGCCGTGCTGACGCAATTGATCGATATCCTCAGCGGTTGAGTCTTGGGGGCGCTGGGTCAGTTTTTCGGCAAAGGCGCATAGGGCGCGGTCGGCTGGCGATAGATCGGCTCGGTGCCAGTCTGAGGACAATTGGTGTACCAGCCGATCGGCCGGAGGCCCTTCTTCAACGGCAAAATCGCGAGCGACCTCAGCACGGAGGTCGTGGGCGTGGGCGCGTATTCAGTACACGCAATGATTCGTGGCCGAGACGACTACGGCCAGCATTTCGCGCTGGCTGCGGCTCAGGGGCGAGGGGGCGTACATGAGGGTCTTGTAAAAATCCATTGAGACCTTCATGGCTCGGGGGTTGAGGCTCATAATGGAGACAATGCCCCAAATGCGCCCGGCCCGAGCGAGGGCGGCTTCGTACTGTTTTTTGAGCAGGCCGGTGGCTCGCTTTAGGGGAATGATGTCTATATAGGGCATTTGCCAATCTCCTCTGCGAAGGTGGCTGCCGACGGCAAAATTTGTGACATTGTTGCGAGTTTGTTTGTCCGCAACCGTAGAGTACCACCGCGTCGAAAAAGGGGCGCAATTCCACCTAGCGCAACAAGGAGCCGTTTCCATGTCCGTCCGCTTTGCCTTCCTCACCGACACCCATCACTATCCCGACGCCCCCGAAGACTACGGCGCGCCCAAGATGCTCACCCGCAGCCAAGAGGTGCTCGACGCGATTCCTCCCGCTCTCAACGCGGAGGCTTTCGACTTTGTCGTCCATGGCGGCGACTTTCTCTGCGGGGGGTCGGCCTTCGACCTGCCCACCGAGACCTATTTGCGCTCGGTTGACGAGGCGGCGACGGCCTTCGCACGGATTGAAGCTCCCTTCTACTCAGTCCCCGGCAACCACGACTGCGACGCCCAGAGCGGGTCCTTCGACGGTTTTGCCGCCCGCTTTCCCTATCCCGATCCGCTGACCGTCGTCGATGCTGCGCCGCGCCTGCGACTGGCGCTGGCCCATGTCTTCCACGACTGCGATGTCTTTGAGAAAGGATCTGGCGTCTGGACCGACGCGCTAGACGAAGCCCTGCGCGCTGCCGCTGCCCAAGCTCTAGCCGATGGCTGCGCTCTGCTACTCGTTTTGCACACTTGGATTTTGCCCGATTTTGCTTGGGACCGCGGCGTGGTCGAAGGTGCGCCTCGTCTGGTCAAGACGCTCGACGAAAGCCCTGCTATCGTCGCCGCCTTCACTGGCCACCGCCATATCAACCGCATCACTGCCTACCGCGACTATCTAGTCGTCGATACGGCCTGTCTGATTGGCTTCCCCTTGGGGTATCGCAGCGTTGAGCTCTCGGACGATGGCTTTTTCAAGACGCGCTTCCACACTCTCGACCTGCCGGATTTGATGCAAGCTTCCTACGACCGCTCGACGCCTGAGGAAAATCGGGTCTGGGAAGGCCACATCTTCGACCGGGACGTGGATATTCTGTCGCCTCGGCTCAGGGCGTTGTGGGGCTGATTGTCTTTCTAATCGCTTCCTATCATCTTTAAGACCCCTATATTGTAGCCTCATAGCAAATTGGGTGTCTTGCCGAGTGACGCATTTATGGAGACAGCCTGAAACATGACCAAAGTGATCAAATTAAGGGTCAATGGGGAAGCCCATCGCCTCGATACCGATCCAGACGCGCCGCTTTTGCAAATCCTGCGCAACGACCTTGGGCTCAAAGCCGCTAAGTTCGGCTGCGGCCTAGAGCAATGCGGTGCCTGCAAAGTGCTGATTGACGGACAAGCCGTGCCCTCCTGTGCCATGCCCGTCTCCGCCGTAGGCGACGCCGAGATCACGACCTTGGAAGGCCTCGGCACACCCGCTGATCTCCATCCCCTGCAACGCGCCTTTATCGCCGAGCAAGCCGCCCAATGCGGCTATTGCAGCGCCGGGTTGATCATCGCCGCCAAAGCCCTGCTCGATGATAATCCCCAGCCCACTCGCCGCGATATCTGCCGCGCCCTCGACGTGCATATCTGTCGCTGCGGCACTCACAACCGCATTATCCGCGCCATACAGCGCGCCGCCCAAGAGATAGCTCTATGAGCATCGACTCCCTCATTCGCTTCGACACCGATGGTCAAGTGATACTCAAAGTCGCCCATGTCGAGATCGGTCAGGGCATTCTGACTGCCATCGCGCAAATCGCCGCTGAGGAGTTGGACGTTGATTTCGCGCGTATCCGCGTCGAGCGTGCCGATACCGAGCGCACGCCTATCGCCTCCACCACTGGCAGCAACTCGATCCAGACCGCCGGTTCGGCCTTCCGCCAAGCCGCGGCCGACGCACGACATCTATTATTAGCCAAAGCGGCCGCGGTATTAGAGGTCCCTGTCGAAAATCTCGCTATCACAGACGGTACCATCAGCGATGGCAATAACCATACGACCTATTGGGCGCTACAAGGCGGCCAACTCTTCGGCGAGACCGAGCCTAACATCGGCCAGCCCAAATCGTCCACCGACTACACTCTCGTCGGTCAGTCGCTACCGCGTCTCGACCTACCGGCCAAAATCGCCGGCACCCCTTCATTCGTGCACGACTTGGAACTGCCCGACATGGTGCACGGTCGCGTGATCCGCCCGTCGACTTACGCCGCTACCTTGGCGACCTTTGACGAAGGCCCTGCTGCCGACCTACCCGGCGTCCTCGCTATAATCCGCGACGGCTCTTTCATTGGCGTATTAGCCGAGCGCGAAGAGCAAGCCGAAAAAGCCGCGGTCGCGCTACGTCAAAGCGCGCGCTGGCATCCAGCCCCTTTGCCCTCGTCAGACACGCTCTACACCGACCTGCTGGCCAAACCATCTCAAGACTTCCTCGTCGTCGATGGCGTTCCGCAGGACGGGCCCGTTCCACCGATCAAAGCCCCACCCAGCACCGTGCAAACCCTCGACGCAACTTATTACCGCCCCTATCACATGCACGCGGCCTTGGGGCCGGCCGCCGCCGCTGCCCTGTGGCAGGACGATCACCTCAAGGTCTGGAGCCATACCCAAGGTGCCTATCCCTTGCGCGGCTCTCTCGCTTCCGCCCTCGGCTTGGCTGACGAGCAAGTCCGCGTTCTCCACTGCGAAGGGCCTGGCTGCTACGGCCACAACGGTGCCGACGACGTAGCCCTTGACGCCGCGCTCCTAGCCCACGCCTTACCCGGCCGTCCCGTGCTACTCAAATGGTCTCGCGCCGACGAGCACGCTTGGGAGGCTTATGGCTCCGCTATGGTCGTCAAGACTCAGGCCAGTCTCGACGTTGCGGGTCAGATCTGCGATTGGAATCACGACGTCTGGAGCTACACTCATTCGGGCCGCCCCAGACCAATCGACGGTGCCTCTAACCTGCTCGCCGCTCGCTACCTCGCCGACCCGCTACCCCCACCGACACCCAGCCCCGGCAAGGGCTCCCACGGCGGGATCCACCGCAACGCCGACCCGCTCTATGCCTTTGCTCGCCGCCGCGTCGTCAAGCACTTCGTGCCCGACTCGCCGCTGCGCACTTCGGCACTCCGAGGATTGGGTGCCTTCGCCAATGTCTTCGCCATCGAATCCTTTATGGACGAACTGGCCTATGCCGCGGCCGCCGACCCTGTAGAATTCCGCCTGCGCCACCTCGAAGACCCACGCGCCCGCGCTGTCATTGAAGCTGCCGCCACAGAAGCCAACTGGCGTTCTGGCGTGCGCGGCAATGGTCGGGGGCGCGGCCAAGGTCTCGGTTTTGCCCAATACAAAAACGCCAAGTGCTATGTCGCTGTCGTCTTCGCTGTCGCAGTAGATACAGCAAGCGGTCAGATCCACCTCGAAAACGCCGCTATTGCTGGCGACGCTGGTCAAATCGTCAATCCCGACGGCTTGGCCAACCAGCTCGAAGGCGGCGTGTTGCAGGCCGCCAGTTGGACCCTCAAAGAACAAGTGCAATACGGCCCCGATGGCATCACCAGCCGCGATTGGGAGAC
>JAJDYK010000006.1 GCA_022825185.1 Candidatus Latescibacterota bacterium | reverse complement strand
CTTCGACCGCCAGACTCAGCCGCTTGGAATAGGGCGTCAACATGTATTTGACGTAGTTGTCAGTGCGCCACTTGGGATTGTAGAAGGTGCCCATGCCAAAGCTGGCCGTGCGGTCGGCGTGGCTCGACAGGTCCAGCGATAACATCAGGTCGAAGTCGATGCGCTCGGCTTCACTCATGCGCTCGCGGAAATAGTCGCTGCGACGGCTGTGCCGATAGAGGAAATCGTTGATCCCAGACAAGCCCTCAAAGTGCCCAGAGGTCGCCAAAAAGAGCACCGAGTAATGAGGGCGATATTCTTTCAGCAGTTCCACTAGCTGGAGTAGAGCGACGATACCAGCCGCATTTTCCGCTCCTGGGGCGAGGGCCGGCACTACCGAGATGGCGTCGTAATAGGCTTGGATGACGATGGTTTGATCCTGCCACGCCTGCGGCTTTTCGCGGCTCTTGGCCGGCAGCATCTCTGGCGATCCGGGCAGGTAGCCATACACGTTGTGCGCTTCCACCCCTTCCCAATCCATCCGCGCATTCAAGTGGACGTCAACCGGCCCGTATTGCAGGCGCGCCAACAGATCGAGCGCATCTTGCCGCTCGAGCCAAAATCGCGGGATGTCAACCGGCACCTTGAGAAACTTGTCCGCGGCCTGCTCGCGGTTGACGCCGCCGTTGTCGAAGAAGACGATGGCCTTGGCCCCCAGCGATGCGGCGTGGAGATAGTTTTGGCCGCAGGCAAAGTCCAACAGCACGACGCTGCCCTGCACGGGCTGGCCGTCCAATGATTCAAGCGCACCTTGACCTCCGTAGATCATAGGGCCGCGCACGCCATCCGGCCCCAACGAGGGCGTGCGCACGCCATTGGGCCACAAGCTGTAGAGCCGCTTGCTGTCGCCGCCTTGCACTACCAGCTCGCCGCCGCGATCTATGGGCACGGCCACCTTAAATGCCTCGCTCTGCACGTCCTCCAGCCCCAACGCCTCAAACCGCTGACGCACGTACTCGCGGGCCTGCCGCTCCCCCGCATAACCCGGCACCCGCGAGCCAAAGGCCGCAAAGCGCACGATCTCAGCGGCAATGTCCACCTCCTCAATGCCGGAGACCAAGGCGCGAAGCTCGGCGGCTTGCGCGGGATCTACCATCCGCGCCTCTACGGGCGGATTGGGTGCCCAACCGAAGAAATCATTTACCGCGCGATTGACTGCTCCCGGATCGCCAAAACCGACGACCACAATCATCGCGGCAGCAAACACCAAGAAGAACGCATTAAGTAGTTTGGGTTTGGCCATGAAATTCGCTTCTTCTGTAGAATGAGACGAGCGGCTGTCAAGATAGGGTATCGGCGAGGGGGGTTCAAGCGCGGGAGGAGCCATTGCAAAACAATCCTCTATCCCTTACCATCTCAGCAAGGGAGGACATGAGATTGTGCCGGAAAAGCATCCACTAATCTCGGCTGGGGAGACAAGACCATGGAATCGACGAAAGAACCGACGCCGGAAACGACTACACAGATGCTTTTAACGCACGCCACACTAATCGGGCGGCTTGACGGAGTTGTCGAGCAAATCGATAAACGACTGGGAAACATCGAGAAAACCCAGCGTTGGGTGATCGGCTTACTAGTCGCACTCTGCGTGGGAATGCTCAAGCTCTTATTGGACAATTGATCCCGACGGCCGTCCCGCAGAACGAAGCTCCTAGTGTTTTACTGCACTAGGAGCTTTTGTTTTTTTAATTTTCAAACCAAAAGGAGAGGAAAATGAATAGATTCAAGGTTATCGGTATGATTTGTCTTGCTTCTTGTATGAATAGTTACGCAGAGTCAGGGAATGCGTCATCCCATCCCGACCAGATCGAGTGGGGCTACGGCACCGAGAACGGACCCGCCGTTTGGGGGCAGCTCAGCCCAGAATATGCCCTCTGCGCTAAGGGGACGCACCAATCGCCGATCGACCTTGTAAACCCCACGTCGGTAGAGTTTCCAGCTATCGCCTTCAACTACCAACCAGCAGCTCTGAATATCCACAACAATGGCCATACGATTGAAGTGGCGTTCCCTAAAGGAAACTGGATTGAGGTGGATAGTACGAGGTATGAGCTGCTACAATTCCATTTCCACGCACCGAGCGAACATACCGTGGCTGGCAAACCGTTTGCTATGGAAATGCACCTCGTTCACCAAAGTAAGGACGGCGCGTTGGCGGTCATTGGGGTACTCATTGAGCGCGGTAAGGACCACGCCGCATTCAATCCGCTCTGGGCACATTTACCAAGCACCCCAAGCGCAGAGCAACACATTGAGCAGATCTCTGTTGACGCGGGCGACTTATTGCCGAGCGCAAGGTCTTCCTATCGCTACGATGGTTCGTTGACGACGCCCCCCTGTTCAGAAGGCGTCAAATGGTTTGTGCTGACGACTCCCATTGAATTATCTGGAGCGCAAATCGCCGCATTTACGGCTATCGTCCACGACAACAATCGGCCGGTGCAGCCGCTAAATGGACGCCAACTCCTCGTCGATGTGCCGAGCAGCATTCAACCGTGAAAATACGCGTGTCCTTCCGCTTACTTCTCATGGCTTGATTTGCTTGACCGGGTTCGACATGGGAAGTACTTTGATTCACAGAGGTAAAAAATGGCTACGGGGCTCGCTAAGAAATCCATTTGGGAGTTTCTCAGGGAGTTGTAGTTCAGTCATACATGGAGGTTCATACTGTGGAAACTCATACAATAAGACGCGTCGATATTGCGGTGTACAGTCCAGATAGGAAGCTCCAACTTGTCGTCGAAATCAAAAACAAACTTGGTGCATCCGCTGAGTGGGTCACCCGTATGCGTCACAATTTATTGACTCATTCGTTCATACCGCATGTGCCTTACTTCTTGCTCGTGCTCCCTGACTTTTTCTATCTGTGGACAGACACCACGTCTATGAATAGTCTGGCAAAACCTGACTACAAAATAGAGGCCGCGAAAATACTGGCACCATATCTTAAGTCAACCCACTCTCTTAACAACCTGAGCGGGTATGGACTCGAACTGCTTACGATTTCGTGGCTGGAAGATATGGTTCGTACAGATTTGCAACAAGACTCAGTTGACCCAAATCTCCAATGGCTCTTTGACTCAGGTTTATACGAAGCGATTGCATACGGTTCTGTTGCGATTGAAGATATAGTATGATTGTGTATGTAGAATCAAATTTTGTCCTTGAACTCGCTTTTCTCCAAGAAGAACATGAAAGTTGCTTGGAACTCTTGAGCCTATCAGAGTCAGGAGATATTTGTTTGGTGTTACCCGCCTTCAGTATTGGAGAACCGTATGAAGCGTGGGTGCGTCGTTCAAAGCAAAGACTAGGGCTGCATGAACAACTCATTACGGCTATTCATGAACTCTCTCGTTCAAAACCTTACCAAGAGTCATCGGATGAGTTTCAGGAGCTGACAGATTTATTGCGCAGAAGTGGTGAGGAAGAGAAGCTTCGACTCGATGATACTCAGGAAAGAATTTTACAGACTGTTGAAGTGATACCCATAGGTTTGAGTATTATCAGAGCCGCGATAACATTCCAAAAGAGTCTCGATCTTTCGCCGCAAGACTCGATAGTTTATGCATCGATTCTCGATCATCTGACTACAGCATCCGAGGAGTTTCGCTGTTTCATTACCAAGAACTCCAAAGATTTTGCGAATCCGGATATTGAAAACGAACTGACGGGGCACAATTGCCAACTGCTGACAAAGTTCGCCGATGGCTTGGGGTATGTCCGTAGTCAGTTGTAAACAATCATGTGCTTGGATCGTATAAGCTGCTTACCTAGATTATCGCCGCTGTAAAAGCCAAGAAGAATCGAATCGTTTGGACAATGAATGACCATTACATCTACCGCATCACGTGGTCGGCTGAAGATAACGAACATGTGGAGCCATGCGCTGAATTTCCATCGCTGAGCTGGCTAGCCCCTACGCCTGCCGGGACTTTGTCCGGCATCCAGCACCTTGTGCATGAGTGTCTGGCAGACATACAAGCTACCGGAGAAATCGCGCCCTTGCCATACAAGCAGCCGAGCAAGGGATGAGTCTAAACCGGCTTGTTAATGCGCGACTTGCAAACGATACCGCCGCACGGTCAGGAGCCCAAAAGGCCTACCCGTTTTTTTTTACGCAACAAACAAAGCCCCAAAGGAGAGAGCAGTTATGAAGTCGCTCTATTTCATCAAGGGGGTCCCCAATATGCCCCAACCTATCATGTTCGGGATCACGCCATCTGCCTTGTGCGAAAATCCAGCAGATTATGCCCGCATGAAAACCCTCGTCAGACTCAAAAATGACCTTGGATGGAAAGAAGACCATCTTAAACTAGTTCTTCGTAGAGCCAACATCTGGCCAGATTTTCCCGAAAAAGGCTACAGATTGGTAGGAGTCGAATTCCAACCGGGTGATGAAGAACAACGAGTTGATATCCTCTATATTCGCGACGATGGTGCGTTACTGCCATGCGAACTCAAAATCGGTGGTACATCGCTCGACACCCACGGACAATTAATTCGCTACATCGCTGATTTGCAATTCCAGAACATCAATCTTAATTGGGTCCGAAATTACCATAAAAAATTTCTGGGCAAGATCACGGATAAGGCTACCGAGAGTATACATTGCGAAGGATTTGAGGACTTCCTCACGAACAATGACATCAAAGATAGGCTTGTTCGTATTTTGCCAAAGACTGGGATAATTATGGACGAGGGTTTTAAACCTCAACTTCTGAAGGCTATTCGATACCTGAATGAATACTGCGGCTTTTCAATTCGGTTAATCCAAATCGAAACGTTTGTTGATAATAATTGGAACAGTAATATGACAGAATACAAGTTTCGGATAGATTTTACCGATGTCCAGTAAATCCACTAATTCCGAAGTATGAAGACAATCGGGCTTAAGGGCCTCACCCACATAGCCGCTGTCGCAAACGCCACTCACCCATGAAAGTACGCGTGCCCCTCGCCCATAAACCAGAAAATATCCACCAAATACGACAATCCAATCCCCAAGAAATACCCAGCGATCAATCCCATAAAAAACGGCCGCGCCTGACGGTATGCCGCAACGCCGCCATAGCGCATAATCGCACTCTTGGCCACCCATGCCAGAAAGACCGAAAACGCAATGAGTCGGGTCATCCACAGCGGGGCTACCGCAATGCCCACCGGGTGCAGCGGCCACCAGTGCAAGCGATACTGGAGGAAGGCCAAAATTGAGTACACCACCATGCCGATCCCAAAGTACGACAGCTTGTTCCAGTCAGTTGGCCAAGGATCGTTGAAGTGGCGGATCACCCCGTTGTATGCCATGCCCCCGGCACCACCGCCGGCGATAAAGTACCAAGAGCCAAAATTGCCCGCGCCGTATTTGTAGCACAGCGAGAGGACGAAATAAAGACAGGTGGTAAAGCCCACGACCGCAGCAATGCCCAGCGCCAGAGCCATCGACCGGCGAATCCGGTACAGTTCGCCGAGCCGTGCGCCGTGCGCCGCCGCCGGCATAAAAAGCGATTGCACATCCCCGAACCAAGTATAGGAAACCCCCAACGCCACCAAATTGTGCCCGCCGATACTCGTGCCGGTTATCGCCAGCGCAAAAGCCTGAGCACCCACTGGCGGCGTCAAAAAATAGACCCCGGCCTGCACCACCAGTCGCGTAATGCCGTAGTAAGCGACCAACACGCCAAAGACAAAGAGCGCGGCAATGTGGAGATCCATCCCGGACCGCCACAACCAGCCGATGATATAGACCAACGCGGCCATGAATCCGCAAACCGCCGTGCGATAGGAAACCATTTCCTCGCTGTCGTCTATAGTCCGCCGTCCCCCCAAGGCTTGGCGCACGACCGCCACTAAATGCCCCCGCGCCATCCACAAGCTCAACAGTACCATCGCCGTAAATCCGCCCCACGCCTGCCAAGAAAGCGACTGCATTCCCCAGACGAAAGCATCAGGCCGCGTCACGTCGTACCCGATGCGATTGGTAATCCCCTCTTGCACCACGGCTACCAAATAAAAGAACACAATGCTAAACGAGACGCTGGTGCTCACTAGGTACATAAAGCCGATCACCGGGAAGTAGAGCATCAGACTAATGGTGGGAAACTCCCGGCTCAGTTGCAGATTAACAGCGTGATTGAAGTTGATTTTGGGAAAGCCGATGTAGAACGAGCCAATGATGTTGAACAGAATCATTCCCAGTGGAATCGCCGCGCCGATCCAAAATCCCTTGGAGCGCACAATCGCCCGCCCGTCGTCGTCGATTAGCAACCTCGGCATCTCCATCAGCGGAAAGACCAACCGCTCGTGCTCGACCCACTGGCGGCGAAAGATCACCACCAGGCAGAAGCAGGCGAAATACACGGTCAGGATCAGACTCAACAGCCAAAACAACGGCCCGATCCAGACATCAAACGGCAGGGCTTGCCCCTTGGGCAGCCCCTCGTAGAACCAACGCATGGCGTCGCCGTCGGCGCGGGGCACGATCCAATCGGGCAGGTAGGGATGGATATTGCCCGCCCAATCGTTTTCCGGAGTGGCTCCGTAGTACGGCGATGAAATGATCGCCAGCAAGGTGCCGACGATAAAGGTCGGAATCCCGGTCGCCGCCAAGCCCATAATCACAATGATGGCCAACTCGGCGGGCCGCAACGACCACGCGGGCCGCACCCACCGCACCAGCGCATTCGCCAGCAGAACCACCACAAAGCAAAAGCCGGCACTAGTCGGAAAGTACGACCACGTAATCTCTGAAGAGCGCACCATCCAAATCGAATAGGGTGCCCCCATGACAATGGCCATCACGACCACAATCCCCACCACGGCCGAGCGCAAAGTCACGTTGTACCACCCCTGCTCAGTCGATGATTTACATTATCCATTTTTTTGTATATTTACTTGTTCAACTCAACGTACTGAACTATGTCCACGAACCGCTTCATACCTCTTATCCTCGCGCTCCTGCTGACGGCTTGTTCCAAAAGCACCAGCCCCGACTACCTCCCCGCCGCCTGCACGGACGCCCCCGGCACCATCTGCACCTGGGCCGGCACGGGCGAAGCTGGCTTTAATGGCGACGATCAACCGCTGCTAACTTCCACCCTGTACTGGCCCGTCGATCTCACCTTCACCCCCTCGGGTCAGCCCTACCTCCTCGACTGGAACAACCACCGCGTGCGCCGCGTGACCCCAGAGGGTACCCTCGTCACCGTCATTGGCACGGACTTCGTCGGCGACGGCCCTTACGACGAATCCGATCAAGTACCTCCCGGCGCACCCGGCACCGAGGTCCACCTCAATCACCCGACCCATATCCTGCCGCTCGCCGACGGCACCCTGCTGCTGACGGCTTGGCACAATCACAAGCTGCGCCTGTACGACCCGCAGACCGGGCTGGTCCAAGTCATCTGCGGTGCAGGTCCGGGATTTGCCGGCGACGGCGGACCGGCTCGCGACGCGTTGCTGAGTCAGCCGCCGCAAACGGTCTTAGGCCCCGATGGCGAGCTGTACATCCTCGATCAGCGCAATCAGCGAGTGCGCAAAATAGATCCCGACGGCATTATCACCACCGTCGTAGGTACCGGCGTGGCCGGGTTCGCTGGCGACGGTGGCAGCCCGCGCGACGCCCAGTTGCACATGCCGGCTGGGGCCAACCCGCCGCCAGCGGGCAGCTTAATTTTTGGTCCGCAGGATCGGCTCTACATCGCCGACGCCCTCAACCACCGCATCCGCCGCGTTGACTTTGACCGCGACCTCATCGAAACGGTGGCTGGAACGGGTGCGGCAGACAGTGGCGGCGACGGCGGCCCAGCTCTCAGCGCATCCCTCAACAACCCGCGCGACTTGGCTTTTGGTCCCGATGGTCGGCTCTACATTGCCGACGAATTCAACCATCGCATCCGCGCCCTCGACCTAGCGACCGGCATCCTTGAGACTGTTGCTGGCAGCGGCGAGGAAGGATTTTCCGGCGATGGCGGACCGGCCCTCAGCGCGGCCCTCAACCGACCTGCCGGGCTTGACTTTGACCCGCAGGGTCAGCTCTATATTGCCGACACATACAACCACCGCATCCGCCGAGTCGTCTTGCCATGATCTACCTAGCGCTCTTACTCATCCTGTCCGCCTGTGGAGAAGCGCCCACTGGCCCTAGCGGCCCCTACGGACGCATCGAAACCTTTGCCGGAACTGGCGACGCCGGCAAAGGCCCCGAAGAACCAACGCTGCGTCAAGCGCTCTTCTACCTGCCGCAAGACCTGACCTACGGCCCCGACGGGCGGCTCTACATCCTCGATTGGAACAACCACCGCGTCCGCGTGGTCACCAATGGCCGCATCAGCACCCTGATCGGTACCGGCGAACTCGGCGACGCTCCGGCTGGCCGAGCGCGCGAGGTCGGCCTCAACCATCCGACCCATATCTCCTTTGACCCGCTCGGACGCCTGATACTCACGGCTTGGCACAATTCGATGATCCTGCGCTACGACTTTGCCTCCGATTATATCGAGCCGATCTGCGGCACCGGCGAGCGCACCTACAGCGGCGACGGCGGCCCTGCGGCTTTAGCGACGATCAACTTGCCAAGCGCTACCGCCTTCGATCCACTCGGACGCATGTACATCTCCGACCAAGAAAACCAGCGCATCCGCATGGTCGATATAGACGGCACCATCCGCACGGTCGTCGGCACGGGCGAACCGGGTTTTTCCGGCGATGGCGGTCCCGCCGACCAAGCCCAGATCTACGCTCCGATAGGCCAAGCTGCTCCACCCACCAGCCGCATCGCCACCGACGAATTCGGCAATCTCTACCTCGCCGACACCTTCAACAACCGCATCCGTAAAATTGACGCAGCCACCGGCATCATCACCACCATCGCCGGCAATGACGCGCGGGCCATCGGCTCCATCGCTGACTACACTTCTCCACCCGAGCCTGGGAACAGCGAAGACGGGACCGCCGCGCTCGCAGTTTCCCTGTACTGGCCCTGCGACGTGGCCATCAGCTCCGAAGGCCGGGTCTTTTTCGCCGACACCTTCAATCACTGCGTGCGCTACATCGACCTCGACGGCGCACTCTACACCGTAGCCGGCCAGTGCGGCAAATCCGGCGATACGGGTGATGGCGGCGATCCGCAGGCCGCCCTGCTCAGCCGCCCCTACGGCATCGAACTCGACCCAGACGACAATCTCTATATCGCCGATACGCGCAACCATCGCATCCGCCTAGTGCGGAAGTGAAGGGCTGCTAATCGGCCAGATTGTCCCCGACGATCACCGCCCCCGCAAATCCCTCGGCTACCATCCGCTCGGTAAAGGCCCGCACCTCGGATTGGGGCAGCAGTGCGTTGTTGCTGATGATCAAATCCATCCCAACGTGGCTGATGCCGCGCAACCCGTCTAGGCTTTGCAGCGCTCCGTTGCCGCTGACTTCCAAAAAGTCCCGCACACGGGCCAAGTGGTGCAGGCCCTCTAGGCTTTGCAGCGCTCCGTTGAACCAGATGTCCACGCTGCCTTCGATCTCCACGAGATGCGGCATGTCTGTCAGGGATGCAAGCGACGCATTGCGGACGAGCGCCAAGCCCCCGCTGACAGAGGCCAAGTTCTCCAGTCCTTTGAGCGAGCGCAGGGCCTTGTTTTCAAAGATCAACAACCCTTCCACCACGTGAGCGGCCTTGCCGGCCGCGGGCGTGGGTAAGGGCGGTGATGCATCCGCCGGACCTAGCCCCGCTCCGACGCTTTCAAGTCCTTCGAGTCCCGTTAGACTTTCCAAGCGGTCGTTAAACCAAATCTCTACACTGCCCTCGACGCGCCGCAGCCCTTCCAAACCCGTCAATGCGACTAAGCTACTGCCGACGATTTGCAAGTCGCCGTCGATGATGTACGCATCGCCTCCCCTTTCCCTAAGGGCCGCGATGTCGGCCGACGACGCAATGACAACGCCCTCTTCCAAAACAACCGGCGCTACCGGGTCTTTGCCACAGCCTGCCAGCGCGACGAGCAATGGCAGGATTGACCTAACACCCAACTCAAAAATCCCGCGCACACCGGATCCCAATGTCTATGTCAGTCAACAGCGGATTATAGGCTTCCCGATTTGCCGCGGGCAGAGACTCTTTCTCAAACCACCACGACCCACCCCGCAACACCCCAAACTCCCCGCGCAACGGCCCCTGCGGATTGTCCCGTGGACTCTCTGCATAGTACGTGTCCCCGTACCAATCGGACACCCACTCCCACACGTTGCCCGCCATGTCGTGTGCTCCATACGGCGACACCCCTTGGGGTCGGCTGCCCACCGGCTCGGTCGCCCCGGCGATAAAGCGAAAGTTGGCCTCGTCTCCTTCCAACTCGTATCCCCAAGGATATATGCGCCCATCGGTTCCGCGCGCGGCCTTCTCCCACTCGGCTTCCGTCGGCAGCCGCAAGCCAGCCCACGCGCAATAGTCAAACGCACTTTGGCGGTTGACGCAGTTGATAGGGTGCGTGTCGTCTATGTCTTTGTCCCAATTACAGTTAGGGGCATAGGCGGGCTCTTCGCAGGCGTCGTCCTCCACGCAGCGTCGGTACAATCCTATGGTGACCTCGAACTGGTCGATATAGTACGCGGAGAGAAAAACTTGATGCGGCGGCCGCTCGTCTGGGTCACCCGCTTCCCAACCCATCACAAAGAGACCTTCGGGCACGAGGACCATGGCGTGATCGGCTTTGTTGACCTCGGTAACTTCGCTAGCCTCTTCGGCAGCAGGAGCCTCTTCGGGCGAAGTGGGCGCAACCACGCGGTCTTCGCTTACTTGCCCCGGGTTCTTTTGGCCGCAACCAAGTGCCAACAGGGCCATGCACACCAGTGCGCGACTCACCGGGCTGCTCCTCAGAACACGACCTGCGACACGGCCTTGGAAATCAGCGCAATGGCAATGGACGTCATGCCAATCAGACCCACGCCGCACGAGTACCCGGCCAGCACAATGGGCGCGTACGCGTACCAGCGCTCAGGGCCAAAGCGCTTTTGCAAGTAGAAGCGGCCCAGCAGGGCACCGACGAAGTTGAGGATGGCAAAGTGCGGCCAGCCGCCGAGGCCGGCGACAAAGCCATAAAAGATTCCCAGCGGTGCGCTAAGTGTACTCAACAACGCGTACAATGCGCCGCTAAAAACCAGCCCAATCCCGATATAATCCCAGCGAATAATTTGCGTCACCAAGCTCTGGCCCGCGCCCGGCAGCGTTGACTTGGCCCAAAACGCCTGCATGGTGGCGTGGAAGGGCCACATCTTTTGCACGAACGGGTACGCCGAGGAGGGAATCGGCCCTAACTTCCATATCAGCGACCAGAACAGAAAGCTACACACAAACATCACGGCCAAGGTCAGGGCCGTCATCTTGACGATGCTGCCAAAGCGGGTGCGCGTCAGTTCTAGCTGCTTGAACACTTGCGCCTCGTAACCCCACTGGAAGATCGGCACCGGCGCGAACCAGATCCCGGCCCCTTGGTAGCCGGACAAATAGAAGCTGGCCTCGCGCAGATAGGGAAAAGTCACTCCCTGCGGAGACCCGGTCAGGCCGATCATCCGCGTGCCGATGTACGAGTAGATCGGCGTCCACACAAAGCCAAAGAGCGCGGTGATCCACCAAGGAAAATCGGGCACCAGATAGTACACCATCAGCACGAAGCCCAGCGTACTCACCGCCCAGATTCCCAAGGCTATGACAATGCGGATGTCGCCGCGCTCGGGATTGGGTCCCCGGTCTGCTTCCCGATTCGGCGCGCGCTCCTTGCCGACGGCGAGCAAGACTTTACCTGCCGTATAAAAACCCACAACCGCGACTACGATAGCCCCACCCAGCGAAAAGCTCAACCAGAAGTCAAAGGTGTTGGCGATCTGAGTGGGGATCGACGACATGCCTGGCTCCCAAGTGTGCAGGATGCCGTAGGCATAGAGGATGGGATTGGCGACCAGGTTGACCAAGATCGACGAGGCAAACACCCCTACTACGACCCAGAACGGCAGCACGAGGCCGAATAACACGTGGATCAAATCCGTGGCCAAGCCGATGACTGCGGCGGGCAAAACCGCCTTTAGCGGCACGGTGAAGTCGATGAAGGGAATCGGCAAAATCGACACGGTTTCGGTCAAAAAGACCGACGATAGCGTTGGCACCACCACGTAGAATACGCCCCACACTGCCCCGATAAAGGCCCCCGTGCTGAACACGTGCCAGCGCCAGCCCTCCTGCTTGGCCGAGGTCTCGGCAAGGGCAGTGGCACCGCCGGCCTGCACGTATGCCATAGGAAAAGGAAGACGCTCGATGTCGTGGGTGATGCGGAAGAGCACGTAGCCCAACGACAGGGCGTTGACGCGTTGCAGTGCGACGGCGCAGAGGAGAATGACGATGGGCTTGAGCCACGCGCTGTCTAGGAAGCTGCGCTCTAAGAGGGCCTCTGAACCACGCGGGGGCACGACCCAGGTCGGAATGTGTTCGGCCAGTCCGTCGGCCTGGGGCGATTGGATCAAATATTGATCCCAGATCAACACGCCGAATGGGCCGCCGAAGAGATCGGCTCCGGTGCCCAGCTTGCCCCCCATCATCACCAAGCCACCGGCCACCCAGTAGAGGATAATAATCTCCTGAGTCCGCAGGGATACGAAGGTGCGCTTGGCCATTTCGATGAAGAGAATGAGCGTCACCCATTCGGCCCCCCCGGCCATGCTCATCCCGGTCACCAACCCGAGGTAAATCGCGCCCGGCAGCATCACAAAGCCGACGAAGAGCGCCGCCCACAGGGTCTTTGCATTAAAGCCCGGTTCAAAAGGGGCGTCGGCGGGCATAACCGCGAAGCGCTCTTGAGCGTTGGCCTGTGACAAAAATCACTCCCCTCGTTTGCTCAGTTCTGCACTAACTCGTCGTCCAAATACCGCAAGTGCTCTTCGTACACGTCTATCTGCTCGGCGTATTTTTGGCGCAAATCGTGCAGATAGCTGTTGAAGAACTTCCGCTCGGCGCGCTCCCGCACATCCCGCTCCACCGCATTCTTTACCCGTTCTAGCTCTAGGCCGTGATAAACCTCTGGGGACCGTTCGATAACCCGGAAGATCGAATAGCCTCCCCTAGTCTGGATCGGCCCTTGGAGTTGGTTCAGCTCGGCGTTCATCACCGCGTTCATCCAAGTCTCCCCCAAAAAAGGGGCCTGTGATTCGGAGACGTACAGGAAGCCATCTTCGGCGTTGCGGCGCCGGCTGTGGGCGCGGGCCAGCTCCGACCACTCAGCACCCGCCTCAATCTGCGCTGCGAGCTGACGCGCCTCGCTCGGGGTTTCGAGCAAAATTTCCTCTAATTGCGCGTGGGGAGGCGTGCGAAAGCGGTGCTTGTGCTCCTCGTAGAAGGCCCGTAGCTCTTCCTCGGTCGGAGCGGGAGCCTCGGCCAAGATCTGCTCGCGCAGTTTCATCAGCATCAGATTGCCCAACGCTAGTTCATGAGATCGCGCAAAAGCCTCGGTTTTATCGAGACCCTTGCGCCGGGCATCGTGAGCCATGATGCGGGTGGGAAAGTGACTCTCAGATAGTTTCTCGTTGACGGCGTCGGCCGTGGCTTCCGGCCACAGTCGGCCCGATGGCCGCACGGCCTCTAAGACCTCTGCCACGTCCATCTGCAAGCCCTCGAAAGCATAAACCGGGCGCTGGCGCTGGGTCTCGTCCAAATCCGCATAGCGGACCGCGCCCTGTAAGACGCTTACTACAATATCCATGCCCTTAGCGTCAAAAACCGTCTCCAAGTCCCACTTGAGGTGCCGCAGGTACGATTCGCGCAGTTGCTTTTGTTGCTCGTCGCCGAGCGCCTCGCGGATGCCATCCTCGACCTCGACCAATTCAGCGCGACGACGCTCCGCCACTTTGGCAATGATGAATCCTCCGTGCAAGGGGATCGGCTCGGTCACGCCGCCCACGGGCAGGGCGAAGACCGCTTGTGCTAGGTCGCGGGGACTATCGAAGGGCGAATAGGCCATCCGCCGGATCTCACCGGTATGCACACCGTAATAGAGGTCGGCGGCGAATTGACGGCCCACTTCCGCAAAATCCTCGTCCTGCCCCAAAAGCGCCTGCACCTGATGCGCCTGTTCTTGGTTGGGCACAAAAATCTCCATGGTGGTGACCTTTTCTCCCCACCCGGGTCGCGCGTAGGCTTTTTCGATGTCGTCTTCAGTCACCGTGACCTTGGCCGTGACGTTGCGCCGCAACATTGCATCGGCGAGAGCCTTAGTTTCGCGCTTGGCAAGTTTGGCTAAGACCTCTTCGTCGCGCTGCAAACCCCGCTCGTTGGCCTCTAAAAGCAACACCTCGCGGTCAATGAGCGTTTGCAAGTTGTCCCGGTGCTGCGAGCGCATGGCGGCGTCTTTGAGATTGGCCTCAAGGGTGCGCAGATCGGCCGCGGTAATCTCGACCGTGCCGACCTTGGCCAACAGATGGGCATTGTCCGGCCGCTCTTCGCCACAGCTAATGCAGGCCCAAATTAGCAACCCGGCCAACAGCGGTTTGTGCATAAAAAGAGGAGCTAGACGGAAGGTCCAGCTCCTCGCAATGAGATATCCTGTCATATGTGCTATCCAGATGGAGTAGCGCCGGGCTTTAACCCGCCCCGCCCGCGCTGGCTTCTTCCCTCGTTCCTTGGTCCACCGCAAAGCGGAACTCGACGTCAATGGTCTCTTCGGGATTGCCGCTGGCGTCAAACGAAAGCACGAACTCGTGGAATGTGAGCAGCAACTCGTCGTTTTCCGGCAACAACGGATCGAAGACTAACATGCCTTTTT
This sequence comes from Candidatus Latescibacterota bacterium, assembly GCA_022825185.1. The sequence goes on along the minus strand of JAJDYK010000006.1, from coordinate 53,006 downwards.
GGCTACTATCGCGGAAGATCGGTCGATGGCGATGAAAGACCGTCTTGTAGATAATGCCCATGCGCTCCAAGTTGATTTCGCGCTCGTTACCCGAAGTGCCCAACTCCATTTTGTAGTACTTGGTGAAGCTGTTACCCCCCAACACGACGGCCCCCTCGCGCCCGGGATCGTAGTAGCGATGGGTCTCGCCGCCCGATTCCATGGTCGCCTTGGCCGGATCGAATTCGATCTTGGCATAGGTCTTATTTATGACCTCGACTTCAAAAACAGTAAACCGCGGAGGGATATAGCCCTTTTCAGGATCGATATCATCCCGGGTATAAGGGTTGACGTGGCGACCATCGTACAGGGGCGGGAAGCGCTCGTTGAGCTCGGCATCGCTCAGGTACCGCAACCGGATTAAAAGCCCCTCTTTGCTAAAGACCATCGAGCTGTCGTCTGGGTCGATGGTGTAGTCGCCACGGCCCTCGGGCAGGACGGGCATCACGTGCAGATCGTACTCGAGTTGGGGCGGCACTAATCCTCCGCAACTCCAGACTAGCCCAAGCGCCACTACTCCGACGAGTGCCAAGTACCTCACTCTCATAAAATTGCAACTCCCTTTTTGCTAGCTGTTGTCAATTGGTTGGTTCCTCGGTTTCGATGTCGATCTTTTCTATGCCCGCCATGGTGGCCGTTTCCATCGCATCGATGATATAGCCGTGCGCAGCATCCGCGTCCGCAGTGATAATCAGCGTCGATGAGCCGCTGCGAACCTTCTCGCGCTCTAACCAACTCGCTAGCTGCCCCATAGCCACAAGCTGCCCGTTGATCTCGAGCTGCCCCTCGCTTGAGATGCGCAGATTCAGCTTCTTTTCGGACTTGAGTTGGTCGTAGTGAACCGAATCGGGCAACTCGATCTTGAGCTGAGTAGCCTTGACAAAGACCGTAGTGGTCATAAAGAAGATCAGCAGCAGGAACACTGCGTCGATCATCGGCGTCAGATTCAGCTCAAATTCGCCGGCTTTTTCGGCCAGCGATTGTCTCCGTCTAGCCATGACGCTATCCTTCTCCGCTCTTGGCGAAAGCGATGGCCTCAATACCCTCGCCGCGGGCGATGTCCATCACCTGCACCACATAGGAGTGCGGTATTGAGCGCGCGGACTCCAAGATCACGTTCTTGGTGTTGTCGGCCTCAATGACTTGGCGGATTTTTTCCGCCAATCTCGCCTTATCCGTGATCTCGCCGTTGACCTGGATCGTCTGATCCGGGTCAATCACGATGTTCATGTCCTTGGTCGCTCGCGACTCGCCTTCGCCACCCGGCAGATCTACGCTCAGGCCCTTAGGGTTGACGAAGGTGGTCGCCACCATGAAGAAAACCAACAGCAAGAACATGCAGTTGATCAGCGGAGTCAGATCCGGGTTTTCCGAGGTCTTGAAGGCACTTTTGCCGAATCCGCTCTTTCGTCTCTGCCGCATTGCCGCGTCTCTTTCTGCCTAGCTGGCCTCTTGCTGACTGGCTTGGAAGCGCACCAGCAGGGTATTGGCAAAGGCGTGGCAGTATAGCTCCACGCTCTTGAAGACCTTTTCCGCACGGCCAGAGAGATAGCGGTGGAAGATGATGGTCGGAATGGCGACGATGAGGCCACTGGCCGTCGTTATCAGGGCCTCGGAGATGCCGCTGGCCACAGCCGCCGGATCGCCAGCCCCGGCGCGGGCAATCGCGTCGAAGGCATTAATCATACCCATGATCGTGCCCAACAACCCCATCAGCGGAGAAAGGACGCCAATGGTTCCGAGCGCGTTGAGCAGACGGCCTAAGTACATCTCGCCAGCCTCCTCAGTGGCCAAGATCAACTCTTGGCGCATGTCCTCTAGGTCCGTGCGATTTTCCAGCACCAAGGTATCGTAGCGCTTCACCAACGCAGCGAAGATGAAGTTGAGCACGCCACTGCCCTGGCGAAACAACTCAACGGCTCCGCCTTCGCCTTGGCTTCTGAGCACTTCCTCGGCCTCGTTGAGCTGCTGTTCGGCTTCCTCTTCGCCCGGGACCGTCAGCAGACGCCACAGCCGTTCTATGATGATGGCTAGGGCGATCAGCAAGCAGAGCAACAGAGGCCACATGATAGGCCCGCCTTTGAAAAACTGGTCAACTAAAAAATTCTGCTCCATTACAACCTCCCGGTATTGTGTCCTACTTTGCGTTGCGTTAAAAGCTCACTAGAGCCGGTTTTCCACAATCCATTCTCGGTGCAGCTTGGCAAAACTGACCACGTCGGCGTTTTCCGGCTTGTCCCCACCCTTTTCTTCTACTACCTGATAGTTTTCCACCGCCTGCGACCACTGGCGCGTGATTTCATAGACCAGCCCCAAGTTGCAGTACGCAGCCAATTCCGTATAGGTGCCGGGGTAATCGCGGATAATTTCCTGTAGGGCTGGCACGGCCCGCTCGTAGTCCTTGGCTTCAAAGAGCTTCATGGCCTCGTTGTAGCTAAAGCTGGCTTGGATCTCGCTTAGCTCTTCCACTAAAGTTGTGGCCCGTGACGCCTCCTCGGAGTTGGGATATAGCTTGAGTACTTTCTCGTAGGCCGCCATAGCCTCGTCGTAAGACTGGATATTGTAGTAGTAGTCGCCAATGGTAAACTGCGCTTTGGGGGCGAATTCGCTCTCGGGGTAATTGGCAACTAGGTCTTGCATCGCGCCTACTGCTTGCTCCATCTCCTCTTGTTCGACAAAGGACCAAGCCAACGCGTACTGCGCCGACCCGCCGTATGGCCCTTGGGGATATTTGGCCAAGAGGGCTTGGTACGCGGTCACGGCCTCGGCAAAGGCCTGCTCGTTGTAGTAGTTTTCGCCAATGAGAAAAAGCGCTTCTTCCTCGTATTGGGACTGGAGATAACGCTCGACCAGTTCGGTAAAAGCGGCTGCGGCCTCCTTAAACCGCGTCAGGGCTTGGAGGCTGTGGGCCAGATAGTACTGGCCGTGAATGCGGTTGGCGTTGCGCGGATATTTGTCAACAAAGGATTTGAAGCTCTTGGCTGCTGTCTCGTAGTCGCCGTAGCTGATTTCGGCAAAACCCTTGGAGAAGGCCAAGTTGCCGCTCTCGCCCGAATTCGGATAGCGCTTGAGACCTTGGGCAAAGATGCGGGCGGCTTCCTCGTACTTCTTTTGCTGCAGCAGCGCGTTGCCGATAATGGAATAGGCGCGTTCTTTACGGTAGTAACCCGCCTGATTGTCGTCTTCAAACTGCATGTCGAGGAGCTGGCGAGCGAATTTCTCGGCTTGGACAAAGTCCTGCTGATCGTAGTACAGCTCGGTCAGGAGCATGCTAAAGGTCGCCTGTTCCTGCGGGTCGTCCGACGCGGCGATGAGCTCTTGGTAGTAGCTAGCCGCCTCTTCTTGCCGCCCCAAGCGGATCATGCCCGCCCCCAGCGTGCGGAAGGCGCTATCCTTTATCTGGGGCGCGGGATCGCTTTCGAGCAGGGCCTTCATATCATCCAACGACGCCTCATAGCTTATGCGGGCCTGGGCCGTGTCGCCGACAGCGTCTTGCTGTTTGGCAACCTCGTAGTACGCACCGCCGCGAGCCAGCAGCGAATTTTGCAGGATGTGTACGGGCGGATTCAGCGTAATAGCTTGACCCCAAGCATCTATCGCATCGGCGAAATTGTCCTCGGCGAAATGCACCCGTGCCAAGGTATAGTGCATCTGGCCTCTTAGGGTGTTGTCGCCGGCTCGATCCAAGGCGCGAGATAGTGCTTTGCGCGCCTTTTCGTACTCTTGTTTGCCCATGTACAGCTCGGCCAACTCGACCTGCACGGTAGGCCACTTATCCCAATCCGCTTCCACCGTCTCATAGGCGGCGATGGCGCTATCTGTATCCTCGAGGCGCTTGTAGGTAAGGCCCAACTCCATCCGCGTCGTATTGCGCAGTTCCGAATCTGGGAAGCGGTTGAGGAAGGACGTATAGATCTCCTCGGCCTGTTTGAGTTCGGATGCGGCATAGGCTATGCGAGCCAACTGCAAAAGGCCGTTGGGAGCCGCCGGATGGTCCGCATACTCATCGACTAACCGCTGGTATAACGGCTGCGCCGCTTCGTCTTTCTTTAGGAGTTGGTTGGCAAAGCCGGCGTTAAAAAGCACGTCCGGTATCAGGACATTGTCCTCGCGCTCGCTCAAGAGTTGGTCGTAGCTTTCGAGCGCCTTGGCGATATCCTCGTCCGCTCTAGCCGGGTCCTCGCTGCGAATCTGCCGCCCATATTCCTGGTGACATTGGGCGATGCGAAAGAGAACCTTGTAGCGGTCAAAGCCGATGCGCTGAGCCACATCGCCGTAGGCATTGATATATATATCGTACTCTTGCGCCGACTTTAGGTATTCGTCCTGGTCGAAAAGCATCAGGGCGACCGTTAGCTGTGTGCGGGCTTGAAAGAGCTTGTCTTCAACCTTTTCGATGGCATCCTTGTACGCGGCGATGGCCGCTGTCGTGCCCTGCTCCTTCTGCACCAACTCGGCGGTGCGGATATAGCTGTTTTGCACCAAAACCGGCTCGGCCGCGTATTCGGCCGGAAGCACGGCATAGGCGGCGAGAGCCTTTTCGACCTCGCCGTTGTGCGCATAGATATCGCCCTTTTTCAGGTGGGCCTTGGCAACTAGCTCGCGCGCCGTCTCCTTGACCAAGCCCTTGAGCTTGAGGGTGGTCATCTCGATGATTTCTTCCTCAGTCATCTGTGCAAAGTCATAGCGGGCGATCAGACGGTCGAGATACTCTAGTGCATCCTCGTACTGCCCTAGCTTGTCGTAGCTCTCGGCAATTTGGAAGAGCGAGCGGTCAGCGTTAGAGCCTCTGGGGGCCAAGACCAACACCTGCTTGAAGCTAGCAATGGCCTCCTCATAGCGATCCAATTCAAAATAGGACCACGCTCGGTCGTAGTGAACGGACGCCTCGTAGAGGCTGTGGGGGAAGCTGTTCAGCAACGCATTCCCTTCCTCAATGACCTGCTCGTAATCCTTGAGTTGATAACTCGTCTGAATCATCTGGTACTGCGCCATCACTCGGGTGCGATCATCGACGCTTTCGTCTGCAGCTAGGGTTCGGAAGTGGTCGCGGCTCTTGTTGAGGTCTTGCAGTGCCTCCTCGTAGCGAGCGTCGGCCTCGGCCTCTTTTTGCTCTGAGCGCAAAAACTGCGAGCGCTGCAATTTTTCAAGACCTAACTTGTTGTAGGTATTGCCTAGCTGGTAGGTAGCCCCTACGCGCACCGGCAGAATGAACTCGTCAACCGCTACGGTTACATCCTCCACGTTGATCATGGCATTGCTCTCGGTGGAGAGAATCACCTCATAGCGCTCAATGGCTCTGTCGTAATCCCCGAGCGCATAGAGCTTCTGACCTTCTTCAAAGCGATCTTGCAACTCCACCGGCGAGAAGAAACGCGTACTCAAGCTGGCAGCCACGCCGACCGCTGCGATAAGCAGCAGATTTACCAGAATCATGGTCTCAATCTCCTAGCCTAGAACCCGGCCACAATATCAAAGAACAGGCGCGAGTTGTCGAAGCTATCGGAAGCGCGTGTGGCATCGTCGTACTCTCGGTTAGTTCGGATAAAGCCGAACTGGGAGGCGAGATTGTAACCGTAGTGATCGGAGCGGTTGCTCATCATCAGCACCACCGTCCACTCCTTAAAATCGTTGCTCTCGTTCACCCGGTCCAAGCTGGTGTGCCGCCAGAAAGGCAAGCCTTGGAAGCCCAGTTGCAGATTGGACTTGGCCGTCAGGTCGAAGCGGGTCCTGATGATCGGCGCGTAAATCGAGAACGAGCGAATACTGCCCTCGCCCGTGGCGTCTTCGAGTACGCTCGAATGCTCGCGCAGCAACAGGTGCTTAAACATCGGGCGGATGTTCAGATTGCCGGCGTTAATTGTATAGTCGAGCCGGTTGACCATTGTAACGGTCGAGAGCACACCGGCTTCCTGCTGAGTGCCGTCGTCGAACTCGTCCTCGGCTTGGCTGTTGCGAATCCATTGGACGCTGTTGACGACGTTGAAGTTGGAAAGCTGCCGAAAGGTCGAACTGATGAACAAGGTATTGACTAAGCTATTGCGCATGTTCAGCGGATCGACATCCGGCGGAAAAATCTGCGAATTGAGATCCCGCGCCTCAATCATCGGACCTTTCAAGTGCGGAAAGGGGCTAGGTATCCGCTGGGTAAAACCCACGTCTTCCCAGATGTACACGTCGTCGCGAATGTCGTCTTGGACCTGCTTGATGTCCTCGTTAATGCGAATTTTGCCCAAATAAGGCGAAGTAAAGTTGTGCTCGTAGCGGGCGTAGATGGCCTTGGCCTCACCGCCGCCGGCCGGTTCCTCCATGGTGTAATAGCCGACTGAAGCCCATTTGCCCCAGCGTCCCAAGCCTTTCTTGGTGGCCACCAAGTGGGTTCCCCGACGGTCTCGGGGGTAGGGATAGTCGGGCAGCGCGTCGTTTTCGCGGTAATCGACTACGCCGTTGTTGTTGAAGTCGATGCCGTAGATGAAATCCGGCGGATCGGCGTCGTAAAAGAGGATTGGCTCGGTCCAGTCGGGAATGCCGTTGAAATTCTGGTCGCTATCCGGAATTAGGTCGTTGTTCTCGTCCAAGCCGGGGAAAATGCCCGAATCCGCCTTCTCCGCACTGGGTAGCTCGTTGAGCATCTCGTCTGGCCACTGGTCGTTGTCGTCATTATCGGTCATGACGGACATTTCCTGCATCTGTGGACACACGAAGCAATCGTCGCTAAAGAAGGCCACGCCGCCGCGGTCGCTGTCGTAGTTGCCGCTGTAGTCCGGATCTAGGTTGAAAATTTCCCCCCCTATCTCAATCGGGCCTACTTCCTTTTGAGCCGTGAGAAAATAGCCGAGGGCTTGCTTGTCAAAGCGCTTGCCGGCATTGCTGCCCACTGGGAAAAGAAAATACTGGGGATTGGAGACCAACTCGCCCTTTACTTTTAGCCCTTTAAAGTTTAAATCCCAGTCCAACCCGTAGAGGGCTTGACCGGTGGGGATGCCGTAGTCGAACTCAACCACCTTGCGGCCCGAGTCACTGCCGTCGGAGCGCAGGACCGTATAGCCCACCCGGGTCGGATCGAGCAAATCCCACTTGTATTGCAAAAACGGCGAAGCCTGGGTAGTGCTCGGTTCCGGTACCACCGGCCACTGATTGAAGGATTCGGGATTTTCTGCTAGCACATCTTCAAGGGGCTTGATTGCGTCGTCGCCTTTTAGCCCGGTAAAAGGATTGACGTAGCTCCTGCCGCCCGGAACGTATCTGTCGTCCCCTTCGGCCACTTTGTCCACATTTCTCTGGTGGGCACGCTGGTCGAAGAACAAGTGCTGTTGGCGCACCAAAATGCGGTAGTCGCCCTCGACATCGGCCAAGAAGCGCACGGACTTCATCGTCAGCCCCGGAACAAATCCGTCGGGATCGGCCGAGTACTCCGAGGCATCCGGGAGGTTGAATTGCGGCATTTGGAAGCGGAAGACCACTTGCTCGCCGCCGGCTACCGACAACCCACCCTCGACTCCACCGACGGGATCAATCATCTTCAAACTCGAATCGTACTCAGGATCGCCTTCAATGCTAGTCAGGCGCACCCGCTGCCCCTGCGACTCGCCGATAATCACCACATCTACGTCATAGACAGTAGCTAACCGGCCTATATCGTCGGGCGAATCGTCTTCGACAATGACTTCGATGAAAGAGGGTGGCAGCATGCTGTAGGGGGTATCGCCCTTGAGGAAGGAGCCGTTCTCATCGGCTGTATTGGCCATGTGCTGATTGAAGTACGTGGCACCCATGCGCAGCACATTGCCTAGCTTGGTTTCCCAGTGGCCACCAAAGATCAACACCGGCGAGGTCTCCCGAGTCGCTTTGAAGGTCGAAAATTTAGCTGCGTTCAACAGGTCGCCGCCTTGGCTCAGCATCAGGGTGAACCTGTTGTCCGAGGAGGCACCGTCGAGCAGGATGCCGAAGAAGCGCGGATCGCTAAAGGTCAGATCTGAAAATTTGGCGCGGATGTCCTCACCCAAGGTCACTCGGTAGTTCCAGCCCTTGTACGAGTCGTTGAGCATCACCAAATTGGCGAACCATCCCAAGTACTGGGCAGTACGAGTGTTGATGTTACTTTCCCCAGGACGGGAAAATTCCCAAGTGAAGACATTGAAACCGCGCGACAGGTAATTGCCTAAGCGGTCGTAGCGATTGCGTGCGTTGATTACCGAAGGATAGGGATCGTACTCCTTGCGCCCGTAGTTCAAATACGGTTCGGGATGGCCGAGGTTGAGGAAATCCCGGTTGCGCAGAAAGGTCTGCGCTTCGGCTTCGGCACCCAGCATTCCCAATCCCACAAGCGCTAGTAGCGCAGCCCTTACCATTCTCTTTCTCGCATTACTACTCATGGCAGCTATCCTCATGCAGTGTAGAGATTCTGTCTTCAGTCGCATTCTAACTCAGTGTTGGCGATACCCAACGCTGAACCGATGCACGCCTCCATAGCCGGAGAGGTGCAGTGGGTATGAATAAGCATAATCGAAATGCCATTGCTTATAGTTGTGCCCAAGCCCCATGTTGAGTTCTCTCTCGTCAAAATCCGAACCAACAGCGACTCCCCCCATGCGGAACCGAGCGCCGTTGAGGCTCATCGTCCGCGTCTCGTACCCCACTCTGAATTCCGTTCGTCCATCGCGGCGCTCAATGTCGAGCAGGACTTCTCGCCCCGCCAAGTTGAGCAAGGCCGCCGCAACCACGGCCGGCTTTTCTTTGCCTGCGGCTTGGCCGCCCGCGGCGATATTCGCGCCGTTTAATCCTTTGGCGACCAACGCTAGGCGCAGGTACGCCCGCGGGTGTATGAAACCCACTTCCCAAGTGGCACCTACATCGAGGTGCCAAGCCCGGTGCGACAGGTCGCCAGCTTTCCAAGCGCTGGTGCGCAAACCGCCGCCCAAGGCGAATCGCTCGTGCAACGGCCGCCCGTAGCCTAGGGCAATCACTTCTTCGCGCCAGCCGTCGGCACCGAGAAACGATACGCCCAGTTGGAAGCCGCCGCCCCGCAAGGGACCGGTTACCGACAAGCCGTTTAGGGCTGGACTTTGGTCCAACCCAGGATAAATCAATGCGTGGGTCGTACCAGCCAACCACTTTTGCTGCTGGGCGTTACCAGCCGGATTGTACCAAACGGCCTCAGCCGTCTGAATGCTGGCGGCAAAAGCTCCGCCGAGGGCCGTACTCTGGGCCCCCCGTCCCGAAAATTCAAAAGCTGCGCCGACAGGGGAAACGAGAGCCAGCAATAGGACGCTAATACGCCACCACAAAAGTACCTCGGCGCGCCTTATCGCTTCCTTCTATCCTAACCTCGTACAGATAGAGTCCTGGCTCGACAACCCGATCGCTACCATCGCGGCCGTCCCATTCAAACTGATAGGTTCGAGCACTTCCAGTCTGCGTCAATTGGCGAATCGGCCGACCGGTCAAGTTGTACATTTTCAGTACGACTTCCCGGCCCTCTTCGATATTACCGACGACAAAAGCAAAGCGCGCATACTCATCCGCAAACGGCGAAAACGGGCGCGGCTCCACCTGCACTTCGCCCAAGAGCTGCAACGGCGTTCCCGCAGCCAGTACCGTCCAAGTGGCACCCGGCATTTCCTGCCCCTGCTGCCAGTTCACGTACCCGTCTCTGTCGCCTTGGGCTTTGTTGCCAGCCTCAAATCGCATGGTGGTCTTGTCGCGCACAAAGAGCGCCTGCCCTTCAATTTCGACGGTCGCCATTGCGCTGATCCGCTCGCTAGGTGCAAGCTCTATCAGCATCCCCTCTCGATCCGGTGTCGGGCCCCAAGTGTAATCCTCTGTGGGCACGAGTTCTCGACTATCGACGCGCACGGCTGCTACGCGGAGCAAGGGGCCTTGTACGCGCAAGAGATCGACCCCGTAATCATCGACGCCAGCCGCAATCTCCACTCGGTAAATCACTGTCGCTTCCTCGCCCTTGCGCAGCGAGTCGGAAACGACCACCTCCGCCAAGAGCTGTTGGGCGACCAAGACGGGATCGTAGTCAATGACAATGCGCTCGAGCATCGGGCTGACAAAGGGGGCCGAGTTCGTCAGGCGAGCCCGGTACGCCACCCGTGAGACCGGCTCGTCTCCGCTGTAGAAAAACTCTTCGTCCGTGTGCGCGGCAAAACTACCCCAAGGCTTTTCTGTCCCTTCTGGAGCAACTCCGCGCACCTGCAACTCAATGCCCGTGCGCTCCGGGCGATCTGCTTGCCAGCGGATCAGCCCCACGTTGACCGGGGTAGGTGGGGTGAAACTATCCTCTATGGAGCCTTCGCTAATGTAGCCCACGCCGAACACCTCGATTTCTCCGATGGCGACCCAGTTGCTGCGGTCTTGGCGGATCAAGGTCAGCCGCACGAAGCGCCCCTCGCGCGGGATCGCCTCACCGCGCTCGTCAGTTGCGGCCCAAGTAGAATCTGCGCTCGTATCTACATTGAGGACGAAATTGTCCGGCTGCTCCGCCAACAGATGCCAGACTTGCGGTGCCGCTTGGGAGGCTGTCTCGAGTCTGTATCCACGCATGAAATACTCGGGCTGGTTCAGCGCTGTCTCGCCGGCTAGCACTCGCACGCGCTTGATCGCCCGGTCCAGTCCGAGATCGACGGTAAACTGCTTGTCGAATACGTGGTTGGTGCCCGAGATCCACTCGCTCCGCACGAGGTCAATCGCGCCATCGGTTAGAGGCACAGGCTTGTCGAAATCGTCTATCACTGATCGCCCTAAGGCCACGTTTACATCCTCGTCCAACTGCGCCAGAATGACGAGTCTATCTGGATGCACTTGGACGCCTTGAGTCGTTCCCAAGGCAAATGTTTCGACTGCATCTACTATCCAACTATTTAATTCAGCACGACACGGACTGAATTCAAACAACAGCAAAAGCGCGCCTAGCCTCAGCACTTCAGAATAGCAGTCTCTGCGTCAGACTGGTCACCACGGCGATGGCGATGGCCTCCTCCAATTCTCTAGAGTTGAAGGTCATGACAATGCCAGCATCCACCGGGCTTTTCTTGCTCACTTTGCCGGTTTTGAGATCCTTGACTGAGACCTCAACCTGCACCCTCTGTGTTTGCGGGGAGAATACTTTGCGCACCCGCTGGCTGGTAATAAGCGCCGTGCCGCTAACTTCCAAGTCGGCCTCGTCCGAGTCCTCGGAAACTAGCGCAAAGGGATTGTCCACTTGTCGCACGCTGTCTTCGTCTAGCACCTCGACCCGATCCGTCTGGGTGAGGATCCGCACCTTATCCTTGCGGAGTTCGCGCAACAAGGCTCCAGACAAATCCTCAATGCGCGAAGGCCGAGTAATCTGCACCAGTTTATTCCCCGCACTGGCGAGGGCGTTAGTACTATACTGGGATCCTTGATCAGCAACCGAAGTGGCACTCCGCGGATCAACCACATTGGCCTTGCTCTCGACTGGAAATTCTTTGACGTATATTTTGACCGGCATCGACGGCGGATTGGACAAACTAGTATCCTTGAGGGCCTCGTATTTCAAAGTGCAAGCCACCGAGCCGACAAGCAGCGTCGCGCCGACATATTTTACCATCTTTTTCATTACTTATTCTCCGCCCAACGCACTCCGTGATCGACATTGAAGTGGAAGTTCAGGTCGGTAAATTCCACCGGATTGCCGTACCCTACTTCAAACCGATCAAAGGCCAGAATGAAGTTATTTACTTCAAGGGTGAACGACTTAGTCTCTGCCGGCAGCGGTGGAAAGGTCAACTTGCCGACGTATCTGGAGCCTTTGCGCACGGGCTTTTCCCGGTGGTACTCGCTCTTGGTCCAGATTGGATTGCGGTCCAAGCTGGCGTGATAGCGCACATTGCCTTCTTGTCCCCCCCACTTCAAATAGGAATAGTCGAAGAACTCGTCCTTGTCGTACCAACCTCCCGCCCCTTGGCGGCAGAGCAGTCGGCTACCGTCGTCCAAGCGCAGAATGGTCTGCGTCGGATCTAGCTCCACCCGCTCCCGGGTGCGGTTGATTACCGTCACTTCAAAAACGGTCCACAGAGGCGGCGTATAGTCTAATCCGGGAATTTCGACGCCCGTGAGCGTATAGGGCGTGAAGCGAGTGCCGTATTCGGCGTCGAGCATGGCATCGTCGTAGAACTTGACCTTGACTTGCACCCCTTGCTCGCTCCACACGACCGAACTGTCGATCGGATCGATGTAATAGGTATCCCCATCGGGCAGGACCGACTCCAGCTCAATGAAGTACTCCCGCTGCGCATGGGATTCGAGCGATCTAAGGGTAGCGCACCCCCCGACAACCAAAGTCATGCACAGGAGAATGCGAATGTGTTTTGCGATGAGTCTCATGTGTATTCGCATCCTTAGAAGGGGGATATCAACTCTACGAAGAGGATGCCCTGCTTGGAATCGGGCCGTCCTGCATGGCTAAAATCCCGCCGCGTGCGCTGGTAGCCGAAAAATATCGAATTGTCGCGGATGCCAAAGTAGTCTGCGGTGATGCTCAGCATGGCCATATAATCGGTCTGGGAGTATGTCTCATCCTCATAGGCGCGATCCCAGTGCTTAAATGGAAGCAAGGGTAATCCCTGGACGCCAAGCTGAAAGCTGGTCTTGGGCGTGAGCCTGTACCGCCCCATTACTATGGGGATGAAGTCGCTATAGGATTTCCGCGGCACCTCTTCGCTATCGACCTGCTCAAAGATCGTCCGATGCTTCAACTTGGGCGTAACGCTGAAGGCACCCCAGCTATGGGTATAGTCAATCTTGTTGACAATGGAAAAACGCGAGCGCACATCTTGAGGCTGCAACAACCCGCTGCCGTCCTCAAGCTCAATTTCGGCTTGGCTGTTGCGCTGCCACAGGAAGCCGTTTTCAATGTTGAAGCCGCGAAAGCCCTGATAGGTGCTATCGAAAAAGAGGAGATGCACAAAGCTGTCGCGCATCAACAGTTCATCCGGCGTCGCTGGACGCCAAAAACCCGCGCGTTCGGGCGGGCCGTCCGGTTCGTTTAACCAGTTGATCCTCTCTATATCGTCAATAGGTACTAGAAATATATAGGTGTGATCCGGAATGTCGTCTTTGACCTGCTTGGCGTCGAAGTTGATTTGCAGCGCGCCGACTCCGCGCTTCTCCACCTCATAGGCGTAGCGGAAGTACAGCGCCTCGGACTTGCCTGGGCCAGCGATCTGACTGTTGTCGTAGCGGCCTAGGCTGATGAACTTGCCCAAGCGCCCCAAGCGGTCGTAGCGAAGGAAGATGTGTCGGCCCTTTTGGTCACGCGGATAGGGGTAGTCCGGCTTATCGTCGTTCTCACGGAAGTCGGGAACGTTGTTGTTGTTGAAGTCGATGCCATAGACAAATTCAGGCGGCTCTGAATCGTAGGTCAGAAACGCTTCTTCCCAGTCAACGATGAAGTTTTCGTTGCGATCCATATCCGGGATATTATCGACATTCTCGTCGAGGCCGGGGTACACTTGGGCGTTGGCATTGCCTGGATAAAGCGCACGCGGCTCGGCAGTGGCCGTATCTTCTGTATGTTCATCGGGGAAGAGGTCGTGATCGTCGTTGTCCTCGTGGAGGGGAAACTCCTCGGTGACTGTAGAGATTCTGTCGCCGGGCGCAGACTGCCCCTCGTAGTGGAAGGCCATGCCACCGCGATAGCTGTCGTAGCCGCCGCCATAGTTAGGCTCCATGCGGTATATCTCGCCACCGAGTGATAAGCCGCCGGCTAGATCCTTGACGCCCTTGACCCACCACGCCAAGGCGCGCTCGCTGCTGCGCTCGCCTTCGTTATTGCCGATCGGGAACATGAAGTTCTGCAGGTTGTGCGCCATCTCGCCGCTGACTTCCAGCCCCACTAGCTCGACCTGATAGTTGATTGAGGCCAAGCTCTGCCCGGTGGGGATGCCGTAGTCAAAGGAGACCATCCGTCGGTTTGCGCCACTGCTATCGCTACCATCGGCGCGGATGATGGTGTAGTAAAGTTCCTCGTCTTCGTCTGTGTACCATTTGAACGGACGCCGTATGGCCCGCTCACCAGCACTGGCGATGGGAGCTGGCCAAGCCACCTCGGTGATAGCCGCGGTGCCTCGACGATCAATATTGAAGAATTCGTGGGTCTGGCTGACACCGACCCGATAATCGCCAGCCACATCGGCGACAAAGCGCGCCGAGCGCACCGTCATGTCCGCCGGAAGGACGAAAGTGTACACCACCGGCACCTTGCCTTCGGCTTCGCGCCCGCCGCCAGCGAGGACGGTTCCGCCCTCCGGCGGCCCGGCTTCTAGTACTGGGTCGTAGTCTGGATCGTCGTCGAGGCTAGTTAGGCGCACCGGCTCTGTGCCGCGTGCGCCCTCAAGGACGATGTCCACGCCATAGACAATGGCATTGGCCCGGGCGTCGTCAGGCGAGTCGTCGGCCACGAAGACGTGGATGGTCTTGGGGCCGAGCATCTCATAGGGCAAATCGCCGCGCCAAGCACTGGAGCGCGACAGCGCCGGCGCAGCCATGATCTGGTTGATTAGCGTTCCGCCGACGCTGGCGAAGCTACCTATTTCGTGCTGATAGTGGCCGCCAAAGAGTACTACCGGTGAATTATCCCACGCGTCATCGCCTTCTTGGCCGAACGCCCATTTGGAGAATAGCTGGGCACCGGCTTGCTCTCCACCGCGAGAATAGAGCAGCGTCGCCCGATCGCGCTCCTTGTAGTTGATGTCCATGCGCAGTACGTTCAGCTTGCTGTTGACTAGCGTGAGCGGTGTGAAGATGGTGCGCACATCCGATCTTGTGGTCAAGTTGCCCACCGTGGCGATCCAGTGCAAATCCTTGTGCGTGTAGTGGCCAACCCGAAACGACCGATATTTGTGGTCGATATAGCTATATCCACTAAAGTCGTTACCGCTACGCGACTCTTCTATCGTCAGGAGACGCTGATAGCCGCCGCCCATGTAGTTGCCCATCCGATCCCAACCCACGTTGCGAGTCCTTGGCGAGCGGCCCGAAGGAGTGGCCCAAGCAACGGTCTCGCGGTAGTACGCAATGTACTTTTCGTCGGCGTAGTTGAGATAGGGGACGTTAACTGCGGTGTTGAGGAAAGCCCTTCCCAGTCCTCGGTCATAGCGGTCTTGGGGCCCACGCAGAAAAGGCGGGCGCTTTTTCCACGGGGGATCCTGCGGCGTGCCGGGAGCGGGGCTGTAATAGGGTAGCGGACCGCCGGATTCGGGGTGGCGCTGCGCCTCTGCTGGCACGGACAGACCAGCGCAAACCAGCACGGACAAGACTACCCAGTGCTTAACAACGCGGCATTGTAGAAAACACAGCATGAAAATCCCTCGCGAGTCACTTAGGATTGGGTATTGGGCGAAAACATATACTTGCCCAAGCTCGCGGGCAAGAAAAAAAAACGGGAAGCAGGCGTCAAGCCCACTTCCCATTTTTTATGAATCTATGCAGAGACCGTTGACTACTGGATGAAGGTCTCCTTTACGCGGCCCCAAGAATCTTCCTCGACCGCAGTACCTGATGGACCAGCCGGCGTATCAACGAAGACCCAGTTGGCGAACTCGGACATGTTACCGCCCGCCCAAGCCACGCACTGGATCTGGCCGCCATAGGCGTCTTCGCCATCGGGATCAATCGGCAGCCAAGCAAAACCCATCTCAGAGCCAGTCGTGGGGGCTTCATAGAGATTTCCGTTGCGCAGGAAGGTATCCCACGGCAACCTGCCTTCAATAACGTAGTCAGCGTCGCCTTCGTCGCCGAACTCGTCGCCAGCGTCGCGGAAGCCGTATTCAAATCCCTCAATTGCATCGGGATCGTGGACATCTACGCGTTGATTATCCACGGTGGTGATGTAGCAAACGGACAACTCGTTCGAACCAAAAGGCACGGCCATAAAGTTGACCACATTCAGATTGACGTAGCTAGTCGGGGCCGGGTCGCCGCACGCGCAATCTTCGTTATTCAGGTCGAGGTAGAGAGACACGCTGTCGCGCTCCCACCAAGCCCGAGCTTCACCGCCGCCCTCGGTGTCGCGGACATTATCGCTAACCTCGGCGAGGTAGTACAGGGCATCGTCGTCCCATGCCTGCAAGAGCACCGACTCAAAATCGGCGTTGGTGCGCCCCTCACCCGCTACTTCGGTCTCGCCGTTTTCATTGAGTTGGTTGGTACTCACTTCGCTAGCTCCCTGCTCAATATTGCGCCAACCAAACTCTTGACCATCGAGCTGGATCTGGTCTGGCGAGCAGGGAAACTCCAGCGCACCGGCCCACTCGTCAGCAACCGTTGCGCGGTCGCCATCGAGGGTGGGAGGCTGGGTAAACTTGGGTAAGTCGAAGTAGCGTATCGGCGGCTGGGCATTGGCCAGCGTCGTAACGCAAAGGGCCGCGGCTGCGGCCAAAAGAGTCAACTTCTTCATTACTACATCTCCTTGGATTGAGAAGTGGACGAGCGATTTGAACGGTTCAAAATAAAACCTCTGCCAATGGGTTGTCAAGAAAAAAAGTTGCTCTACAAGACCATCCAAATTATATCATAAGGAGATGCAATACACAGATTTTCCACTGCAATCACGTATAATTTAATCCCGTGAAATATCTCTTCCTCATTGGATTGGCCCTCGTACTCGGAGGCCAACCGGCCAACGCCCAGCCGCACATCTACACCATCGGCCTAGTCTTTACCGATCTCGTCGAGCAAGAAATCCTGCCCGTCCACCTCGCCGAGCAACATCCCCGCCTGATGTTGGAAATCGAGCGCGAGATCAGAGATGTCTTTACCGATTTAGGCCGCTTCCGCGTCGTGCGCTTGCGGAGCATCCGCGAGGCCCGCGATCCCACAGGGCAAGAATCCATCGATTACATCGCCCATTTCACTTTCAACAAAGCCCATAAAACATACCACAACCAAGTCATTCATTACTACGACAACATGGGCCTATTAGACGATAGAGGCCCAAGCGAAGACCAGTCTTACGAGGTGATCTCCCTGCCTTCCATCGTCTGTCAACTCGAAGTCAAGCTGGAGGATTTACACCGCGACAAAATTTTCTGGTCGGACTTGCGCGACTCCTCAGCCGTGATACCTTATGACCAACAGCTATTCCTTTATAATACTTGGAAGTATCCAGGCGCATCACATCCTGGTTTAACGCAGGCTTTCCTAGCCGATCTTCTCCGCTTGCAAATGGTCGATCCTGCCACAGAACGAGCACTCAACGTTGCCGAGCGTTGGTTCTTCTCCAAGCCCAGTAGCGACCTCACCGTTATCCGGGGGGTGTTAAAGGGGCTGGTGGACGATCTAGCACCCGACCTAGACGCTAATTTGCCTCTAGAGGGCCGCATCGCGGCTCTCTTGCCCGAACGGAAAGGCAAACCCCACGTCCAGCTAAACATCGGTGCTCGGCATGGGCTGACGAAGCGAATGCGTTTCGATGTGTGGCGGGCTAGGCCATCGCAACAGAAAGTAGGACAAATAGAGGTGGTTGACGTTGATTCTACTACGGCCATTGCTCGGCTGCGAAAACTCGACAAGAAGCTCAAAAAACGCGGAGATGGCCTACAGATCCAAGACCGGGTCATTTCCCCCAAACGTCCTTTGAGGAGGTCACTATGAGTAAGAAATGGGTCTCCACGCGCTTTGCTTCGCCCACTCAGGACTTCGATCTTGACAGTCTGGTCCGCCGCCTGCGCCGGGGCTTCTTTATCGCCCTAGGCTCTGCTGTGGCCCTCCTGCTCATCGTCGTTGCGATCAACCCCTTTAAGGAGGACGAGAAGAAGGCACCCCGGCCCCTGACGACCAAATTCATCAAGCGCGAGCCGCGCCTGACCAAGCCGCTGGAACTGCGCAAAATTCCCCAGCCCAAGCGCCAGCTCGCGCGCCGCGAAGTCCAGCTAGCGCAAGCGCGCATGGACCAAGTACAGGCCACGGCCTCGTTCAACACCCGCAGCCTAATCGCCGGCGTCGGTGGCTCGGGAATCCGCCTGTCAGGGCAGACTGCCTTCAGCACGATGAGCGGTATGACCATAGAGCCCAAGCTGACGGCAGCGGCCGTGACCAGTACCCGCACCTCCGAGCACAAAATTGACATGGGCCTAGAGATGCTCGACGTCAACAACATGGACACCGGTCGCTACCGCGCCATTATCGTCCAAGACGCCACGGACAAGCAGGCCATCAAGGGCTTTGTCAAAATGGCCCAAGTCATGTCCTCGCGAGCGCTGGCTGGCGGCACCTCTGGCTACGGCACGGTCACGCTCCAACTCACAACCATTGACCGGCTACGCGACGTTCTTAACGAGTACACCGGCCTCAAGGCCGAGTTCCTCGGCTTTATCACGTTTGACGACCCACGCCTGATGGAAGTACCTATCATCCTGCCACAGGGTGTGCCTACCGAGACAGAAATGGCCAACTTAGCTCAGTACCTAATAGCGGGTGGTTTTACGTTCAACGGGATATACGGAGAAGCACTGGAAAAATACGGCGGCTTAGTCCGCGGTAAGGACTTCTGGTCCGAGCGCCTGCCGGAAGATCACCCTGTTTATACCTCCTTCTTCGACCTAAGTGGAGGCGTGCCTTTTGGCTATCCTCCTTCGCTGGGGCAAGGCAAGTCGGGCGTTAGGACATGGAACTACCTGCGCGGCCATTACATCAAAGGTAGGCTAGCGAGCGTCACGCCTGGCGACACAGGGGGCTGGGGCTGGCAAAACGACACGCGCGGCGGAGATTCAACCCGCCAGCTACAACTAGCGGTCAACATCATCATCTACGCCCTGACGCAGGAAGGGTCAATTACCCAACGCCTCATGCAGATGGTCAACTAGGCTTTTTGCTGCACAGCCAACCTCAAAGCAGGTGTCAGGTCTAACTCTTGACACCTGCTTTCACTTAAACCGCCCATGTCCAAGCTCGCCTTAGCAAGCCTCTGCGTCAGCCTATTGAGTTGCGCCGCACAACAGGCCGAGTACTACATCGACCAACTCGACGATTCGCGGAGTCAAGTCCGCCTCGATGCCAGCCACGCCTTAGTGCAATTAGGCGGCGCGGCCGTCGAGCCTTTGCTGGACCGCGCAACCACCGGCAGCGATAGCCTGCGCTACATCACCGCGCAAATCCTCGGCCAAATCGGCGACCGGCGCGCCACCCCCTTCCTCAAATCGCTCCTCCGCTACGACAACCGCTATGTCCGCGAACAGGCCGTCCGCGCCCTCGGCCAACTCGACGACCCCCACCTCCACGCGACCTTGGCCAGCGTCCTCGCCGACGACTCAGTCCCCGAGGTACGCGGCGCAGCAGCTTGGAGCTTGGGCAACCTCCGCGACACCACGGCTGTGCCTTCCTTGGTGCGCGCCTTGGCGGATACCATTCCCTCGGTGCGCCGACAAACCCTTGCCGCGCTACAGTTTCTGTGGACTTCAGAGGCCGAAGCGGCAGTCCTCGCCGCGCTCCGCGACCGCGACGACACTGTGCGCTACATCGCTGCTCAGCTATTGGGACACCACCGGACGCATCGTGCGCTCGACGCGCTGTGCCTCGCCTTGACCGACGACAACATCTGGGTCCGCGCAGAAAGCGCCCGCACCCTCGGCCGCATCGGCGACACCACAGCCGTGAGGCCGCTAGAGCGCATGTTCGCCGAGCGCGAAGGTCCCGACCACGAGGCCGCCAAAGAGGCATTGCATCTGCTCACGGGCCTACACTACGCGGTCGCCCCCTAATTTGCGCGTCTTTCCGCTGTTTTGCGGCGCGCTGCTATGCGCCCTCCCCCTGCGCGCCCAACCCCAATTTAGCGACCAAACCGCCGCCGCTGGCATCACCTATCGCAATGTATTTGGCGGAAAAGAAAAGCATTACATCTTAGAGTCCCACGGCAGCGGCGCAGCCTTCTTCGACCACGGCTCCGACGGCGACCTCGACCTCTACATAGTCAACGGAGCCACCTTTGCCACGTACCTCGACCGCTCGGGGCCGGGCAATGCACTCTACCGCAATCGCGGCGACGGCACTTTTGCGGAAATCACCCGAGAAGCCGGGGTCGGTGACGCCGGCTGGGGCGGAGGCGTGGCCGTGGGCGACATCGACAACGACGGCCACCCAGACCTCTACGTGACCAACTACGGAGCCAACGTGCTCTATCGCAATCGCGGTGCCCGCTTCGCCGATGCGACCCAAGCAGCGGGCGTTGGCGGCGACCAATACAGCGCCAGCGCGGCCTTTTTCGACTACGACCGCGACGGGGATCTCGACCTGTACGTAGCCAACTACGTCGTCTTCGACGCAGAGAACCTGCCGGCTACGCCCAAGCTCTGCACCTTTTTCAGCGGCCTCCAAGTCTATTGCGGCCCCAAAGGCTTAGTCGGCGCACCGGACGTGCTCTACCGCAACGAGGGCGATGGCGCATTTACCGACGTCACCCAAGCGTCGGGCGTGGCAACCGCCAACCGCTATTACGGCTTGGGCGTGGTGCCGACCGATTACGATTCCGATGGCGACCCCGACCTCTTTATCGCCAACGACGAGACTCCCAACGTGCTTTTCCAAAACCAAAGCGACGGCACCTTCCAAGACGTCGCCCTCATCGCAGGCGTGGCGTACAACGGCGACGGCGATGTCGAAGCCGGCATGGGCGTGGACTTTGGTGACTACGATCAAGACGGCGACCCCGACCTATACGTGACCCACTTTTTTACCGAGACCAATACGCTATACCGCAACGAGGACGGCGTGCGTTTCTCCGACGTCACGACCACGGCTGGTCTCGCCGCGGCCACAGTAGAGATGTTGGGTTGGGGAACGCGCTTTTTCGACTACGACAACGACGGTCGTCTCGACCTCTTCGTCGCCAACGGCCACGTATATCCGCAGGTTGACCAAGCCACAACCGGCACCACTTACCGCCAACCCAACCAACTCTTCCGCAATGAGGGCGACGGCCGCTTCGCCCCAGTATCAGCCGGCCTTGAACTGACGCAGACCAAAGTCAGCCGTGGCACCAGCTTTGGCGACTACGACGACGACGGCGATATCGACCTCTTCGTCGTCGAGCTAAACGACGCGCCGACTTTGTTGCGCAATGATGGAGGAAATGCGGGAAACTATCTCGTGGTGCAGGTCTTTGGCCGCGAAGACAATCGCGATGGAGTCGGCACTCGCGTCAGTCTGCAAGCAGCCGGCAAGCACCAGTGGCGCACAGTCAACGGCGCAGGCAGCTACCTTTCGCACAGCGACTTGCGCGTCCACTTCGGCTTGGGCGCGGCGCAGGCCATCAACCGCGTCGAAATTACCTACCCCAACGGCAACACCTACGCAATCGAGAACGTGCCCGCCAACAAGCTCTTAGTCGTTCGCCAAGGGCAGGGACACGCCCTCCTCGAATTAGGCGCAAATCCTTTTTAACGATCAACCCGCGCTGTGCTCAGCCCGCACCCGCTCGATTTCGGTGAGGCGCTCCTGCGCGGCGGAGAATTCGGGATGGAGTTTGAGGAGCTGTTCAAAAACCGCGGCGGCCTTGTTGACGTACCCAAACTCTAGGTGGAGCAGCCCTACGTTGTAGCTAGCCTCCGGTGAGCGTGGCGATCGACTCGCAGCCCGTTTGAGGCTGGCGAGCCGACCTTCATATTCCTTGAGCTTGGCAAAGACCTGCATTAGCTCCTGGCCCTCGTCGCTGCGGCCCTGCTTGAGGTAGAGTTGGGCCAAGCTGTAATGAGCGCCTGCGTGGCCGGGGTCGCGCTTTATGGCCTCCAAGTAGTAGGTGGCGGCCTGTTGCTCCTGCCCCAGCTTGGCTGTCACCGTGCCCAAGCGATGATAGGCGTTGGCGTGAGCCGCATTTTTGAGCAGGGTTTGGTGAAAGTAACTCCGCGCCGCTTCGAGCTTGCCTTCCTGCTCGCTGATGACGCCAAGGTCGTAAAACGCGCCCGCCGTCTCGACGCCGAGATCTATCGCTCGTCGATAGGCCGCTCTGGCTTCTGCGTATTGGCTCAAGGCCATGTAGCTCTCGCCCAAGTTCGCGTACACCTTCCCTTCGTCTGGATGATCAGCGAGGGCGCGCTGGTATTCGGCAATGGCTTCGCCCGGGCGATGCTGCAAGTGATAGACCCTCCCCAAATTAGCCCGAGCTTGCAGAAAGGTCGGTATCAAGCGCACGGCTTCCTCGTACCGAGCGGCGGCTTCCGCGTAGAGACCCTGTTGATGGTAGAGATAGCCGAGATTGTAGTAGATCGCCCCAAAGTCGGGCCGCAGCGCCAGCGCCTTCTTGTAGCTGTCCTCGGCCGCTAAAAAGCGGCCCAATCCGTCGAGTGAAACAGCAAGACCGATCCGCGCCTCAAAGTGATCGGGGGCCAGCGTTAGTGCCTGTTCAAAGTGGGGAATTGCCTCGGTAAAGCGCTCTAGCGCCGCGTGTGTCGCGCCTAAATTACTATGGGCTTGGACAAGGTCTGGATCCAGCTCAATGGCCTGCTGATAATAGCTGACCGCTTCGTCCATCTGGCCCTTGCCGAGCAAGCGGTCACCTTGCTCGACGGCTTTTTGCGCGGCGTCTGCTCGGTACTGTAAATACCAGTACGAGCCGCCCGCGCCGAGGGCAATCACCAACGCGACTATTCCTAGATAAAAGAAACGACGGCGCAGCACAGTCCCTACTGCCGGACGACCTCTATTTCGGTCATGATCTGATCTTGGCCCCAAGTTCCTCCGAGTCGCAGCGAACTCGTCGCGATGGAGCCGGTGATCGTCCCTTCTTCTTGAGTAAAGGCATAAACCGTCTTCGCATTGAGGTAGCGCACCTCCAAGGTGATCTGTTCGGAATCGTCGGGCTGGAGAATGTTGATTGCTTGGATGAAATCGTTGCGGCCCTCGCCATAAACCAACGTGGCAGACACGGTAACTTGCTTAGGGGTGACCCGTACAATGCTTATTGTAACGGGGCGATCTTCCCCACTGACGCCATTGGATAGAGCAAAATTCCCGGTGCCTTCGTATTCGCCGACCCAAGCATCGGCGTAATCGGACGTCGGTTGAACGGCTTCATCCGAACCGCAACTCAGGGTGGTCAACAAGCCCGCTAGGGCCAACCATGTCCATTGTTTCATTGCGCGTACCTCCACAAAATTTTATTCGGCAAAAGTATAGGGCACAACTCGGCGCGAATCAACCGTCTTGTGTCGCCGCCACTCGCCAATTCTCCCCTCAGTTCGTACACTATGCGTTGCAAAATGTATCCACTGCCAAAGACGCCAACGAGCTTAGGTATCGCGCTCGCCGCCTTGTTGGGCTGCGCCTCCGAGCCATCCCTTCCCGCACAGAGCGCCCAGCGCTACCAACAGGCCAGCCAACACCTAGCAGCCGGCCGTTTGGACTCTGCCGCCCACGTGCTCGAAGCACTCGTCCAGCGCGATACCCTGCACTACGAGGCCGCACTCGCGCTAGGGGAAATCTACTTGCGGCAAAAGCACTACCAACAAGCTGTGTCTCCGCTCGCACGCGCACAAAAGCTCGCGCCCGAGCGCATCGAACCCCGATTGCAGTTGGCCCAAACTCTGAGCAAACTCGGACGTCAAGCCGAGGCCCGCGCGCTTTTCGATTCTATAGTAACGGCCTTCCCCGGCAACGCGGTCGCCTGCATGGCATACGCCGATCTCCTAATGACGCAAGACCAACCCGACGCCGCAGGTGCCCTCGCCCAGTACGAAGCCATCCTCGCCGTCGATCCCAAACACTACCGAGCGCGCTCGGGCAAGGCCGCCTCTCTTTTGCGCTTGGGCGATTTTGCTGGTTCCGCCGTCCGTCTCGACAGTTTGCTCGCCGAGCGGCCGGACGACGTGTATCTATCCTTCCTGCTGGGCGCGGCCCACCACCACTTGCGCCAATATCCCGAGGCCGTCGCCGCGTACAAGCGCGCCATCGACGTGCTGCCTCCGGCGTCGCCGCAGCGCACCGTGCGCCAGTGGAATCTGCGGCTGGCCTATATCGAAGCGTACGGCACCTACCCGGGCGATCTCGAACCGGCCTATCAGATCGGCTTGGCACCGCTGGCCGAGGCATCGCCGGTGCGCTTCACCGATGTGGCCGCAACGGCTGGCGTCGGCAAGCGCGACCGGGGGCGCGGCGTGGCGTGGCTCGACTATGACACCGATGGCGACCCGGACATCTTCGCCGCCGGTATCCAAGCCCCGCACGCGCTCTATCGCAACGACGGCGACGGCCGCTTCGCCGACGTATCGGCCGCAGCCAAGCTCGCAGACCCGCGCGGCGGCTGGGCGGCCATTGCCGCAGACTACGATGGCGATGGACGCCCAGACCTCTTTACCACCCGCGAGGCTTGGGAGGGTCTCGCGCCCAACTCGCTCTACCGCAATCAAGGCGATGGAACCTTCCGCGATGTCGCGCCCCGTGCCGGAGTCGCCGGCACAGACGACAGCTTCATGGCCGTCTGGACCGACTACGACAACGACGGTCTGCCAGATCTGTACGTGGCCTCGGGCATCACCGGCAGCGGGCGGCCCAACCGCCTGTACCACAACCAAGGAGACGGCACCTTTGCCGACCATGGCGCACAGGCTGGCGTGGCCTATCGCGGCAAAACCCTTGGCGTAACCTGCGGCGATTACGATGGCGACGGTGACAGCGACCTCTACGCCATTGACGTAGCCGCCCCCAACCACCTTTACCGCAACGACGGGCAGCACTTCAGCGACGTTACCGCCGAGGCTGGCGTGGCCAAACCGGGCGAGGGCAGCTACGTGGGATTTTTCATCGACGGCGACGGCGACGGCGATCTCGACCTCTTCGTTTCGGCCATGAACTTCTACGAAGACATCGTGCAGTCGCAGGTCACGGGGCTAGCCTTGCGCCCGACCCGTGCCTATCTGTATCGCAACGACGGGACAACCTTTCGCGACATCGCCTCTCAGCAGGGCTTGGCCCGCTCCTTTGGCTCGATGGGCGCGGGCTACGGCGACATCGACTACGACGGCCTAATCGACATCTACCTGACCAACGGCGGCCCCATAATGGCGCGCTTTGAACCCAATACGCTGTTCCACAATCGCGGCGACCGCTTCGCCGACATCACGACCGCGGCCGGCGTCGGCAATCCAGGCAAGGGGCACGGCGTAGGTTTTGCCGACTACGACCTCGACGGCGACCTCGACCTCTATACCGCGGTCGGCGGCCACTATCCAGGCGACCTGTGGGCCAACAGCCTGTACCGCAACGAGGGCCACCACAACCACTTTCTCGGCGTGGATTTGGGCCCGCAAGCCATCAGTGCTCAGTTGCGCCTGCGAGCCCAAGACCTGCTCGGGGTCGTGGAAATCAGCAGCGGTCCGGGCTTCGGGTCGTCCAACAGCTTGTCCCCAGCCCTCGGCTTGGGGACGCGTACCCGCGTCGATACCCTCGAAATCCGCTGGCCCAGCGGCGCGCAGCAAGTGTACGTGAATCTGGAAATCGACCGCTTCCACCGCTTTGCCGAGCACCCCTGAGATGGCGTGGCGACTGCTCTGCGCGGCATTTGCGCTCGCCTCCTGTGCTTCTGAGCCAGTGCCAGCACCAGATCCCGTTGATCATCTCGCCCGCGCCCGCGCTCACTTTGCAGCGACCCGCTTTGAAGAAGCGGCGGCCGCCGCCCGCGCCGGGCTAGCCCTCGACTCGACGAACGCCGACCTCCACAATGTGCTGGCCTCGTCCCATGCAGCGCAGGGCCGCTACGCACTGGCCATAGAATCCCTCGAAACAACCGTCCGCCTCAAACCCGACTTCGCCATGGGCTTTGTGAACCTCGGCGGGATCTACACCAAACTGGGCCAGTACGATCGCGCCGATCCCTATCTCCAGCGCGCCGTCCAACTCAACCCCGACAACTCGCCAGTGCGCCGACGCTTGGGCGAGCTGTACTTGGCTACGGGCCGCTACGCCGAGGCCACCCGCGAATTGCTCGAAGCCCTGCGCCTATTTCCCAACGACGCTACGCTCTACTACTACCTCGGCCAAAGTCTCGCGTCCGAGGGCCGACAGGACGATGCCTTGGAGGCCTTGCAGCGCGCCACCCTACTCGACATCGGCTTTGCCGACGCCTTCTATCGCCTCGCCACCCTCGCCCGCAAGGCCGGCCGCGACACCTTGGCACAACAGGCTTTAACGAGCTTTTCACACCTGCAAGCCCTCAGCGGCAAGGAAGTCAAGCGGCTGCGCGCAGCCATCCTCAACGCGCCGGAAGAAGCCGCCCACCACTACAATCTCGGCCTGTTCTTCGTCCGGCACGGGTACTTTCCCCAAGCCGAAAACAAATTTGACCGGGCCGTCGCCCTGCGCCCCGGGGATCTCGATCTGCTCAACCGCCTCGCCGGCGACCTCCTGAAGCTGCAACAACCCGAAGCTGCGCTGCGTTACTTACAGGTGGCTCTCGACCAAGATCCAGAGTACTTTCCCGCCTTGCTCAACGCCGGCCAAATCACCGGCCAACTTGGACACTACGACGAAGCCATCGCCTACTGCCGCCGAGCGGTTGCAGTGCGCCCAGACGACGCCGAGGGCTGGTACCTCCTCGGCTTGGGCCTGTTCAGCAATGGGGAACGCGCCGCCGCCGAACAGGCGTTGCACCGCAGTATAGCACTGAGTACAGACGATGCTGCGCTGCGCGCTAAGACCCAGCAACTTCTCAACACTCTGCAACAACAACCCACAGGAACGCCGTGATCGCACTGCTTGCACTGTTTTTCCCGCTCTCCCTCGCTCTCGCTTGCAGCCAACCAGACCCCAGCGCCGAGGATTGGTCCCAACACTACCAAGCCGGACGCACAGCCTTCGGCCAGAGCCGCTTTGACGAGGCCGAACAAGCCCTAGTCCACGCCCTAACGCTAGCCGAAACCTTCGCCCCCGACGACCCGCGCTACGACCGCACCGCCCACCAACTCGCCCAACTCCACGTCGTGCGCGGCGAACTCGCGCGGGCCGAAAGCCTCTACCAGCACTTGCGCGAACGGCAAATGCCCCTCCCAGACGACCATCCCGACAAGATGTTGACGCTCGACAAGTTAGGCGACACCTATCGGCTCCAGCAGCGACCAGCCGAAGCCGCCCCACTCTACGACCGCGTCCTCGCCTTCCAACAGGCACACCGAGGCGACGAGGAAGTCGCATCGACCATGCAGAAGTTATCCGACCTCTACCGCGCACAGGGCGACCACGCCGCAGCCGATTCCCTCGCGCAACGCGCCCATGCCCTAAACCTCCGCGCTCGCGCCCATGACCTGTTCCTCCAAGGCCACTACCAACGGGCCGCCCCCCTGTACCACAGCGCACTGGCCCTGCAAGCGGGCGACCATCCCGATTTGGCCCGCACTTGTTACTACTTAGGCCGTTTGTACGACGCGCAGGATCGCTATCGGCAGGCCGAACACTTCTACCGGCGTGCCCTTGCCGCGTCTCCTGCCAGCGATCCCGACCAAGTCGGCGCAGCACTCGCCGACCTGCTTGCCCGCAAAGCCAACCATCCCTAACGCCCACAGGAGTCCCTTTATGAACCGCCCCCCCACAGAGTTCAAACGCATTGCCGCCGCCGACCTCAGAACCTTTGGCACGGCCTGCCTCCGCGCCGCTGGCATGTCCGCCGCACACGCCGCGCAGTTGGCCGACCTGCTGACCAATTCGGATTTGCGCGGCGTGCGCTCGCACGGCACTCGCGCCCTGTACGGGTATTGCCGCACGATCCGCGACAAAAAGGCCAACCCCGACCCAGACATCCGCGTCCTGCGCGAAAGCGACACCTACGTCTTTGTCGATGGCGATGGCAGCCTCGGGTACGCGCCGACCATGCTGGCCACCGAACGCGCCATCGCCAAGGCCAAGGAAAAGGGCCTCGCCATCGGCGCAGCCTGCCACATTGGACACTACGGCTCGGCGGGACACTACGTGCGCCGCGCCATGGCGGAAAACTGCGTGGGCTTCTCAGTGCAAGCGGCCTATCCCCAGTACTACCCCAGCAACGACGGCGAGCGCGCCGCCCACTACGGCAACCCGCCCCTGTGCTTTGGCTTGCCCGGACAAGACGGACCACCTGTAGTACTCGATGTGGCCACCTGTATCCTCGCCGACTACCAGCGCGGCGAACAGATCGAAGCCATTGAAGAACTGATCCCCGCGGCCTTCTTCAAGTCCATGGGCTACACCGCAATCGCCACCCTGCTCGGCGGAGCTTTTGTCGGCCAAGCTGGCGAACGCGCCCGCGAGATCGCCGTGCAATGGCCAGCCGCGCGCATGGGCAGCTTAATCCTCGTCCTCGACTTGGGCCTCTTCGCTCCCGCTCCACAAGTGCGCCACGGCGTCGATGAACTGGTGCGCCTAGCGAGCGAGCAGATGATCCCGCTGCGCGGGTACGATGAAGTCACCCTGCCCGGCACGCCCGAACACCGCAACGAGGAAGCGTACGCACGCGACGGCATTCCCATCGGCCTAGAAGACGTCGAGCGCCTAGCCGAGTGCGGCCGGGCCTTTGGCGTTGTGCCTCCGTGGCTGGACTAACGCCGCGTCGATTTCTACCTTAACGAACCGCAAAAAGGAGATATTCTATGAGCCTGACGCGCGAGCGCCACGCCGAGCTGAAGCGCTATGCCATCCAACTGCGCCGCCTAGTCGTCGAGTCGGTACACCACGCTGGAGCCGGCCACCTAGGCGGCCCCATGTCCGCTGCCGAATTACTCGTCGCCCTGTACTTCGCCGAGTTGAACATCGACCCAGACCGACCCCGCGACGAAGACCGCGACCGCTTCATCCTGTCCAAGGGTCACTCCTCAATCGGCCTCTACGCGGCCTTGGCCCTGCGCGGCTACCTGCCCATTGAGGAACTCGCCACCTTTGACGCCATTGACTCCCGCCTCCAAGGCCACCCGGACATGAGCGTCCTCCCCGGCCTCGACATGTCCACCGGCTCGCTGGGCCAAGGTCTGTCGCCCGGCCTCGGCATGGCCCTCGCCGCCCGACTGAAGGGGCAGGACTTTCGCACTTGGGTTATGATCGGCGACGGCGATTCGCAGGAGGGACAAATCTGGGAGGCGGCCTTCGTCGCAGCGCGCTACGGCCTCGACAATCTCACCGCCATCCTCGACTGGAACGGCCTCCAGCAATACGGCTGGGCCACCGAAAAGGGCTACGGCGAACTCGACCGCTTGGCCGCGCAGGAAAACCCACTTAGCCGCTGGCGCGCCTTTGGCTGGAACGCCATCGAAACCGACGGCCACGACTTCCCCGCCATTTTCTCGGCGTTTGCCGCGGCCAAATCACACCGCGGCCAACCCACCATCATCGTCGCCCGCACGGTCAAGGGCAAAGGAATTTCCTACATGGAAAACGACTTCAACTGGCACTCCAAACCAGTGACCGACCAAGACCTCAAACAAGCGCAGGACGAACTCGCCGCGCAGGAGGCAGCCCTGTGAACCTCTCCACTACCGGCGAGATGCTGGCCCAGCGCGATGCCTTCGGTGACGCGCTCATCGAACTCATTGATCGCGATCCGCGCGTGTACGTGCTCGACGGCGATTTGGCCAATTCGACCAAGGCCGACAAAGTCTCTCGCGAGCGGCCCGACCGCTTCCTCGAAATGGGCATTGCCGAGCAAAACATGATGGGCGTCGCCGCCGGCATGGCCACCTGCGGCCTCGTACCGTGGCTGAGCAGCTTCGCCTGCTTCATCGTCAACCGCGATCTCGACCAACTCCGCGTCGTCGTCGCCCAGCCCAACCTATCGGTCAAGCTCTGCGGTGCCTACTCGGGCCTACTGACCGGCAAAACCGGCAAAACCCATCAAGAAGTCGCCGACATCTCCATCATGCGGGCCATGCCGAATATGACCGTTTTGGCCCCTGCCGACGCCGTAGAAGTCCGCGCCTGTATGCTAGTGGCCAACGACTTGCCCGGCCCCGTGTACATCCGCATGACGCGCGACCCGGAACCAGTCATCTTTCCAGCCGACTACGAGTTTGAGCTAGGACGCGCCCTTGTCGTGCGCGAGGGCACGGATATCACCCTCATATCCACGGGGGCCCAAACCCCGCGCTGCCTCGCCGCGGCCGACGAATTAGCGAGCGAAGGGATCTCGGCACTCGTCCTGCATGTACCGACCCTCAAGCCACTCGACGCAGATGCCATTGTCGCTGCGGCCGCGCAGACGGGCTGCGTAGTAACGGCCGAAGACCACACCATCATCGGCGGCTTGGGCGGCGCGGTCGCCGAAGTGCTAGGCGAGCGGCACCCCACGCCCATGCGGCGCGTCGGCATCCGCGACGTCTTCGGCGAATCCGCACCTAACGAAGACCTGCTGCAAAAATACGGCTTGACCCCCGGGCACGTGGCACAGGCGGCGCGGGCGCTGCTCTCTTGACCGTCGCATCCAAATACCCGTAATTAAATGAGACGCATTTACCGCAACCGATAGCCACAAGCTGCTGATGACGCGACATACTGGGTTCACTTGCTACACAGAGTGTTTGTTCACCAGCAGAACCTCATACGAGCCATTAGGGTGCATCTTTGATGCACTCTTTTTCTTTGCTTGGTGCCACAGGAAACGAGAGGCCGCATGAAAGAGGGTTTGCAGCAACTGTTGAAGCTCCAAGAAGTCGATAAAAAGCTTTTTGACCTCGGAGAGGCGCAAAAAAAATATCCCGATGAAATCAACCTGTGTCGCAGCAAGATAGCAAAAGCGTGGAGCCCCTTGGCCGGGCCAGATGCCGAGAGGACGGAGGCTGAAAAAGAGCAGCGTCACTTAGAGCGCGAGATCGAAAGTGCCAAGGCCGACCTGAGCGAGCGCGAGGCGCGCTTTGCCTTAGTAACCACCAACAAAGAATACGAAGCTCTCCAGCGCGAAGTCGAGACGTGCAGACTGATCATTGCCGAACACGAGGCGCAGTTGGACAAAGTCCATGAAAAACTAGAGAAAGCTCAGGAGAAGATTGACGAAGAACAAGGCGAGTTTGAGAAGACCCGCGAGGAACAGCAAGAGCGCATTGATGAGCTCGAAGGCCTGCTTGACACCATGCAGGAACAAATCGACAAAGTCATGGCGCAGCGGCAGATGGTCGCCAAGGACATGAAAAAAATCAACGCCCGATTATTGCAGATATACGAACGTCGGCAGGGGCGGCGCGGCATTCGCATCGCAGCCATACACAAGAAGGCTTGCGGCGCTTGTTACTACCAAATGCCCGCCCAAATACTCAACGAGGTGCGCAGCGGCGACCGCGTCATCAACTGCGAAAATTGCGGCACCATCATGGTCTGGGACGAGCAGTCGGTTTGATTTTGGGAGAAGTAAGTCGGGCGGGCGCGCTAGCAGTCCTCAGTGGCCGCTACGCGAGGAAAGTCCGAGCTCCACAGGACAGGATGCTGGGTAACGCCCAGGGGGGGCGACCCCACAGACAGTGCCACAGAAAACACACCGCCCAGCTTGCTGGGTAAGGTTGAAAAGGCGAGGTAAGAGCTCACCGCACTTGCGGCGACGCAGGTGGCAGGGTAAACCTCATCCGGAGCAAGGCTAAATAGGGGAAAAGAGGTGGTCCGCCTCACTAGATTCCCGGGTAAGCTGCACCGAGGCGGCCGGGCAACCGCCGCCCCAGATGAATGCCCGCACAGCGCACTTCAGGTGCGCGGACAGAACTCGGCTTATAGACTCACTTCTCCCACACCCGGGGCTTGGCGGCTCCGGGTGATTTTTCTGTTTTTGGAGAGCTATATGTTCCCTCTGATCGCCGCGCTGGTGTTGATTGCCGCGCGACTGCCCGCCCAACAGCCCGAGCGCTACGCAATCGAGCCGCTGGTCTCGCAGCTAGCCGAGGGTTATATCGACTGGACGCAACACGCGCTCTTCGCCTATGGCGACGGCACCGCGCCCGCGGCAATTACCGACCCCGTGCAGCAGCGGCTCCACGGGTTGCGCAATGCCCGAGACGCGGCCTTCCGCAACATGCGCGAACTCATCGGCCAAGTGCGCCTCAACGCCGACACCCAACTACAAGACGCGGGCCTCGATCGCGATTTTCAAGACCTCGTCCGCGTGGCCATTGGCTCGCAAAGCGCGGACCAAGGACGCTATCGCATCGCCGTGCGGCTGCTTCTGCTAGGCGATTTCGCGGCGGCGGCGCTGCCTCAAGTCGAGCCTATAGACCCAAGATCACACGACCTAAGCTACTTCGACGACTCTCCCGTAGTACCAACGACCGCTGATTCGCTTGAAATGCTAGCCACCGCCGATTCCCTAACAGTACCAGCCATAGCCGATTCGCTAGCGACGCCAGCTACTTTCGACTCCCTCGCAATACCAGCCATAGCCGATTCCCTAACTCCGGCTACCTTCGACTCCCTCGCAGTGTCCGCAACCACCGATTCCCTAACGCTATTACCTACAACTGATTCCCTCGCAGTAAACGTCCCCGACTCGCTAACGACGTCCGCTACCACCGATTCACTGGCGACAGACGAAGTCGTGTTTTTCGTACCCGAGGCCCCCTACACGGGCCTGCTCGTCGATGTCCGCGGCCTCGGGCTGCAACCGAGTATAGCGCCGCGAGTGCTCAGCACGGCTGGTCACGTGATTCACGGTGCGGCTACTGTGGACCGCAGCCTCGCCACGGATTACGGAGTCGCGGGTTACGAAGACGAAATCGACCGCGCCTACACTAGCGAACGGCTCGGCGGGGAAGAGGCCAACCCTTTCGTCGTCAGGGCCACAGGCACGGCCGGTCGCTACTCGGGCGACGCCGTCCTCGACGACTTCGATGCCGTCCAAGTGCTGCAAGCCGACGAGGTCGGAGACTTCTTGCGCCAAGGCCGGGTGACCTTCCTCCTCGGTCCCGAATCAGCAGTCTTCGGCGACACCTATTTCGATTCTACCTATACGGACACTTTTATCTTAGAAGGGATGGAAAATGAGTTTGAGCTTTACGGAGAAATGGAAGCAAGCGATCCGCAGGAATAACTCGCTGGTCTGCGTCGGGCTAGACACCGACCCCACTCAACTGCCCGCCAGCGTCCGCGCCAAAGCCGATCCCGTCCTCTACTTCAACCAGCAAATCATCGACGCCACCTGCGACCTCGTCTGCTGTTATAAGCCCAACTTCGCTTTCTACAGCGCCCTCGGCACAGACGGCTTTGCCACGCTCAAACACACCCTCGACCACATTCCCGCGGAGATTCCGGTACTCATCGACGCCAAGGTCGGCGACATGGGGAATGTAGCCGCGCAATATGCCCGCACCTTCTACGAGGTCATCGGCTGCGACGCGCTAACAGTGAATCCCTATATGGGCCACGATTGCGTCGCGCCTTTCGCTGCGTACCAAGACCGCACCACCTTTCTCGTCTGCCTGACGTCCAACCCTGGTGCCGACGACTTTGAAAAACAGCTCATGGGCGACCGGCCCCTATACGAGCGCGTCATCGCCAAAGCCCACGAGTGGAACGCCGCCAACAACATCGGCCTAGTCGTCGGCGCGACCCAACCCGAGCACTTGGCTCACTTCCGCTCCCTAGCGCCGGACATACCCTTGCTGATACCCGGAGTCGGCGCGCAAGGTGGCTCTATAGAGCTGGCGGTCAAAAACGGCTGCGATGCTCTCGGCGCGGGCATCCTCATAAATTCCTCGCGCGGCATCCTCTACGCCTCCCAAGACAGCGATTTCGCGGCCGCAGCGCGGCAGGCGACCCTAGCCCTGCGCGACGCCATCAACGCTCACCGCCCTTGAGCCGTTGCCATCGTCTATACCTATCTCTATTTTTTACAAGCGAGTCGGGGTGTGGCGCAGTCCGGTCAGCGCACCTGCTTTGGGAGCAGGATGTCGTCGGTTCGAATCCGACCACCCCGACCACCACTTTCCTTCCAGCACCCCTCCCTTCGCACAGCGAAATTCGCAACCCTTCACGGCAAGGATGAACCATGGCACGAGAAATCAAGGCTTTGCTCGACGAGGAGATCGCCGCTTACGCAGCGCGCAATCCCCGCTCGCAAGCAATGTTTGCGCGGGCCGTGCAATCGCTGCCGGGCGGCAACACCCGCACCGGCGTCCACATTGACCCTTTTCCCCTCTACGCCGACCGCGGCGAGGGTACCTATCTCTACGACATCGACGGCCACCGCCTTCTTGACTTCGTCAACAACAACACAGCCCTACCCTTGGGCCACGCCCATCCCGCCATCGTCACTGCCCTACAGGAGCAAATCGCCCTCGGCACGGGTTTTTCGCGGCCCCTCGCCCTCGAAGTAGAAATGGCTGAAGTGCTGCGCGTACGTATGCCCGCGCTGGAGAAAGTGCGCTTTTGCTCTTCAGGCACCGAGGCCGTACTCAACGCCCTGCGCGTAGCGCGGGCCCATACCGGGCGCACCAAGATCGCCAAGTTCGAGGGAGCCTATCACGGCATTGACGACAGCGCGCTAGTGAGCTACTTGCCGCCGCTAGGACCGGAGTTGGGACCAGCTAACAAGCCACAAGGCGTGGCCTCTTCGGCCGGGCTGATGGCCCACACCCTCGACGAGGTAGTCGTTCTGCCGTTCAACGACGCGGCAGCCTGCGCCGAGATCATCGGCGACCACGCCCAAGACCTAGCCGCCGTGATCGTGGATCCGCTCTCCACAGCCGCCGGACTGGCGCTACCAGAGCCCGATTTTCTATCGAGCCTGCGCGACGCGACCACTCGCGCCGGTGCCCTGCTGATCTTCGACGAAATCGTCAGCTTCCGCTTCGGCCCGGGCGGGACGCATACGGCCTACCAAGTGCGGCCCGATCTGATCTGTTTGGGCAAGGTAATCGCCGGTGGGACGCCCGGCGCAGCTTTCGGCGGCCGCGCCGACGCCATGGACCTATACGATCCAGCCGACGGGCCGCAAATTCAACAGTCCGGGACCTTCAACGCCAACCCCATCGCCCTAGCCGCCGGCTTGCAGACCCTCCAAGCACTGACCCCAGAGGCGTACGAGCAAATGGAAGGGCTGGCGCGTCGAGCGGCTGAGGGATTGCAGGCCGCGTTTGGCGAGGTCGGAATCGCCGTGCAGGTCGTCGTGGCTGGGTCCATATTCCGGCTGTACTTCCTCGAACAGCCGCCGCGCAATTTCCGCGAAGCGGCTCAGGACGACGCGCAGATGCAGCGCTGGTTATTCTTCGCTCTGCTCAACAGGGGGCTGTACACGCGGACGGGCGGCAATGTGTCGCTGGCGACCGAGACTCACCACATCGACGCGCTGGTTCAGGGAGTGCGCGAGGTGGTGCAGGTACTATAACGCCCCGCATGACAGCTAGCGCATGGCGGCGCGTACTTTTTTGCAGCCTGTCCCTGAGCATAGTTTGCTGCGGCGGTTGGGGCCGTCAGTCCTCGCCAGCAAAGCCGTCGGCCACGACCACAGCAACAGCCCACTACGCCTACTACTGCGCCGACTGCCACGGACCCGCCATGGACGGCGGCATGGCTAGCAGCTTAATCGACGGCCGCTGGGATTACGGCGCAAGCGATGAGGCCATCTTCGCAAGCATTGCCGTAGGGATTCCCGAGGACGGCATGCCCGGGTTTGGCGCAGTGATGGACGCAGCCCAAATCGACGCGTTAGTGCGTCTGATGCGGGAGGCCGAGCGCACGCAACCCCATTAATCCCCCACCGACTGCCGCCGTGGATCCAGGAAATCCGTACGGTATTGACATTTATCGGACAGCTATCCAACCAAAGGTTTAAAAAAAGATATGCGATACAGTATTTATCTGATTTGCACTCTCGCTTTTGCAGCAAACGCCGCGGCCCAACAAATCGTCCAATCCGAGGAACACACTTTTCGCGTCGAGACCTTTGCCACCGGCTTGGGCGTGCCGTGGGGCCTTGCTTTTCTGCCTGATGGACGCTTGTTGGTCACCGAGCGCGAGGGACGACTGCGCATCGTCGGCACCGACGGCGCGGTCTCACCGCCCATCGACGGCGTGCCCAGGGTGCTCGCCAAGGGACAGGGCGGACTGATGGACGTGACCTTGCACCCCCAATACGCGGAGACCGGCTGGATTTACCTCAGTTACTCGGACCCTCTGCCCGGTCCGCTAGGCGGCATGTTGAGCTATACGGCCATCAGCCGCGGACGACTGCAAGGCGAAGAGCTGATCGATGTAGAAGTGATTCATCGCGTCCCAGATCAATTCTACACTCGGCACTCCCACCACTACGGATCGCGCATCGTCTTTGACCGCGAAGGCTATCTGTACCATGCGATCGGCGACCGCGGCCAGCGGCCCCTCGCCCAGAATGTGAAACTACCCAACGGCAAGATCCACCGCTTGCACGACAATGGCGGCATCCCGTCTGACAACCCCTTTGTCGGCGGCAACGGAGCCATTGCGTCGATCTGGTCCTACGGCCACCGCAACCCCCAAGGCATGGCCATGCACCCAGAGACCGACCAACTGTGGGCAGCCGAGCACGGCCCTAAGGGCGGCGACGAGCTCAACCTCGTACAGCGCGGCCTAAACTACGGCTGGCCGGCCATTACCTACGGCATCAACTACGACGGCACGCCCATTACCGACCAAACCCATGCCGACGGCATGGAGCAGCCGCAGACCTATTGGGTACCTTCGATAGCAGTCTGCGGCATTGATTTTTACACCGGTGATCGCTTCGACAACTGGCAAAACGACCTGCTTGTGACCTCGCTGCGCTTCAACCGCCTACACCGACTTCGCTTGGCGGGCACAGAAGTAGTACACGACGAAATCGCATACCAAGGCGAGTCGCGGATGCGCGACGTGCAGACCGGACCGGACGGCGCAATCTATCTCGCAGTGGAAGACCCAGGGCGGATTTTGCGGCTAGTGCCGATGGAGTAGAAACGGTGGAAAAGCGAACGCTCGGCCGCACGGGCCTTGAAGTCAGTGTACTGGGAATGGGCCGTTCGGCCTACCCTTTGGCCGGCCATACAAGGGGCCTGGCCAAGCTCGCAGATAGCTGGAGCGGTTCACATCAGCCACAGCCGCCGCCAAGTTCGGCGCACAAGCGCAAAATTTCGGCTTTCATCTGCTCGCTCTCAACCTCTTTGGACACGTGTCAGACAGAGGGCTCCGACGTGGCTTCCCCATCGCGGTCGGCGGAATCGAGCCGCAGCGAGACGCGCATGGTAGTGCCGGTGCCATAGCCGTCGCTCAAGGGCTGAATTTTACCCCCGGAGCTCGTGACAAAATTGGCCGCCGAATGGAGACCCAGCCCGCTCCCTTCTCGTTTCGTCGTATAACCCGCGCCAAAGATCGCTTTGAGGTTTTTCTGCTCAATGCCAATGCCGTTGTCCTGTACCTCAAGGACGAGAAAATCCTGCTGGATACAGGCTCTAATCTCGATGCGCGGCGGCTCCTTGAGCCCACCTGATCGCTTCAACTCATCGATAGCTTCCATTGCATTCTTGAGCAGATTGACCAGCATCTGATTAAACTGGCTCTCCTGAATGCGAACCTCTGTGGGCGCATCGCCGCAGTCCACATGCGTCTGAATGCTCCTGCTGGCAAACGAGTCTTGCACGATTTTCAGGGCACCGGAAATGGCCTGACGCAGGTTGACGTCTTTGCTGGTCATGGCTTTGCTGTCAAAGCCCCGCTGCGCGCGGACAATATCCACGATGTGGCTCGTCTGGCTGTTGACGCGTTCAACCGTGCGGATCAATTCCCGATTCTGCTCGACGAAATCCGCGGCGAGAGCCAGCAGAAACGGCCGCACCTGTTGGCCTTGCGGATCGCGCTGGACATAGTCGCCCCAATCCTCCTCATGCGCCTCAACGGTCTTTGACAAGGCCGACAATCGCTCGATTAGCTGATTGTTCACCAACTGTTCTTGCAGGGTTCCGACGCCGATGGCCACGCTGGTAATGGCATTGCCGATGTTGTGCAGGATCGTATCCATGACCTCTAGGCGGCCTTGCGCGAAGGCCTGGGCTAGGGCTTCTTCGGCCCGCACTCTCTCCGTCACATCGCGAAAAACGACGACCCCACCGCGAGCCGTGGTGCCGGGCGACGCGATGGGCCTGCCGTTGGTGCTGATATAGACCCCCTCCGGCTTGGCCGCCGTGCGGATGAACATCTCCATCTCATCGGTCGCCTCCCCGCGCAGGGCGCGCACGAGCGGTAGTTCCTCAGTTGGAACGGGCGTGACTTTATCGGGATAGAAAATGCTGTACTCCTCCGTCCGTTGTTGGAGGATCGTATCCACTTTCCCTCCGATAATGCGTTCCGCACTCTTATTAAAAGTGAGGCTGCCATGCTCATCGGCGACGATCACGCCGTCGCTGATGCTGTCAAAGATGGCCAGCATGAGTTGGATTTGATGCTGCAGATCGTCAACAGTTTTTTTCACTTTGTTCCAATCCCCTATGCTCGGAGACATGCTTCCTCGGCCAAGTGCTCGCCGTGGCGAGTCGCGCAGGGCACGGAGACACCCGGCGTTAGTTGCGCGTCATTTTTTTACGGGCTACTATGATACCCAAATTGTCGGGGGATCACAAAGGAACCAGTCGATCTTTTGCGGCTGGGATCCCCAGAGTAAAACAAGGAATAACGCTATGGCCGACGGCCTTTACGACTTAGTGATAGAACGCGATGTAATGGTGGAGATGCGCGACGGCGTCCGCTTGGCCACCGACCTGTACTTCCCCGCCCGCGATGGCCAGCCAGTGCCCGGCAAGTTCCCCGCCGTCTTCCACCGCACGCCCTACGACAAAAGCGACGTGGAGCGCAACGGCAACTACGGCCGGTTTTTCGCCCAGCGCGGGTACGTGGCCGTCTATCAAGACTGCCGAGGCACGTTCCAGTCCGAGGGAGATGTGAACTTCCTCCTGCCCGAGGCCGAGGACGGGTACGACACCTTGCAGTGGATCGACCAGCAGCCGTGGAGCAACGGCAAGGTGGGGTCGTGGGGGACCTCGTGGTCGGGCTGGACGCAGACGGCCATGGCGGCGTTGGGGCCAACAAACCTCAAGGCCATGGTGGTCAATATGAGCGGAGCCGACGCGCACGAGTCTTCCGTGCGGCACGGCGGCGCGCTGGAACTGCGATTTTTGGCGTGGGCGTTTTGGCATTCTGCGGCCAACACCCAGCGTGCGCTAAAAGCCGACCCATCCGTTGACGCAGCTCTAAACATAGGCGCGCCGGCCTTTGCCGACTGGCTCGCGCGGATGCCGCTCCGCAAAGGACAGACCCAGCTCAAATTGGTGCCACCCTACCAGCAGTGGGCGTTGGACCTACTGACCAAGGCCGACTACGACGAGTACTGGCAGCATCCCAGTTACGCGCCAGCGCTCTTTTGGGATGACTTCCCAGACGTGCCGACTCTGATCATCGGGGGCTGGTACGATTCGTACACGCGCTCGACGTGCAAAAACTACGAGGGATTAACGGCGCGCAAGCAAGGGCCGGTGCGGATGCTCATGGGGCCGTGGACGCACGGGACGCAAACTCTGGAGCAGAGCTTTGCCGGCGACGTAGAATTCGGCGAAGACGCGGCATTGGACGACTTCCGCGACCTGCATCTGCGCTACTTCGACCGGGCGCTCAAGGGAGTTGACAATGACGAGGCGAGCGCACCACCCGTGCGGATCTTCGCCATGGGCGGCGGCGGCGGCTATCGCACCAGCAGCGGTCGGCTTTTCCACGGTGGGTATTGGCGCGACGAGGCCGAGTGGCCACTAGCCCGGACGAACTACACCAAGTACTATCTGCACGGCGACGGCACCTTGTCGCCAGAAGAGCCAGCCACAGAAGGCGGCGATACAGTCTATCGCTTCGACCCGGCCAATCCGGTGCCCTCCATTGGCGGCAATGTCTCGTCGCTTTCCGAGATCGGCCCGCTGCCGCCGGGCGTGAGTACTTCCGCCAATGCGCCGTGGCGGGCGCGAGTGGAGCAATTGATGGAGCCGGGCGGGTTCAATCAGACGGAGGGCCCGGAGTTTTACGGCTGTGAGCCGCCCTATCTACCGCTCGGCTCGCGACCGGATGTGTTGGTCTTTGCCACTGAGCCGCTGGCCGAGGACGTGGAGGTGACCGGGCCGATTGAGGTGCAGTTGTGGGTCTCGTCGTCAGCGCCGGATACGGACTTTACCGCCAAGCTGATCGACTGGTATCCCCCGAGCCGCTGGTATCCGCATGGCTACGCGCTCAACCTGACCGACAGCATCGCGCGCCTGCGCTACCGCAACGGGCGCGAAAAGGGCGAACTGCTAACGCCGGGCGAGGTCGCCGAGCTGACGATTACCCTCTATCCGACGAGCAATGTGTTTGCCGCCGGGCATCAAATCCGCCTCGACATTTCTAGCTCAAACTTCCCCCGCTTTGACGTCAATCCCAACACCGGTGACCCCATCGGCCAGGAGCGACGACGTCAGGGAGCGAACAACAGAGTTCACCATAATGCGGCGCAGGCATCGCACGTGGTGTTACCAATTATTCCAACTTAGGAGAAACGCATAATGGAACAGTTGCAGTTGGCCCTCGTGGGTTGTGGGGGCATGGCCGGGGCGCACGTGCGCGGCTTAGAGGAGTTAGCACAGGCCGGGATTGACGATATACAGGTGGTGGCCTGTTGCGACTTGGTGGAGACGCAGGCGCAACAGCGGGCCGACGAGATCGCCGAGTTCCAAGAGCACAAACCGGAGATCTATACCGACGTGGAGCGGATGCTCACACACGTGGAGGACCTAGACGCGGTGGACATCTGCGCTCTGCACTCGCAACACCACATCCTCGCCGTTGCCTGCCTAGAGGCGGGCAAGCACGTGATCATCGAAAAGCCGCTGGCGATCACCTTGCGCGCTGGTCGCAAAATACTCAATGCGGCCGTGGACAACCGCTGCCAACTCGCCGTAGCGGAAAACTACCGCCGCTCGCCGCAGGAGCGAGCCAGATCTTGGGCGGTGGCCAGCGGCAGGATCGGCCAGCCGCGCACTTTCTACTGGCTGGAAGCGGGCTTGCGATTGGGCAAGTGGGGTTGGCGCAACTTCAAGCGCGACGCCGGAGCCGGTTGGATTCTCGACGGAGGCGTGCATTTTGCCGATCTGTTCCGCTATCACTTGGGGACTGAAGCGCGGCAGGTAGTGGCGCGGGCGCACAGCTTTGAGCCGTATCGCTACGACGAGCCGGTCGAGCGCGAGGGGGCTTGGCCGGTGGATGTGGAGGACTGCGCCATGGCGCTGATCGACTTCGACGGCGGCGCAGTGGTGCAGTGGACTTGGCAAGGTTCCGCTCCGGGACAGGACTTCGGCAAGCGCGTCCTCTACGGCAGCGAGGGCTGCATCGACTGGGAAAGCGGGCTGTGGACGCGTACAGGCGAAAACACATCTAACGAGTCATTGATCGAAGCCTATCAGAACAGCCTCACAGAAGACGAACGAGAGCGGCTCTTCCCCAGAGGAGTGGAAAATCCCATCTCAACCGAGCTGAAGGATTTCGCCGATGCCGTGCGAGGACAGGGCACGCCCGAAGTCGATGGCCTAGACGGCTATCGCTCGCAGGCGATCTGCATGGCAATCTTTGAGTCGGAGTGGTTTAACCGGCCAGTGAGCTTGGCCGAGATCGAGCGCGGCGACTTGGAAGGCTATCAAGCCGAGATTGATCAGGCATTGGGGATTGATTAGGCCGTGAATTTTTTCTTAAAGACGGCTACGACTCCCCCAAAGTATGAAACCACCAATTAGGCGATGAACCTATAATACGCGCCATCTTGGAATAGCCCTCATTTCTCGGATGAGCGCCGTCGTTCCTCTCCACTTCCCGTTTATAGGCATCATCCGAGCAAAGTGCAGAAAAGAGGTCAATGTACGGGACTCCAAGCGTTTGTGTCTCACGGGCAAAAGCAACCGAGAGGTCTTCGATTCTCTCATTTTGTTCGTCGTCAAGAACGGGCGGCGGACCAACCATAAGCACAGTGTATTGCTTGGCTCCGCCCAGAATCGCTCGGACATTCGCGCAAGATTCCGCAGAACTGACGCGCACTTTCCCATTCTCGATGACCGTATCATTGACGCCACATGAGAGGACTATGCGACCATCGCAGAAATCGGGCAATCGAAGAGTGCATTCGCTCTCCCAGCGCAGCAGAATATCTTTGCTCGTGTTTCGCCGAATACCAAGATTGTAATAGGAACAGGTATATCGCTCGCATTAGCCATCGCACACAGACGCCCGGCCCACCCGAGAGCCGCCTCGTCACCGGTACCATTAACCAATGAATCGCCGATAAAGCAGATTCTTATATCCTGTGTCATTTCGTTAGAACCTGTGCAGCAAACCTAGCGCACATCTCCGCTATGATCTATGCATGTGTCCGACTGAACTCAAGGAGGCGGTCCCGGACGCGATCCGGTGACTGGTCGAGCGGCATCATCATGGAGCACTCCTATTTTTTCTTTTTTTGTAAGAAACAATGGTCATTCTGTCGTCGACCTCTTGAGTGAGCTCAGTCTTTCTATAGCCCATTTTCTCATAGAAATGACAGTTTCTCTCCTCTTGTAGAATCGTCTTAAGTTCCCAGTACTCCGCATTAACAACGTCCTCAACAAGCATAATGACCTCCTGACCATACCCCTTTCCCTGATGCTCTGGGACGATAAACATTGGACTGATCCTTGCTCGCTTGGTTTCGCCATTGTAAACAATCCTAATCGCCCCAATTTGAACACCATCAAGGATGATGAAGTAGTAACTAGTGTTCGGTTGCTTTAATCTGTTGACAATTTGTTTGACCTCTTCATTAGCTGGATTCGTTCCATGATCTTGGTACTTGCGAAGCAGTGGCAAGAATGACTTAACCTGAAGTCGGTGAATAGTTTCGGCGTCTCTAATGGATGCTTCTTCTAGTCTGATTCGCATAATCTTCTCGCGGAAGTGTTCGCCACAGGATGAACTCACGCGAGGTTGTGTATTATGCTTGGCAACTCATCGAGATCGTCAATCACTGCATCTACAATCTCAGGTGCTTCCCAGTAGTCATCTCGCTTCCAAATCGCTTTCATCCCAAAGGACTTGGCACTCCGAACGTCGGCCTCTGGATTGTCGCCAATCATGACAGCCTGATCTGGCGAGACGCCCAAGTTGTCGGTCGCCCGACGGAAAATTTCCGCATCTGGTTTGGCGACCCCTTCGGCTTCCGAGATCAATACGGTGTCGAAATAGCGAGCGATCCCCAAACCATCAATTTTCGGTTGCTGTGAATCAACTGCCCCATTCGTGATGAGCCCCATCTTCAAGCCTTGTTGCCTGAGTATGGTGAGCGTCTGATGTGTCTTGGGAAACGGAACGCATATATGGGGAAAGTAGGTCAGAAAATCGTCCAATATCCTCTGCCAAGTACCGGGCGAGAGAGCAAAGTCGCATTCAATACGCCGAAACAACTCACCCTTATCGGCGTGGCCATAGGCGTCCAACTCGATTACTCGCTCCATGTATTCGCCAAATGGAAGAGCGTGAAGGTCATTGGTTAATCGTTCGACCTGACCGTACAGATACACTCTAAGGCAGCTAAGCCTATCTAACAGTGTTCCGTCGAGATCGAAAAGCACTGCTTGTAACATTAGTGTCTAGTTTTCTGTGATAAGGGTTTAGATAGTCGTCGCCAAAATCCGCCATCAACAATTCGTTAAAGCACGCCCAAAGTCTCCAGTCGTTTGCGTAATTCGATCTGCACAGGTTCCGTTAATTCCACCAGTGGAAGTCGAATACCAACGTCAATCCTGCCCATAGCGTTGAGTGCCCACTTGGTCGGAATGGGGCTCGTCTCCATGAACAGGGCCGCGTGAATCGGCTGTAGCTTGGCATCCAACGCACGGGCCTTGTCGTCTCCGTCGATAAACGCTCGGCAGAACTCGGCCATGGCCGCTGGCAAGACATTGGCGGTCACCGAAATCGCCCCGACGGCTCCGTAACCCGCCATAGTAAGCGTCTGCGCGTCCTCGCCAGACAGCAAGACAAAGTCGTCAGACACCAGCGCCTTGATCTCGGC
Organism: Candidatus Latescibacterota bacterium; assembly: GCA_022825185.1. The sequence continues at coordinate 8,971 of JAJDYK010000006.1, read as the reverse complement.
GACGCGGCTAGGATCACCACACGCTTCCTTGATGCCGACAATCGAATCGACAGCAGACAACCGGGCCACAGTCGCGGCCTCCATGTCGCACGCCGTGCGCGGCGGCACATTGTAGAGGACCATCGGCAGATCCACCGCCTCGGCAATGGCGCAATAGTGCCGGTAAAGGCCCTCCTGAGTCGGCTTGTTGTAGTACGGCGTCACCGACAGACAGTAGTCGGCACCATCGCCATGCGCCGCCCGAGTGAACTCGATGGCCTCGGCAGTCGCGTTAGCACCGGTACCTGCAACCACCGGCACGCGGCCATTCACCCGGCGCACCACGGCTTCGATCACTTGTTTGTGTTCGGCGTGAGTCAGCGTGGCCGATTCGCCGGTGGTACCCACCGGCACAATGCCGTGCGTCCCGGATTCCAAGTGCCAATCCACCAAGCCGTCCAGCGCCGCCCAGTCGATGGCTCCTGATGCCGTCATCGGCGTCACCAAGGCGACCAAGCTGCCCCTCAAATTATCCATTGCCTGCGACATGATACCCCCTGAGAGAGAAGAATGGAGTTAGACCGTATGCACCCGAACTTCTTGGTCCAGTCTGTCGGCCAAAGTTTCCCGGGTCGTTTCAAGATCATAACGGGCTTGGAGATTCATCCAGAATTGCGCTTCCATTCTAAAAAAGTGCCCCAGCCGTAAGGCTGTATCTGCCGTGATGCCCCGCTTCCCATGCACAATTTCATTAATGCGACGTGGCGGAACACAGATTGCCTTAGCCAAATGATATTGACTCATCTGCATAGGCTTGAGAAAATCTTCTAAGAGAACCTCACCTGGATGGATTGGCGGAAAGTCTCGCTTAGTCATGGTATCTCCTCAGTGGTAATCAACGATTTCGACATCGAAAACATTATCGTCACGCCACACAAAACACACACGCCACTGGTCATTCACGCGGATACTATGCTGCCCTTGTCGATCGCCGCTCAACACTTCGAGTCGGTTGCCAGGCGGTATCCGTAGATTATCAAAATAAAGAGTGAGGTAAGTGATATCTGGTTTCAATTCTCAGCTTCAGACTCCCCAAGCGGATGAAGATCAATCGGCGTGAGAATTCCATGGAAACCGTATTTGACGCCCGCTCGATCCCCTTTCCCTGGAGGAAAGTACTCTTCTATAAGCGCCAGTAAGCGGCGACCAAATTCAGCGGCCTGTTCTTCAGACAGTCGCGCGCGGTTGTGATTGACGGACTGCTGGAATGTCGAACCATACAAGCCCTCGGCAGCTTCGCGAAACGCTTGATTGAACTGGCTAACAACATCCGTTGGCATAGCCTCTGCAATTTGGTCAGCCGTCGCAAGGGACTCTCGAACGCGAATCGTACCTGCCGCTGGCAAACAACGCCATTCCTGGGGGTCTGCTCCCTCTTCCTCCAAATGCACGACGCCTGTTTGCGCCAGCCGTTGCAAGTGGTACAGCACCCGAGCATCGGTAACATCCAACGTCTGCGAAATTTCCGCGACCGACTTCCCTGCTCCAAGAATTTCGAGGATGCGCCAACGAAGTGGATCGGCGAGTACGTTCGCACGCTCATCTTCGATAACAAGTACCGCGTCCTTCAAGGAGTTGTCCGGAAATGTCAATTCACGCCACATACTCATTCAAGCATCCTTGGCTGGTGTAAAAGCCAACAGAATCGTGTCGGCAAACATGCGCCAGACGATAGCCACTTCATCAAACCCGGCCTCGGTCATGGCGTCGATCATGTTCTCTGCGCTATGCTCGTACTCGACATCCTTCCCAGCGGCCTTCATCGCTCGCTTGTATTCCACCCTGGCCTCAATCTCTTGCTGAGTAGCTACTCCTGAAGCAATGGCGTCTTGGAGATGGCGCTGGCGGAAGCGCGACGACTGCTGCCGAGCATTCGTTCCCCACCGGGGCCCGACCGACATCGCATCGTACAGGACGAAGCAACCACCCGACCGAAGTGCGCCTGCAATCCGGGCAAAAAGTTCGGGCAGACCGGCCGGCGGAACGTGGTGAATCGTCTTTGCTGAGAACACCAAATCACACGGCTGAATCTCACAACTAGTGATGTCCGCTTCCCGCACCTCGATCCGACCCGAATACGGCGTCAGTTTCTTCCTAGCGAGCGCAAGCATCTCCGGCTCGCTATCGATACAGGTGCCGGTAGCGCGGTGGAAGTACTCCAACACACGCACAGTCGGCTCCGCCGTGCCACAGCCGAGGTCCACAAACTCAAATGCATCATCGGCATCAAAGGGGATCAGGTCCACAAGCATGTCCAAGCCCCTACTGTAAGGTGGACTTAGAACGGGCTGGAGCCGATCGTACGAATCCGCGGTCGTTGCGAAGTAACTGCGAGGTTCAGGTAATGAAGAGTCCATTTCTACCCCTTCTGACGGGATTAACGCTGATTATCACCTAGATCCCAACGCCGAACTTCTCCTCAAACGCCACCCAAATCTCAGCAGGCACTTCCTGAGTCGCCGCGTCGTACGCATCCTGAAGCTGGTGGCGGTCGGCTGGGCCGCTCATGACGATGCCGTCGATGGGCGCGTCGAGACAGAACTGCATGGCCAAGTGCTTGATGTCCACGTTCTGCTCTTGGCACCATTCCCACATGGCGTGAGCACGCGGCTCGGCGGGCCGATCCGGCTCAATGCCCGTCAAGCGACCCATGCCGAAGACGCTGGCCAAGATCAGACCCGTGCCGTGCTTTTTAGCTAAGCGCATGGTGGTGCGGGCGACGGATTGGTCGAGCAGCGTGTAGTCGAGGAAGGTGAGGACAATCTCGGCGTGGCCGGCCTCGATGGCAGCGCGGTGGAAGTCGTGATCGCGGACCCCCAAACCAATGTGGCGCACCAAACCCTCTTCCTTCATTTTCTGCAACTCGTCGAAGGCGCGACCGGGACCTAAAGGGTCGGCAATATCGGGTGGATCGTGGACCAGTACGGCGTCGAGGTAATCAACGCGAATGGATTGCAGACTTTGTTCGACGCTCCAACGCGTGGCCTCCGCGGAAAAGTCCTTGGGACGTTCCGGGTGCGGGCCGACCTTGGCCTGCATGTAATAGCTAGATCGCTCGACGCCAGCAAGCGCCTTGCCCCAGTGCTCCTCGTTGCGGCCAGCATAGCTGTCGAAATAGTCGATGCCCAGATCGAGAGCGCGTTCGATAGTGGCGATGGTTTCGGCCTCGCCGGATGCGCCGACAAAGGCTGCGCCCATACCGAGCGCCCTAGGCTGCATACCAGTGCGCCCCATGTTGCGGCGCGATAGCTTGCTCATGGATTTAACTCCCTTTTATCTCGTATAACTCGATTTCAAAAATTAAGATCGCGCACGAAGGGATGCTGCCGGGCTTGCCCTTTTTGCCATAGGCCAATCCCGGCGGGATCACCAGCCGCGCCTTGCCGCCACCCTTCATCATCTGCAGTCCCTCGGTCCAGCCGGGAATGACCCTTTTGAGCGAGAGCGTGCTGGGGCGGCCCCGTTCGTACGAGCTGTCGAAGACCTCGCCGTCGGCAAACATGCCCTTGTAGTGGACGGTGACGCGGGCTTTAGGCCCTGGCTGGGGACCGTAACCCCCTTTTAGCTCCTGATAGATGAGGCCGGATTCAGTGCGCACGGCTCCTTCCTTAGCGGCTTCTTGGTCGAGAAAGGCTTGGTCGATGGATTCGGCGCAGGGGTCTGAGCAAGCGACGAACGCCAATAAGGCGAAGGGGAGTAGGGCGTTCATGGCGTTACCTCCGGGAGTGAGGGTGGAGAGGAACACCTTCCATATTAGCGCACGCAGCCCTCTCTCTCAAGGGACAGCGCAAAATCGGATATGGACAACGGAGAACTCCGCGCCTTATGTTACCTCCCGTTGCGCGTAACAAGTCTCGCACGGAGGAAAGTAGGGTGAATATGGAAAAACGGTCTAGGGCAATCTGGGCGGCGAGCGCTTGGCGCTTGGCCTTTCTCTGCAGTATAGCCTTGGTAGCCTGTGGCGACGAACAGGCCACGGACGGTTTGCAGCAAGTACCGCGCAACCGCACGCTGATCGTCGATTGCGCCGAGAATAACACCTGCGGTGGCCAGATCCAAGACTACAATACCTTCAACCCCTTCGTGCCGGGCGGCATCTCGCGGATCGGCTATCAGTTTCTCTACGAGCCGCTCTACTTCTTCAATGGCTACAAGATCGACGCCGAGCCGCTGCCGTGGATCGCCACCGGGCACCGGTTCAACGCGGATTACACCGAAGTCGTGGTGGATATACGCCCGGGCGTGGAGTGGAGCGACGGGATGCCATGGACGGCGCACGACTTTGTCTTTACGGTCAATATGCTCAAAGAGCACGCGCCAAATCTGGTGTTCTCGACTGATATGGAAACCTGGGTCCAAGAGGCAGTGGCGCTCGACAGCCTGACGGCGAAGATCGTCCTCAAATCGCCCAACCCGCGCTTTCTGTTCAGTTATTTCACCCACAACCACGGCAACGGCGTGCCGATCGTCCCCAAACACATCTGGGAGAAGCAAGATCCCCTGCGCTTTGCCAATTACGATCTGGCCAGCGGTTGGCCGGTGGTCACGGGGCCGTATCGCATTGCGCTATCGGAGCCAGCACAGCGGATCTGGGATCTGCGCCCGGACTGGTGGGCGGCCAAAACCGGTTTCCACGCGCTGCCGCAGGTCGAGCGGTTGATCTTTCTGCCCTATATGGAGGAGCACCAGCGGGTGCAGAACCTGCTGGCCAACAAGCTCGACACCTGTTTGGAGCTTCGACCGTCCAATATCATCACCTTGCTCGAACAACACGACAGAATGAGCACCTGGACGGGGCGAGAGCCACCCTACAGCTACATGACGCCGTGGGCGATCACCTTGGGGTTCAACAATATGGAGGCCCCTTTCGGCGATCCTGAAATCCGCCGGGCGATCAACTTCGCCATCGACCGCAAACAACTGGTCGAAATCGGCTGGCAGAACTCGGGCGATTACGCGCTGTTGCCACTGCCGGACGTGCCGCAAATGCAGCCCTATTTTGCCGCGGCAGCGGATCTAGTCGCCCAATACGAGATCGGCGTCCACGACACCGCGCGCACGGCATCTATCATGTCGAGCAAAGGTTGGACACGAGGACCGGATGGCTTCTGGACGAAGGACGGCGAGGTATTTTCGCTCGTCATCGATATCTTCGCGCACTTCCAGGACCTGACACCCGTTTTGGTCGCCCAGCTCCAAGCGGCGGGTTTCGACGCCTCGTTCCGCATGACTTCGGACTACATTTCGCGGATGGCCCAAGGCGAAGCGCGCGCTTTCATGTTTGGCAACCTAAGCTCAATGCGCGATCCCTACCAAGTGCTGAGCCACTACCACAGCCGTTTCGCCAGGCCGACGGGTGAGACCGCCGAGCACTATTGGCGCTGGCAGAACGCCGACTTCGACGCGCTAGTCGATCGCATGGCGCAGACACCCAACGATGCGCCCGAGATGATGGCGATTTACCGACAGGCAATAGCGATCTGGCTTGCAGAATTACCGGCAATTCCACTTGTGCAATGGCCGCATCGGATCCCAGTCAATGAGACGTACTGGACGGGGTGGCCTTCAGCGGAGAATCCCTATATGAACACTTCGTACTGGGCGCGGTCTTGGCTGTTGGTGTTGCTCAATTTGCGCCCAGTTGGATAACGCGATGCCCCCTCTATTCGACCGCACCCTGTTGCCCGAGGCCCTAGGCGAATTCGTCGTCATCTCCGATACCCACTATGCGCTAGCAGGAGGCGTCGGCATGGACGAATTTCCCTCCCGCGCCCAGCAGAGCCAGCGGGCGGGCGCGGCGTTGCGCTTGGTAGCCGCCTTGGAACCGGACTTTGTCGTACACATGGGCGACGTGGTGCAAGAATACCCCGAGAGCGCGGGCTTTGGCCCGGCCTTGGACCAAGCCCTAGAGAAGATGGCCGCCTGCGGCGTACAACCGCACTGGGTCGCTGGCAACCACGACGTGGGCGACAAACCCGACCCCACCATGCCAACCCATCCAGTCACGGCTGAGGGGTTGGACGCATACCACCGGCGCTTTGGCCCGTCTTGGTACAGCTTTGACTATCACGACCTGCACCTAGTGATACTCAACAGCCAGATTCTGAACACCGGCCTGCCAGCAGAGGCAGAGCAAAGGACTTGGTTGGAAGCCGACCTAACCGCGCACGCCCAGATGCGCATCGCGGTATTTTTGCACCTGCCGCCCTACTTGCACAATCCCGCCGAGCCGCATCTAGGCCACTACGACAACATCGGCGAACCGGCCCGCACTTGGCTGCTAAAATTGTTAGCCGTCCACCGGGTGGCTTGGCTTTTTGCCGCCCACGTGCATTTTGCCTTTTGCGAGCTGGCAGGGGACTTATACTATCGCACCGTCCCCTCCACTTCTTTCACGCGGCCCGGTTTTAGCCACTTGTTCAGCAGCGCACCGCCGCCCGAGCAGGGCCGCGACGACCAGCCTAAGTTGGGGTTTTTTCTGTGCCGTCTGCGCCACAACCGACTCGACATCCACCTAATCCGCACCGCCGGGACACAGGATTGGAGGCCGGGGGCGCGGCGATTGCTCATCCCAGCAACCGCCGACTTGGGCGGGGCTCCATTGGGACTGACCGCGACCCACCCACTGGGCTGGGAAACAGAAGTCCCCATAACCTTCCCCTCAGTAGTGCGCCAGCCAGTGCGCAACGACTATCCCATGCTGGCCTGTCTGGAGCTGGGCGCACAGGCCCTGCGCTGTCCCTGGACCGATTTGGACCAGTCCGGCGACCGCCTGCGCTTTTTGCGCAGCCAAGGCGTCCAAGTGCAGGCGACCATTCTCGACGATGAGAACACCCCTTACGAGTCCATTTTAGAAAGTCACCGCGACCAAGTGGACACTTGGGAGATCCAGACGCCGGGCGAGCCTTGGCCCTCTTCATCCTGTCTGTATTTGTTCAAGAGCTACCACCGCAACTTGCGGCTGTCTCTGGCTCCAGTAATCCCCGGCCAGCAGATAACCGGCAAGCAGCACCCCCGCACCCGAGTCGGCTATCGGCCCGACGAAGTGGCCCAACTCGACTGTCTATTGCAAAACGCGGATACGTGGATAGAAGCGGCCCTGTGCCGACTGGACGCAACGGCCCCTTGGGAAGATGCCTTGGCTTGGCGCGAGGTAAGCGCCCTGTCCACGATGGGTCGGCTGGATTTGCTCTTTGAATTGCCGGGGCAAAGCAACCAAGACGATGCAGTCCAGGCCGCGGAGGCGCTTTTTGCAACGGCGCTGCTGCCGAGGGCGCGGCTCTTTGTCGAGCCTTTTATCGATCTGGACCGCACCATGGATGTCGGTCAGGGACTTCTGGATCCCCTGTGCAACCCCCGCCCCGTCTTTGGCGTCCTGCGCTGTCTCAATGCGCTGCTCCAGCGCTTCTGCGTGCCCTTTGCTGAAGCTACTAGCATGGAAGGCGACGGCGCGACAGCGCGGCTACTTCGAGGGCCGACCCGCACGTTGGCCCTACTATTACCAGCAGTTGCAGGGGCTGCGGTCCCATCTGATTGGGAGGGTATGGGATCGGCGCGGCTTTATCGCCTAGCCGACGGAACCGTAGAAGAAATGGAGGCCGACCAGTTTCCAGAAATAGCGCTCAATCAGCCGAGCTTGGTGATCGTCGAAAATTAGTCGATGTGCTCCGTGCGTTCCGAGTCGAGCAACTCGCGTATCCCCTCCATATTGTCCAAACCTAAGCGAATCTGGCGAGAGAGGTTTTCCTCGGCCTCGCGCACTTGGGGTAGGGTCGCGCAGACGTGATCGAACTGGTCGTGGGGAATGACCACCACCCCGTCTTGGTCGGCAACCGCGATCTCACCAGCATCCACGCAAATCCCGCCCATGACCACCGGCATCCCGGCCGTGCCTGGGCCGTTGCGGGTACAGGAGTTGGGCGTAATGCCCCGGCAAAAGGCGGGCAAACCAACGGGCAATATCCCATCTATGTCGCGCATCAGGCCGTCGGTGACAAAGCCGGTGATGCCTCGATTGCGGCCCATGGCCATCATGTTGTCGCCGGCAACCGCAGTCTTGGTGAACGTATCCGTGGCAATGAAGACCGCGTCCCCCCGCTGCGCAATCTCGAGCGCGGCAAAGACGGCGAGATTGTCGCCCGGCCCCGGATGACAGGTGACGACGGGTGCGACGAACTTGCAGTTGTCAGAATCGAGCGGCTTGATGCGATAGTCGAGCGCACCGCGGCCACTCATGCAATCGACGATAAAGCCAGTGGGAACATTGCGCAGGGCGCGCAGGACAGCTTCCGAGGGCCGTGGAAAATTGCGGCGAACAGTAAGTAGCGGAGGATCTTTTATCATGTTGGCTCCAAAAGTGAATGACGGCGGACTATTTTACAAGGAGCCGAGGGCAGTTGTCAAATCTCGGATCGGCACAACATCGCAAAACATCCGGTGTGGATCGGCAGGTCGCCATAAGTGGAAGGCTCGGCAATGCCCTGCAAGCCAGCGTCCGTGTCGATGACGACGATGGGACAGTCGGCTTTTTCCACGTGGAAAGTGGCGCTGAACCACTGGCGCTCGGGTTCGTGGGGGCGAGAAAGGCAGAGGGTGCGGATGTCGGTGATTTTCATAAAACTCCTCAGCGCACGTCGCGTACCCAGTCCAGCGAAAAGCGGGCCAAGGTCAGGCGCTCGTACGGATGCTCGACACCGCATTCATAGAGACAAGCGGCGCGGCCGTCGGGCAGAGCGGCCAGACAGGAGTACGCTGCCGGGCCAGGGTGTAAGACGCGGGCACTATCCCACGTTTGGCCATCGTCATCGCTGAGCCGCACGGTCATGTTCTGGCGGCCCTCAGTGCTAGCGGGATTGGAAAAGAGCACGCTGGCACCAATCCGGCGGATACTCGCTTGGCAGATCGGCTCGACGAGGACGGGATCGCGCGCTAT
>JAJDYK010000241.1 GCA_022825185.1 Candidatus Latescibacterota bacterium | reverse complement strand
TTAGCTATCCCTTTCCATTGGATTATCATGTATCGGAGATTACTTGGATTTGGCTGTTATCAAGAAGCGTCTTGCAGAGCCAGTCATAACTTAATTCGCGGTCAATATCTACGCCACGTCATCCCAGCCGGTTTACTCTTTTGTGCCGCTAATCAACGCCCGTAGCGCAGGCCAAAGAAAAAACCCGGCCACGTGAAAAGTCCGTCCTCCCACTCCTTCTCGTAGCGGCTGCCCGACTCAATAAGCCGCAGATGGCCGTCGGTCCACAACTGGTTCAGGGAGACGCCGCCAAACAGCGCCAGACGGCTGTGCAAAGAAATCCCCGTCTCAAGTTTGATCCGCGCTAGATAGTTGTCCCTAGCCAAGCGGTCTAGACCAAAATCCACTGCGGGCGGCCAAAACCCAATACCCGCACGGTAATCGTCATCGAGGTCTTGGCTGATCCGGTAGCTGTGTATATCGAGGCCGAGGAAGAATCGCTGCCCGCGCTTCTGTACTCCTCCCCCCACTCCCACTGCCCAGCGCCGCTGGCCGTCTTGGTCGGTGAAGCCCGTGGTAAAAGCGGTGTAAAACGAGCGGCTGCCCGAGGCGATAGTGAACATGGTAAAGCCGATTTCGTCGCGCCAAGTGCTGAGATTGAAAAGCCCGCTGCGCGAGTAGTTTATCAACCCGATGGGCAACCCACCCTCGATGTGGCCGGAAAGATTGACCACGCCCACCTGCCAACCCTTGACCTCGCTCGCCACGTTTAGTAATCCGACCTGACCGCCTTTGACCTCGCCGACGAAATTGGTAACTCCGGCCAATTGCCAACCGCGAATTTTGCCGACGATGTTGGTCGTTTGCGCCACCTGCCAGCCGCGCACTTGCGAGGCAATGTTGAGCAAGCCCACCTGTCCACCCTGCAACGGCCCCATCGCCCAGTTGACGCCCACGACGGATGCCTGCCAGCCATCGACCTCTCTGAGCGCCAAATTGCCCAATCCGCCTATCTGACTGCCCGTCCGCCCGCGCGCTTGGTTGACCAGCCAAGCGAACTGGACGCCGCGAAACGCCTCGTCCTGCGTATTGGTCAACAGCCCCAGCGATAAGGTGTAGCCCTCGCGGGTGGCGACCTCGATCTGGCGTCCCAAGGTAAACCTGCGCCCCGAGCCACCGCGCAGCTTCGTGTCCTCCGGGGTCAAGGCGCGAAAGTCGCCGGTACTCACCTCGGCGAACTCGCCCTCGGTCAAAACCAATTCGGCCAAGCGCCAGTTCTCGTCCCACGTTTCCAAAAACAGGGTATAGGCCCCCGGCACTAATCCCAACTCGACCTCCCGCCCAGGGGATTTGTTTAGTTCGGCGACTAAGCGCTGCTGGCCATTGCGGATAGAAACCCTACCAGCGAGGGCTTCGTCTAGCGACAGGCCCGCGGCGTTGCGGCGCACCTCGGTCATCACCACTCCGCCGATGCCGCGCATCTGGCCATCATAGGCTGGGTGCTGAGTGCCTCCCACTGTCCCAAGAGTCCGCGCCCTCGTCTCGTCGAATGCGAACTGGTACGCCTCGTGCAGGGTCACCCGGCCATCGCCGGTAACGTCGGCTGCACCGCGCATCCCGGAAATTAGATAGTGGGTAAAAAAGGACGCTTCGATCAGGTCCGACTCTTGGGCCGCTTCGTCGGCCGAACTCGACGTGAGGAAGGCGTAGCCCCGCATGTCAAAGGACTCATCGAATAGAAAGGGTGGCTTGGACTTGCCGCCCTTGATGCGAGTTATGCTCCCAGAGTTGCAGGCGTCGAGGACGGCGATGCGGACCGCGGCGTTGGCCGTCTTCAGCGAGTCGAGCAACTGCTGATAGCCGAGGTGGTCACCGGCCAGCAGCAGGCCCTCTTCGTCGGCGTGGCCAGAGTAGTACAGCAGCACTTCTAAGCGGTCCTCCCGCCGACTGGCCGCCTGCACCCGTCGGCCCAGATCGGCCAGCCCCTGCTCAAAGGCCGCCAAATCGGGATCGCGCAACAGCAATACATCGGCTGGATCCAAGCCCCCCATCTCCTGCAACACCTCGACGAATTGTTCCGCATCCGAGACTGCGTAGCGCAGCAATTCGCGATCCACCCCGCCGTTGTTGGCCCCCGCTGCCAGTATCAACCGGCGTACTTCGGCCTCCACCGGCAGGGACAGACTCGCCGCAGCGACGACGATCAGCAGGAGGCGCACCAAAAACATGGACACAACTTCTCGCAGGGTTAAGGCTGACTAGGTTTCTTTACAGTAAATCGGAATAGGCGGACGTCATCCCCCAACGCCACATCGTCGTCAGCCAGTTTGGCCTTAATCGCTGCTAGGCCAAAGCGGCGGTCGGCCGCCACTAAATAAAACCGCTCCCACCGCGGCGCGTCGTCCAGTTCGTAGGCGAGGTCGAGAGTATCTTGCGCCGCCAGCGGCACGGCTCTTGTTCCAGTCGTGGGGAGGTGCTGTGTGACGGTCCCACGCCCATCAACGGACAAGATCGCCCCGTACTGCAAGCCACCGGAGCGGTAAGCAAGCTGCACCAAGTCCCCGCTCCGGGCCAAGGTTTCGTCTTGCAGACGCTCCACACCACTGGCCAGTTTGCGGAAAACCAGCAAACGCGGCTCCTGCTCGCTGCCCTTGATGCGCGTCGCAGGTGCTTCCGAAGTCTCTTGGTCATCGAAAAGAGTGGGCACCGCCACCACCGCCAGGATCAGGGCCACGGCCGGCACGGCCCAAAGGCGATACCCACTCCACGTTCGTTGGACGCGCCGGCCCTGCGCTCGCTTGAGTTTTAGCTCGATCTGACCGCGCATCCATTCGGGTGGGTAGCGCTGATGCAATTCCTCGTTGGAGCGCTCTAGGGCCGCTAGCCGCTGTGCGAGTTCTGGATCGTCCGCCAACCGACGGTCCAAAGCCGCCAACTCGTCATCGGTCCCCTCGCGCAGCAGGTAGCGCTCTAGCTGGTAGTCGCTTATGGGGTGCTTGTCTTGCTGGTTCATAGCTTCTCCATCTCTTGCAGCGATGCTCGCAGGCCGAGCAGCCGCTTGCGCACGCCGGACACGGACATGCCCACTTCCCTGGCGACCTCTTCCAAGGTCATGCCATCTACGTAGTACAAGACGGCCATCGTGCGCGTTGACTCGCGCTGCTGGCCAAAGAGCTTGGCGAGCGCGGCGCGCGCATCTATCTGGCCCTCGGCGTCCTTCCAGCAGGCTATCTGCTCCAACAGCGTCGAGTCGGCCGTGGTCTTCCGCCGCTTAGTGTCGCGAATGCGATTGAGGCAGAGGTTGGTGGCCATGCGATAAAGCAGGCTGGAGGGCGCGTCATCCCGCAGGCGGTCGCGCCGCGTCAATAGCCGCACAAAAACGTCCTGGGTGGCGTCGAGCGCTTGGTCTTCGTCGCGCAAAAGCTGCCGACAACGACGCATGACCATCGGCCCGTAGCGACGGTACAGTATATCTACGTCCATGTATTCCCTGGCGATGTTACTACTTAAACACCTATGGTGGCGCGGAGTGTTACTGCTGCTGCGAAAAATTATGTCCCTACGCGCTCAATTTACAAGATGCTGCCTGCAGACGGCACCAAACAACAAGAGCCGACGGGCCATGGCCGCCGGCTCTTGCGATCCTTCTTTAAAAATTTTCCCCAGCTATTTTTCCTCGATAGCCGCGATCAGCTCGGCAGCCCGCTGCCGCTTGTCGGGATCTTTGTCGCGGGCGATGATGCGCTGGAGCGCCGAGACTGCCAGCGGATCGCCTTGCTCGCCCAGTTCCAAGGCTTGGCGGTCGCGTTCTTCGTGATAGCTATTGTCGTAGTCAACCACGTCCAATTCGTACTCGCGCCAGTAGTATTGCAAGCGGTCATCGGGCCAGTCGGCGTAGATGGCCTCCCAGGTATTGGGCTGGCTGTGCGGCAGCAGGCTGCCTGGGGAGATGGGGTCGGCCACGCGCTGGTAGCGAGCGTCGATGGACAGGCGCAGTTGCTCGCCGGTGTTGGGAACGCCGCGATGGGGCGTCATGCTGTGGAAGAACAGCACGTCCCCCTGTGCAAAGGGGCCGCCGGTCCATTCAAAGGAGTCCGTGATTGCCAACCCCCCGGCTCCTAGCGCCGGCTGGAAATTATAAACGCCCCCCCGATGCGCCCCAGCAGCCACCTCCAGCCCACCCATCGTCGTCGGCAGATCGTGGAGTGGAAACCAAGCTGTATAGGTTTCAGCCGTGCCCTGAATGGGGATGAAGTCCTGATGCGGCGGCGTGGTAAAGGACTCGCGCTTGGGAAAGATGGTGCGGCCAATGAGGCGAGGATGTGGCAACACCGGGCCGTCGAATAGCTTTTCGAGCAGACCAACGAGCGCGGGGTGGTGCTGCAAGGCGTGGAATTCGGGCACCGCGTACATCCGGCTATAGACGTCCATGTACTCGGGCGTCGGCTCGACACAGAAGCCGTCTTGATCGGCGATGGCATCTTCCAGCGGCGCGTCGGCCTGCACCCAGCCAGCGTCGCGAGCAATGGCCAAAAAGCGCAGCCTGAGCAATTCGAGTTCATCGGCGGGCAACAGGCCGCTGATAAAGAGATGACCATTGCGCTGCATGCGGTCGCGGAGCGCGGGTGGGTCGTCGATAATAGGAGTTGAGTCAATAAAGGTTGGCATAACGAAGACTCCCAAAATAGAGAAGAATGCTAACTTGCAGCGTATTTCCTAAATAGTACGGAGTTTTGCCAGAGACCAAAAGGTGCCGTCGGCCCCTCAACCAGTACGCGGGGCACTGGGGGAGAGTACGAAGCCTCATCATCTACTTCTCATTTTGATGAATAGATTCGCTTCAGTCTTCCCCAACTCAACCGCTCAACCGCCGTGTGAATAGGGCCTTCAGGCGCAAGCAACCAAGGATCGAATAAAACGAGACCCAACCCATCCTCGTCTTGGCCATCCCAGATCTTCTTCGCAATTGATGTGTGCTCATCCGTATCCCACCAGTTATATCGAGCGTCGATGGCATTGGGATTATCTAGTAAGATAAGACCTAACTGGGTCAGGAATTCATTATACTGGATGATAGGCTGGGCATCTCCGTAAAGGTCGATCGCAGCATACCCACCGGTAAAGCGATTGCCGCGAATGAGGGGGCGAATGAGGTCACCCCTTTGACTCGGTATGCTCATCACGCTGGCTTGAGCGGCGGCAGACCTGCCATCTGAGTTGTAATCAAACGTAAACCCTTCAATGGTAACTGAGTCTGCAGCAATGAAGATGCCGTGTGGAAATGAATTGCGAATGATCGTGCTGTCCGGTCCGGCACCAAGCAGCGTAACGCGCTCGGTGAGCATACTAAAACCGGCCACATAGTAGGTCCCCGCCGTGATGCGGATTGTATCTCCGGCACTCGCCAGGCGGGTAGCGACATCTATGCATTGAACATCGACGGTTCCCCTCTGCGATACCATTATGCATCCATTATCGGCGGTTCCCGTTTGCGATACCGTGATCGTCTCCGCCGCCAAGCCACTGGAGCCATCGAAAACGAAAACAAAAAGGACACTCCATATACATGACCTCATGGTATTCTTCTCCTCGTTGTAATAACTGGATACTCCGATACTCTTTCTGCACTTCCCAAAAATTATCCCCTCCAGCGCACGAGGCACTGGAGGGGACGTGTTCCCTGCGACGGGCAGAGACGCCCAGAATCATGGAGTAAGCCCTCTTCTTAGGCGGTAAAAAACGCCACGGCGGTCCAGCACAAAGCCGCCGCGCCCGCCGCCAGCGTCGCCTGCGGAATCTGCGTCTTGACGTGGTCCATCAGGTCGCACCCCGTACACATGGAACTAAGCACGGTGGTATCCGAAATCGGCGAGCACTGATCTCCGTACACGCTGCCGTCCATCACCGCAGCAAAACACAGCGTCATAAAAAGCTCTGGATGCGCTAGGCCGTTAGCACCAGCCACCGCCCAAGCAAGCGGCATGGCCAATGGGAAAGCCACTGCATACGTGCCCCAGCTCGTGCCAGTGGAAAAGGCTATGCACATCGTGAGAATCTGCAGCAAGACCGGCAGGAGAAAATACGGAATGGCCTCGCCGAGCTGTTCGACCAAAAAGATGCTGCCACCCGTCTCCTTGCTAATGCCGCCGATGGTGATCGCCAGTAGCAAAATGACCGAGCCGAGCACCACGCCCTTAAGGCCATCGTGGAAGCCGGCGATGAGGTCTCTGAGCGCCATGCCCTTGGCCAAGGCCATGCCCGCGGCCAACAAAAGCGCAACGCCAAAGGCCCACTGCACATTGGGCGATCCGCTGACGATAAAAGTGCCAACGGCAATGGCGATGAGCGTGCCCAGCGGCAAGAAGAATTCGAGGACGTGCGGCGTGTAGCCTTCGGGTACGTTGCTCCCTTGCAGTTCCTTGGCGCTCAGCGGATCGGCACCCGGGGCGTCGAGCTGGCCAGTCGTGCGCGAGCGCTCCATCGCTGCCCTGAGTTGCGACCCCAAAAAGAGCGGTTTTTCAATGCTGAGGAGGAACGTGCCCAAGACGGCAAAAATGGCGTAAAAACAAAAGGGCACGCTTTGAAAAAAGAAGGCAATACGATCAGCTTCAGTCGCCAAGAAGCTGACGCCAGAGACGAAGATGAACGCCTGCACATAGCCGGGCCAAGCGTTGAACGCAAGCTGGGAGGCAATCGGCGAGGCCGTTGAATCCACCACGTACGCCAACTCCTCGTGGCTGATTTTCTCGTTGTCGGCAATCGGTTTGACCGTGGTGCCGACCAGCACCGTGCTGACGGTGCCGCCCTGAAAGAACACGACCCCGAGCAGCCACGCGACCAGCTTGGCGCTTCTGGGGCCGCGCACAAAGCGCACGGTCATAAACTCGGCAAAAGCCTGGGCCGCGCCCGTGCGCGACCATATTCCCATCAGCCCCCCCAATAGCCACAAGTAGAGCAGCAGAACTCCGGCTGCGCTTTTGGTCGCCAACGAGGGGATCAGCACATCGCCAGTGAAGTCGTAGCGACCCATCAGCAGCGCACCAGCGATGATGCCGCCCAACAGCGAGGTGACTGGTTCTTTGGTCAGCCAACACAACAGCACGGCCACCACCGCCGGCAGCAGCGACCAATAGCTCCAGTGGCGTTTGGCTACCAATTTGTAGTAGCGGCCGGTCTCCGCCACGGAGACAAATTCTTCCGTGATCGGCGGTGTTGTCCTCGACCCCTTAATTTTGGCTGGGTCGAGTTGGGCTTGCGCTATGGGCACGGCCTCAAAATAGGCGGGTTTTTCGCGATAGATGTAGTATAGCTTGCCGTCGTCGTCCGTTTTCACGTCCAACTCGATCCGCTCAACCGTCCACGTCGGTGCCACATTGGCACCTATGATCCAAGACGAGAGCAGGGCGATGGCAAAAATGGCGAAGTTGCGAATGCCTCTAGGCATGGGGTTCCTTTCGATTTGATGGTGGGATAGCAGTTTTACTTTAACAAAAGTAGTTTGCGCGTTTGTACGCTCCAAGGGGTTTGCAGCCGATAGAAATATAAACCCGCGGCCAAGGCACTCCCTCCGTCGTTTACTCCATCCCAGCGCAGGGTGTATGAGCCAGCCGGATGGGTTCCCTCGGCTAAGACAGCGACCTGCTGACCGAGTGCGTTAAAGACTGCGACCTGGATCGTCCCCGCTCGCGGTAGGGCAAAGCCAATCGCAGTGGTACTGTTAAATGGATTGGGGTAGTTCTGCGCGAGGGAGAACGCCTCTGGCACTACCGCTTGTCGCTGTTGCAGCACTGCTGTGGGTATAGAAGTCCTAGCGGCGACCAAGCGCACATCGTCCAAATAAAACGTGCCGCGCAAGTTGCCGAACAGGCTAATGGATTCAATCGGCCCATTGAGCCGCAAGAGGCGCTCCAGCGGAATCTCTATTACCTGCCATTCTTGCCGCGCGAGATCCAAGCCATCTCCTTCAAACAGCGCGACCAGCGACGGCGCATCCTTATTAACCATCACATTGAATGCAGGCTGCGGACCACCTTCGGCATCGCCGGGATGGAAGGCCAGCCGCAGGGCGCGGTACCCCACCGGATTCACTGGCATGAGCGGCTTGTACTCGAGGGTAAACGCCTCGGCGACAAGTGCCTGCGCCCACGTGCCAGCAAAGACCTGCTCATTTACCTCGACATTGGAGGTAAATCCCTGGGTCCAGTTCTCACCGTACTGGTCGGCAAAAATGACCTGATCCGCGACGGGCAGCACCACCAACTCCCTCACTAGCGTCGTCTCCAGTGGCCCGTCTGGAGTCTCTTGACGAAGGTGAATCCGCACAGATTTTAGACCATTGGGCACATCGGCAGACAGCGTCCCTGTTAGTTGGTACAGCCCCGCGCCAACTCGCTCTAGCGCCACCTCAGTGTCGCCCCCCAACTCACTCAGATCGGCGAAGACCTCGGGCACAGAACCGTCGGGCATGGGGCTGGTAACGCGCAGATGCTCGCGCAGGACTAACACGTCCCCAGCTAGCGCGGAATCCGGCAACGCACTCTGCCAATCGGCCACTAGGCGCGGAGGCGGGAACACGGCGCTAACCAGCGCTATGTCGTCGAGATTGAACGTGCCGCGCAGATTGCCGAAGAAGCGAATGGACTCGATCGGCTCTTCCAGCGGCGCAAAAGCCCACAGCGGCACTTCCACTGTCTGCCACTCGGCCCGCTCCATGTCAATGCCGCGGAAAAAACCGTCGATTAGCGGTTCAACCTTGCGCGGATCCTCGTTGAGCTGCACGGAGAACGCCCCCCTCGAACCGACCGTCGCGTCGCCGGGGTGGAAGGCAAAACGCAGGGCGCGATAGCCGATTGGTTCTACGGGCGTGGAGGGCAGCAATTCCAAAGTGAAGCCACGCGTCTCCACAGTTAGCGGTGCCCCCTCTGACACTGCTAGCTCCGCACCAGTAGTAAAGCCCACGTGCCAGCCAGCACCCAATCCTTCGTCGAAGACTACTTGGTTCTCGGCTGGCATCAGCACCACGGTCCGCTTGACCTCGATAGCGGCCTCGCCCTGGCGAATGTGGAAGACGACGGTCTTGCGTCCCGCGCTCCCACTGGCGGCTAGGGTCTCCACCAAAGGATAAAACCCCGGCGTGGCTTCGGTCAGCGCTTGGTCCGACGGACCGCCCAACGCGCTCAGGTCCGCAGATACACTCAGGCCCGCGCCATCAGTCGGCACATCGCGGACGCGGATGCCACCGGCAAACTCCACCGCCGCACCCACGGCGACCGAATCGGAGAAACTCCCCTCCCACTCGGCGGCCAACGGCCCTGAAGCAAAATAAATCTGGTGCATGCGGATGAAGCCCCGGGAGACGATGGCGTTTTCTACTGCGTCGCGGCCATAGCGCGTGTAGCGGCCTATGTGCGGATCGTCGGTATTGGTAAACCCCCCGTTGAGCCGCTCGGTCCACTGGCTCGCCGGATCCATCGCGTAGTAAAAACGCTCGTCATACCCGACCAGCACCATTAGGTGCCCGACCGTGGAAAAGCCGCCGTGGACGATTACTGGCCGGCCAGCGTCCAGCAGCGCGTGCAATTCCCGCAATAGCCCGGTTTCGGTCGCTTGGTCGCGGACGCTCAAACCGCGCAACGCAGCTTCTTCGTTAAAGACCTTTTCGAGACCACCAGTGCTCTGGGCGACGTACGTGCCCCATTTGGCGGAGATCATGTCGGGAGTAATGTCGTCGGCCCCGTAGTATTTGAGCACAATCGCGACGCTGGTATTTTGACAGGAGCCGGAAGGATTGATGCGATTGCTGTGCTGGTGAAAATAGGGCACATCCGGGATGTAGCCGGCCTCCATCGGCCCCGCACTGCACCAGCCAGCAACACACGCCGCTAGCAGAATCCTATAGCGCCTGTTCAATATCATCCTCTTTTGTCCATCAACTCATATTCCCGACGATTCGCTCGGCCCTAAATCTATGTCTTGGCCGCGATGATAATTCCGCCCCATCAGGTATTTGATATCCAATTCCACGTCGCGCACAAAAATATCCGGCAGTGCTTGGGCGTCTCGCCGCACCAATTCGACTGCGAGCGTGTTGTTCCCCTTTTTCGGCCAGTGTTTGGCATCCAGCCTAAACGCGTACCAATACCCCGACCCCGTGCGATAGCGCGGAGCCGTCATCCGGTACATTTCGTTGATTTTGCGCAACAGACTGGCGGGCAACTCCCGGCCATTGAGATAGAACTTCAGTCGGTCGCGCTCGGTGTGACTCATCACCCGCACCCGCAGCAACACTTCGTGTACCCGGCCAACCTTGGCCCAACGCCGCAGATCGTCGCTGACCGACAAGGTAATGGAAGCCTTGTGGCCCTTTTGCAAATAGGCCGGTAGCTGCATGGTCGTCCCCGGCTCGGTGGTGGGATTGGGGTAGCGCCCGGTCATGGTCGGAACGTAGTAAATTTTGTCGCGCGCGGCCATGACCTCTGAATAGGGCAGTTCCCGCAGTTTCTCGTAGAAGGAGGCTTGGTACGGCCAATTCCCAAACCAGTGCGCCAAGTACAGGCCATCGACGCCCTGCGCCCAGTAGTTGCAGGCGGCCCCGCGCACCATCTCAATGGTCGCTTCTCCCAAGCGATCCGAGTCCACGTGGCTTTGCAAGGCCGCGTGCACCCGACAGCCCGTGCCCTCGGCCGCCGCAACCAAAGGCCGGAAATCAATCGTCGAATCCAGCAGTTCCGGGCCGGAAAACGCCTGGCCGATCAGCACATCGACTAGCCCTTCGCGCAGCCACGCTTCGACGTCCATGCCGACGGCATAGCACCCCTCGATACTATAGGGGATGCGGATGGCCAACTCGCGTTGCTTGCCGCTCCGCTTGACCGCGCGATACACCTTGCGCACCCACTCGGTCATAATCTCGCGCCCAGCGTCAACCTCGTCTGGATGGAAGTAGTAGGGCTGATAGTTCATCTGCAACTCAAAGCCATCGACCGGATATTTCTTTAGCGTCTCGGCAATCAAGGCAAAGCGCTCGTCGCGGACTGCTTTGTGCTTAAAGTCGAGACAGGTGTAGCCGGGAAAATCGGCGGGCACACCGCCTTGCGCGCCGATTTCGAGATGGGCGTTGTCAAAGCGGAAGTCCGAGCAGCGCACGTCCTCTTCGCGCGGCCCCCGCCCCTGCTGTACCAATAGCGTCGGATACACCTGCTTGCCGTACTGATGAGCGCGGTCGCAAATCAGGCGCAGGGGGTCGTGCCCCTTGCGAATTAAGTCGCGGGCATTCTGGTGGGCGCGGCGAAAAATCAGATGCGGCCACCGCTTCATGTTGTGGCCCCACAACTCCCCGACCTCGGTGTCGTGCAGCACCGTGCGGCCATCGCCGAGGCAGAACATGATGGCCTCGACTGGCGTACCCAACAGTTCGTCCACTCCCTGCTCGTATTCCTCTTTCTGCATCGGCGGCTCGTACATGTAGATCAGCGGGTGCCGGCCATCGTGGTAAAACATGATCCTGGGTTTGGACATAGTCTCTCCTTTAAGTCCAGTTGCGCGAATCGGGCACGGCCACCCAAGCCGACCCCTGAGCGATCGACTGTTGGCTGACGAGGCCGGGCAGGGTCATGTCCATCGCCAAGTCAATGCCAATGGCCGGTTCCTTTTCCCCGCGAATGGCCGCGACAAAGTCCTGAACCTCCCAATAGTCGCCACCACCGTGGCCAGCGGCGAGGGCTTCTGCGGGCGGGTGCCGCCAATGGTCAGGCAAAAATTCCTCCAGCGCCTCCAACGGCTCCCAGCGCGGCTGCTCACTGCGATTGCGCAGCCAGATTTTAGCTACGGCCTCAAAACCGTCAGCCGACTCGTACGCGCCATCAGTTCCCTGTAGCGCATAATGCACCATGTGGTGCGGCCGATCCGAGAGCATATCGACGCGGATATGCGCCAGCCCGCCACCCGAGAGCCGACACATCATAGTCACCGAGTCCTCCATTTCGTACAAATCGCCGCGCGGATCGCGGTAGTGATTCCCGGTACCCACGGCGCAGACGGCCACCACCCGCTGCCCAGCAAACCACGTCAGCACCGGCCCCAAGCTGTGCGTGCCATAGGTGCAGCCATTGACGCCCGTCTGCCAGCGCCGCCGCCAAGGCGTAGTTTCGTTAAGCTGTTTCAGCTCGTGGATATAGGCCCCCTCGGCGTAGTACAGCTCGCCGAAAAAGCCGCGCTCGACCAACGCTTTTACCAGTGTATTGGGCTTGGTGTACACGTAATTCTCGGCCATCATATAGACGGCTCGACTACGCCGCGCTGCCCGCGTCAAATCGCGGCACTCCTCGACCGACACTCCAGCCGTCACCTCGCTGAGTACGTGAATGTCGCGCTCCAAGGCTGCAATGGCTTGGGGCGCATGCCACGGCATGGGTGAACCCACGACGATCGCGTCCACCCCCCCAGAGTCGAGCATTTCACCGGCGTCCGTAAAGACTTGTTCAACACCCAATTCAGCCACGTGGCGCTCAACCTCTTCCCGGCGAATGTCGCACAGCGCGGTAAGCTCCATGACCGGATGAGCCAACAAGGTGGGGATGAAGCCGCTTCCCCGACCGGCGGCCCCAATGACGCCAACGCGTATTTTGTCCATTTCTATATCTGTTTGACAACCGGCTTCAGCAACCGTACTGTTGTAGGCCGTTTTTTCAACCCATTCCCTACAGGAGGAACCTCATGGCCACCATACCTAACATCAGCTCGGATATCGCCGGACCGCTCGGCGCGATTCACTTGCCCCGTCTATGGTCCAAGCTGCGCCTGAGCGCGGCTGGCGAATTGCCCGCGGATTACCCGGAATGCGGCGCAGGCTTCGACCAAATGGTTCTCGACGGCCTCGGCATTGACCGCGACGCGGCCGTAGCCTACGTCAAGGACAGCAAGGCCAGCTACATCGAATTTGAAAACTGGGTCAAGGCCCAGCGCGGCGGCTCCGTCCCGCAGAGCGAAATCGACGCTTCCAACGCCGCCATCCGCGGCTACAACCACGACGACGAGACCCGCACCGACATCCTCGGTGCCGCTGGCCTCGGCGACGACGGCAGCATTCTCGACGCCGTCAATCTCAACAACCTCGACGACTGGACTGAACTGCACAACGCCCTGAGCTAACAGGACGTGTCCCACTCGTCTATCGGCCCGCTTCCTCGCTCTGGAGGCGGGCCGCTTTGTTGTTTGCCGCTCGCCTATTCATACCGCCTTTTGGCTGGGCTGTCAACGGCCTTGATAGCCCTCTACTAAGTTTGTACTTTGTGCCAATCACCTTCTCTGCGAAAGCGAATCTGCAATGAAACTCGATGTCGTCAAACTGACCAAGGCATTAGTCGCCTATCCCTCGGAAAGCCAAACCAGCAACGTCGAAGTTACCCAACACGTAGCCGGAGTCTTAGACCAGCTTGGGTTCCAAATAGAAGAGGTACCCTACACAGATGAGGCGGGCGTGGCCAAACTCTCCATCGTCGGCAAGTTGGGCACCGGGGAGGGAGGGCTGGCCTTGATGAGCCACGACGACGTCGTTCCCGCAAATCCCGCCGACGGTTGGCACCGCGATCCCTACGACTCATACGAGGCCAACGGCAAGCTCTACGGCCGCGGCTCCTGCGACATGAAGGGGCCCCTTGCCGCTTCGATTTGCGCGGCCGCCCGCTTCAAGGCCTCCGATCTCAAAGCCCCGATCTACATCGTCGTCACGGCCGACGAGGAGGTCCTCTGCGTCGGCGCACAAAAGGTCACGGCTCATTCCAAGCTCTTTGCCGAGGCCAGTACCGGTTGCGGCATTATCTGCGAGCCCACCAGCCTCCGCGTCGTCCACGCCCACAAAGGCTCGCTCGCCATGCAAGTCACGGCCAAAGGACGCCCCGCGCACACCAGCACCTTGAAAGGCACCAACGCCAACCTCAAGATGATTCCTTTTCTCGCAGAAATGAAGCGATTCAACGAGCGAGTGCTCAGTGCGCGCCGCTATCGCAATGAGGAATTCGCGCCGCCGCATTCCGAGTGGTGCATCGGCATCAACGACCACAACCGCGCCACCAACATCTCCCCCGCCCAGAGCATCTGCACCCTCAACTACCGCCCCATGCCCGGCATCGACGTCGATGATATCATCGACCGAACCCGCAAAAGCGCGCAAAAACACGGCCTCAACTTCGAACTCAAACATCGCGGCGAGCCGCTCTACACTGCGGTGGACGCTCCACTGGTCCGCACGGCGCTCAAGCTAACGGGCCGTCGCAAACCCACTACAGTGGCCTACGGCACCGACGGCATGGCTTTTTTCAAGAAGATGAAACAAATGATCGTCCTCGGCCCAGGCGACATCGCGCAAGCCCACACCGCCAACGAATGGATCAAAACCGACCAACTGCGCGCCAGCGTC
>JAJDYK010000176.1 GCA_022825185.1 Candidatus Latescibacterota bacterium | reverse complement strand
TCCCAACACCTTCAGCAAGGCGAACTTCTGCACCTTTTCCTTGAGGTGCTTCAGGGGAGAAGGCGCGGCCTTGAGGGCCTGTCCGAAGCGAAATTCTTGATTGTTGACCAAGCGAATACTCGCCGGCAAAGTCCCGGTCTGCCGCAGCGCCTGCAAGTACTCCACGCCTTGGGCAAAGGACTTGAACACCAGCGAGCCGTATTCGCGCACCTCCGGCTGGGGATGGATCTTGAGCACGGCCTTGGTGATGATGCCAAGGTTGCCCTCCGAGCCAAAAAGCAACCCGCGCGGCTGGATGCCGGTCGAGTTGCGCGGCGTGGTGTGCAGGGTTTCCACCGCGCCGGTCGGCGTCACCAAGGTCGCTTCGAGGACGATGTCTTCGATATTGCCGTAGCGGTTTTTCTTCATGCCGCTGGCGTTGGTGGCAATCCAACCGCCCAAGGTCGAAAGCTCGATGCTGTCGGGATCGTGACCGACGGTGTAGCCCCGAGCGGCGAGTTCCCGCTCCAGTTCCTTGCCCGAAATCCCCGCTTCAATGCAGGCCTGGAGGTTGTCCTCGTCGAGATCGACAATCCTATTCATGCGCCGCATATCGACCGAGGCGAAAACGCGGTCGTCGTCAGTGGGCAGGGCCAATGCACCGCTGACGTTGGTACCACCGCCGTAGGGCACGAGGCACACATTGTGCTCGGAGGCGAGGCGCACGATGGCGCGCACGTGGTCTTCGCTCTCTGGATAAAGCACCAGATCGACCACTCGCTCCAAGGCGTCGCCGTAGAGCAGGCGATAGACCTCATCGACGCTGAGCTGGCCGTGGCTGTGGATCAGCCGCTCCTCGTCGTCGAGCGAAACGCACTCGGAGCCAAGCTCATCCTGCCAAGCGGCGACGAGGCTTGCGTCTGCCCGCGAGGTCGGCACCTCGTGGCTCTCTTTTTCAACAGCAATCTCGTCGGGATCAATCGGAACCTGCAGCATCTCTTCGACGAACGGGATGAAGTGCGGCATGGTGAAGCCAGCCAGCGGATAGCGGCTGCCAGTCACCCGCACAGTCTTCGGCCCATCGAACTCAAAGCGGGTGTCCGTGTAGCCCCATTTGTGCGGATGGCGCTCCCCATCGGAGAGATCGTAGCACGCATCGGCCATAGTTCAATCTCCTAAGTCATGTAGGGGCGACCGACCGATCGCCCCTACGGGTCTTTCCATATAAATGCGTCGTAGCCAGCGGCCCCTACTACAGCCCCTCCTGCACGTCCTTTTTCCGCACCTTCCATATAAACGCGTCGTAGTAGTAGTGGATCAGGGCAAAGGAACTGAGCAGCGAATAGCTGAAGAGGTCGAAATTAGTGTTGAAGCCGACTATACCAAAGCCAAAGTCGCGCACTAAGCCCTCGCTCAGCGCGTGAAAGACGACGGCATAGGCCGCGCATAGCAAGAGAAAGAACTTGACACCCCCCTTGCTCGCCACGTAGCGCAGCAGGGCCGAGTCGCCGCCCGTGCGCTCGACCTTGTGGCGGTTGTAGAAATACACCATGACGATGTACTGGATCCCGTGCATGATCCGGTGCGCCACCGCAAAGACGAGCAAATAGGCCGTGGTAAAACTAGTGAAGTACCACAGGAAATAGCTCGACAGCAGAAAGGCGTATTTGAGAGGGTTGAGCGCATAGCCGCGCCAAGCGCAATAGACGATGTGCCCCACATAGATCAGGCCGTAGGCAATGGCAATGGTCCACGAGACGAGGTGTACCGTCGTTACCGCTTCCGCACTGATAGGCAAGTGCCACTCGTGCAACATGCGCACCCAAACCGTGGAAAACAGCGGCGACACCACCAGCATGTTGCCAAAGAAAATCCAATTGAACGCCAAGTCGAACTTAGCAGTCGCAGGCGTGCCGGCCTTAGCCTTGAAATCGTACACGCGCGCAAAGCCGTACTGCTGCATCAAGCTGTGCTGGTGATCCCACAAGGTCACGATCAACACCAAGCTCAACGGCGCCCACTGGATCAGGCCATAGGCAAAGGCGACCAACACTATCGGCCCGAGAATAAAGCGCTCCTTGAAGCGGGCAAACTCCGCCGGCGAGCCATACACGCGCAGCCAAGTGACAAAGTGGTGTGGAATCGTCACCCACAAGGCAATGGCCGCCAGCGCTGCCCCCGGCAGATAGTGCCCGGACACGAGCGCAAAGCAGACCGCGGCAAACGGCAGACTCACAAACCAGATATAGTCCTGCCGGCGATCGACGATATAGGCAGGTTGCAGGACGATGGAATTACTCGCCATGAGAAGTGGCCAATAGGGCTAGTGCCACAGCGTCTGGGCTGAAGCGGATTTCATTGGCGCGGCGCTGGCGCAGAGACGCGGCCAACTCCTTAACCGCAGCTTGGAGTTGCGCCGCCGCCCAATCCGCCTCGACCTGCTCGCGGATTTCGTCCAGCGGCGGCAGTCGGTCCGGGCGGCGGCGCAACACCTGTAGGACAATATAACCATTATCCGTGGCAAAGGGACCGTGAAAAGTCCCTTCGGCGGCGCGCAGGGCGCGGCTGACCGGATTGTCGCCCTCCAGCGCACCACTGCCGTAAATCACGCTGACGAAGCGATCAACCAGTTCGGTCGTATCGCGACCGGCGCGCATCCGCTCGACAATGGCAGTGCCCTCAGCCTCATCGCGGGCGAGAAGTCGGCGCACCTCCACCTCGGCCGGCGCGGTATAACGGAGTTTGTACTCCTCGTAAAACAGGCTCAGGCCGTTGGGATTGGGCGGTGGCACCTGCGCTTGCAGCGCGTCCTGCAAGTGCCGCGCAAGCTGCATCTGCCGCAGTCGCTCCAGCTCGCGCTGCAGATCCGGATCATCGGCGAGCGCGAGCCGCGCGGTTTCGAGCGGAACCAACACGCGCCGCCCGAGCTCGCGCCGCAGCACTTTCTCCCCTGCACCCTGACCCTTTAGCAGTTCGTGGGCCTGCGCAACCGTTAGCACTCCGCCGTCGTACGCAGCCACGACCGCTTCCGGCGACCCCGCCAACCCATCCGGCTCGTAGCGCACATTATAGCGCACATGCAGGGTGTCGTAATAAGCCAAGAGCTGCCGCCCTAACTTCTCCCGCAGCACTAGGCGCTGAATGGTCTCCCGCTCCTGCTCAAAGCTAACCGGGTGCGTATCCGTGAGCTTGATGAGAAAGTACCCATCGGCCACCTGCATCGGCTCGGAGATCTCCCCGATCTGCATAGAGAAGGCCCTTTCGGTCAGGGCGGCGTGCGAGGCCATGGTATCGCCCCAGCGGTGATAGCCCATGTCGGCCTGGCGCTCTAGGATCCGCGAGTCCTGCGAGTGCTGCATCGACAGTTCCTCAAAGTCCGCTCCTTCGGCGAGCGCGGCCAAAATCTCCGGTAGCTGCTCTTGCTCGCGCACCATCAGCAGGCTAAAGCGCACGCGGCGGTTGTACGGGCTGCGCTGGAAATAGGCTCGCAGTTCCTCCTCGGCGACCTCGGGCTGGACGATCCCAGCGCGCTTGTACAGGGCCTGCTGCACTAGCTGCGCCTGCGCCTGCGTCTGCCATTGCACAAATTCCGCGCTCACACCCAAGCCACGCCGCTCGGCTTCCTGCACGAGCAGCGTTTGCTCGACAATGGCTTCCAACAACTTCTCAGCCCCGTATTCCGCCCGCAATTCCGGTGCCACTCGCGCGATGAACTTGCGGTAATCCGCCACCCGAATTGTCGTTGGCCCCACCTCCACCAGAACGGCATCTTCAGTGACCACGGCCGGGCCGTCCTCAGCGCAACCGCTTAGGCCGATCAGCGCCGCGCAAAGCGCCGTTCCCAGCCAACGCTTATTCATGTTGTTCGCTCTCTTTCATCTGCTGGATCGCCGCTAGCTCCTGCTTGCTCTCTTCTATCTTGCCAGACTTCAAGTACGCCACCGCCAACTTCTGCCGCGCGTCGAGCCAGTCCGGCCGGGCCGCCACCGCAACGGTCAGCATTTCGGCGGCTTTGGCGTAGTCGCCAGCGCGCGCGTGTAGCAGTCCCAAAAAGTAATGAGTCTCCGCGTCTTCCGGCGCTAAGCGGCGCGCTTCGGCGAGACTGGCTAGGGCCTCGTCAAAGCGCTGCAACCGCATGTACGCCTGACCCAAATTGTAGTGGGCCTTAGCGTATTCTGGGTCCAAAGCCAGCGCGGCTTGATACTCGGCGACGGCTTCGGCGAATTGGCCTAAGCGTAGGTAAAGGTTCCCTAGGTTGTTGCGGTAGCGCAAGCTGTCCGGTGCGATACGCACAGCCAGCCGATACGCTTCGGCCGCTTCGGTCAAGCGGCCCTGCTCGGTGTACAGCAGGCCCAGTTGCGCCCGCGCCTCGTGGTCGTCGGGCGCATTGCCCAACATCCGCAGTTGGTCGTCGATTTTGTCGAGCTGTTGGTCGAGCGCCCGGAACTGCTCCAGCACTTCGGTGCTCTCCTCGCGGCGGCCAAGCCGCTTGAGGGCATTGGCCAGCGCGAAGTACGCCTCCTTGGACAAGGAATCGAGCGCAATGGCGCGACGGGCAGCGCGTTCAGCCGCCGCGTACTCGCGCCGCTTGAGTTCCACCTGCGCCAGATCGACGTACGCGGCCGCGTCTGTGCTGTCCAACTCGACCGCACGCATCAGAGTCGCTGCAGCCCGCTCAAAGTCGAGTTCCTTCAGGCGCGTCCGGCCCAAGAGCCGGTAGAAGGAGGCATTGGTCGAGTCGCGGTCCAGCCCCGCTTGTAGCAGCATTTCCACCTCGCCGTACTCGCCGCGCAAAAAATAGATGTAGCCGAGGTCGTAGTAAGTCGTCAGATGGCCGGGATCTAAGGAGAGCACCCGGCGATGTTCGTCAATAGCTTGGGCGTAGTTGAGCTGTTTCACGTACATGGCCGCGAGATTGTGCCGCGCTGATACGTGCGTCGAATCCAGCGCCAACACGCGCTGATAGGCCGCCATCGCGCTGGGATAGTCGAGTTGGCGCGCGTACGCGTTGCCGAGGTTGTAGTGGATCTTGGCAGACTTAGGTGCGAGTGCGGCGGCCTGTCGGTACGCGTCGATAGCCTCGGTATGGCGTCCCTCAGAGGCTAGCGCAGTGCCGCGCGTGAAGAGTACCTCGGCATCCATAGCCGCGCCAGGGCGCACTTTTTCCTGCGAGCTTTCCTCCGCGCAGGCGTACAATGCGAGGCAAATTAGCAACGGCAGAGTCCCTCTCAACCGAGGCAGAGTGATGTGGGGCTGACCACTGACCACTGACAAAATCCTCATCGCGCCACTCCTTCGA
Organism: Candidatus Latescibacterota bacterium; assembly: GCA_022825185.1. The sequence continues at coordinate 82,676 of JAJDYK010000176.1, read as the reverse complement.
CGAGCAAATGCTCTTGGTTGACGCCTAAATCTGCGTATTCCTCGACCCGGCCGCTCGGCCAATAGACGACCACGCGCTCAATACTCGTGGCCGTTCCCAGCCCAAAGTGCAGTTGCATGTCGCTCTGCGATAGGTAGCTGGCCCCCGAGCGCACTTCATCGGTCTGGACCTGCCCACCGCTTGTGACTTCGATGCGAGTGCCAATGCCAGCGCGATTGCTGTCGCGGCCCTCTAGCCGCAGGCGCACCCAGTGGCCGCTCGCGCCATCGTTGCGCATCAAGGTCGGTTCGGCAGCGACATTGGCCACCAGCACGTCGATATCGCCATCGTCGTCGTAGTCGCCAAAAGCTGCGCCGCGACTGACCCGTTTCAACGACAAGGCACCGCCGTCCTCTGCGTATTCCTCAAAGCGGCCGTCGCCAACGTTGAGAAAGAGCTGATTGCGCTGCGGAAAGGTCGCGTTCTCGTATTGCTCGACATCGCTTTCCAAGTGGCCATTGGCGATAAAAAGATCGCGGTCGCCGTCGTTATCGACATCGAAAAAGCGCGTGCCCCACGATAAGTAGGCAATACTGTCCTTGCCCAATCCGGCTAAAAAGGTCTCATCGACAAAGCTGCCGTCGCCGAGATTCTTATACAGCGTATTGGTTTCCCACTGAAAGTTGGTGACGAAGAGATCGGGATCGCCGTCGTTGTCGTAGTCGCCCATGTCAACGCCCATGCCCGCTTCGACATCGCCGTCCTCGTTGTACGCAACTCCGGCCAGCAGCGCTTCGTCCGCAAAGTGGCCAGTGCCGTCGTTGAGGTACAAGAAGTTCAAGGTTTTGTCATTCGCTAGGTAGAGGTCGGAGTCGCCGTCGAGATCCACGTCGCCGAAGACCACGCCTAGCTCCTTGCCTTCGGCACTGCCCAGCCCGGCTGCGGTCGTGATGTCAACAAACGTTCCATCGCCCTCGTTCCGATACAACACATCAGTCACTCCGTCAAAAGCCTCTGGGCCGCAATAGAGCTGAAGCCCGCTGCCGCCCTCAGCGCAGACGCGGTGATTGGTATAGGAGAAGTTGTGATAGTTGCCCACGTACAAATCGACGAAACCGTCGCGGTCAACGTCGGCAAACGCAGCACTCGCCCCCCAGCCCTCGTCGCCGACTTGGGCCGCGACCGTCACATCCGCAAAGGTTCCATCCCCTTCGTTCTGATACAGCACATTCGCGCCGAAGTTGGTCACGTACAGATCGAGATCTCCGTCGTTGTCGATATCGCCGACCGCGCACCCCATGCCGTAACCCGTGTCGCCGACGCTAGCGTGTTCCGTTACATCGGCAAAGGTGCCGTCGCCGCGATTGTGGTAGAGCGCGTTTTGCGGCGCAGGATCGTATTCGGTCCCAAGCACAGCGGCCCCGTTGATTAGATAAATGTCGAGGCGACCGTCGCCGTCGTAGTCGAAAAAGCCGCCTCCAGGGCCGACCGTTTCAATGACGAACTTCTGACCGTTGGCCCCGTTGACGTGGACGAAGCCGATGCCCGCTTCTTGGGTGGCGTCGTGGAAGCGGGGGTTGGCGTAGAGAGGGACGGATAGGAGCAGTAGAAGCAGAAAGAAATTGAGCATTTTTTAGGTGATAATCTTGTTGTTGATTATTGGGGGAAATGTCGATAAAAATCTCGGCGCGGCAAGCATCGGAAGAAAATTACGGTGCCCTCGTTGAATTGAAATCCAAGCCTATAGTCGCCGATCCGCACTCGGTAATGGTTTCCGCCGCCACGGAGTTTTCGGACATCATTTATCTCTGTAAGATCGTTTGCTTCCTTGATTTGCTCTATCGCTTCCTTGACGCGCTCTTCAATAGATCGATTTCGGATATGTCTGAGGTCTCTTCCAAAACTGCTTCTGAATAAGACTTTCAAGATTCAAGATACCCTTTCTAGTATCTTAAATATCTCTTCTTCGGAGACGAGCTCTGTTTTTTCTCCTTCTTTGATTGCATTCACCATGGCAATATCTTCAATAACTTCCAAAAGCTCTTGCAAGCCTTGGGCGACCTTTCTTACGACCTTTTTTCTTTTATCTTCGTTCGACAGGATCTCAAGGGCTTCTCGGGTGGGATTATTCAGGTTTAGATCTGTATCAACATATCCTGTATCAGCATATATCCACCAAGGATACTCCTCCTCAGTGTCTGGTTCTCCACCACTTAAGAAGCTCTCCAGTGCTTTTTTGATTTTGTCGTACTTGCGCTCATGCTTCTTTTTGGAACAATACACACCAAACCAGATACGGCCATTTCCACCATGAGCTCCAACGTGTATCTGAGAAATTTCGTTTAGTTTATAGCTTAGGCCATCTTCACCTTTGCTCACTAAATCTAGATCCTCCGATCTCAACTCATCTTCAATTTCTCTCCATATTTCCTCGCGTATTGCTTCAAGCATAACATTATTCAAGTCATGGACGAGAACAAAATTGTTGTCCTCCAAACAAAGTTGCTTTAAGGCGTCCATATATTTCCCCCTGAAGTTTGTGTGTAAAGTCTCCGGCCGTCCAATCCCATGCCTCTCGTAAAGCTGAGTCGCCTTTGCCAATAGCAACTGATAGTTGTGGTAATTATCGCTCATGTCTCATCCTCTTGGGAACTGCTATTGAACCTAACTATGAGCTTCTACAGCGTCAAAAGATCCCAAACGGCCCAATGCCTCGGCGATAAGCTGGTAAGCCCGCTGTCGTATGGCGTCAGGAAAGTCGTGGCCGCAGTCGGGATGGACCACTTGGAGCGCCTCGCCAGCACCGTACAGATCGTACACCGCTCGGGCAGTTTCGACCACTGAATCAACGCTGCGCCAGCGGAAATTAGAGTCGCCCAAAGGCGCGGAGATGAAGCAAGGGCGCGGCGCTAACGCGGCGATCATATCGTGGAAGTCGAAAGGAAGGTCCGCTAGGGCATAGTCTTTTAAGCGCGGCATGTAGCGATCGCTGGTCCAGCCCGTGATATCGCCGTCCATATAATCCTGGTAGGAATCGAGGCCGCAACTGGAGATAACGACGGCGATGCGCGGATCGAAGACAGCGGTGTAGATTGAGTTGTGGCCGCCCAGCGAGTGGCCGATGGAGGCGAAGGATTCCCCCGCGACAAAGGGCAGTTCGGCCAGCAGGTCGAGGCCGCGCATATTGTCCCATATCGCCTTCATCGTCCCCGAGTGATAGCCGAGAGCACGCCAGTCGGGACGATAGTCAGCCAGCAGAGGGTAAGCCGGAGCTAGGGTAACAAAGCCAGCCTGAGCCAGTTCGCTGGCATACGCGCGATTGGCGCGACCGCCCAAACCGACGACCACCTTGTGGCCGATGCGGTCGTCCGTGGGATGAGGACAAAGCACGGCCGGAGCTGGAGATTGTAGCGCGGCGTGGGGAACCAGCAGATAGGCTGGTACCCGACAGTCCGGCTCGGAGACGTAGGTAATGAGGCGACGAGTATAAGAGCCGCAGTCCACTTCCTCATCGACTTGGACATCGAGCGGCCCGCGCTTCTCCGGTCCGGGCAGAGACCCCATGATCTGCTGCATGGCCTCCAAGAGAGCAGGACGTTGAGCTTCCCAACCATCCCGAGAGGAAGGCAGGTCGGCAAGGCGCAGACTGGAAAAAGCAGGCATAAGCAGTCCTGTGTCGAGTAGCCGAAAAAGTTGGTAATGGTATTAAAAAGCCCTAAGCGCCACCGGCCAAACCTCGGCCGCAATCGGCGGGCGCGTATGAGCAGCCGAAGGGGCTGCCCCCCAATAGCGTGCGCCGATAAAGCTAAAAGCCGCATACCACAGCAGCGCAACCAAGAGCAGAGCACCCACCGCCCAGCGGCCCGCACCAGACGGACGGACTACCTCCACGTCCGAAGAAGTCCGGCGGCTGCCCAAGAAAAGCGCCGTACCCACCGCTATGTATGCAGCCGCGCCGACCGCCAGCGATGTACTCGCCCCCCACTCCATGCCCAAAGCCACGGCCCCGACCGATCCAAGCACTGAGAAGAAACCATTGACAGCCCACAGCCAAGGGACGATTCCGGCGCGTTGCGAACCACCCAAGCGCAGACAGGCCGGAAAACAGGTGCCTAACAACATGCCAAGCGGCGCAACGAGAACCAACGTCAACCCGACGCGCGCGGCCAGCGGCCACGCCAACGCTCCAGCAAGCGCACCATCGAGCAAGAACCCATAGAGATAGCAGACAAGGCCGACGGCCACGCCGACCAACCCCAGCCCCCGAGGATGCGCGAGCGGGCGGAACCACCCGCCCACAAGGCTCCCAGCCCCCGTGCCCAGCAACAGCCCGAAGAGCGCGACCGCTAGCGTCAGAGTCGGATAGCCTAAGAACAAGCCAAAGCGCTGCAAGAGATGGATCTCTACCATCATAAAGCCCGCGCCCAACCCAGCGGCGAACAACGCCCACAGCAACGGAGGCAGTCCAGACGCGCTCCGCTGGCGCATACTCGGCAGCGGCACCAACATCACCAGTGCGCACGCCAACAGCGCACCGACCAACAGCCGAGTTAGCTTGGAATCCAGCCCGCGAGTAGCGTCGTAAAAAAAGGGCCGGTCGTCAGTCGTCGGCGAAATATCGAGTGCGGATGCAGCGACAAAGTCCGCCAAGGTGGCCCCGCGCAACGCCGCCAGCGCCGGCTGCTCGCGTCTGCCGGGCGAGAAGTACGCATCTAAACCCAATTCCTCCATGACCGCGTGTAGCTGCGTCAATTGCTCAGCCGTATAGGGCTGTTGCTGCACCAGTAACAAGGGACGGTGGGCCTCTTGCCGCGCCGGATCGCCGCGAGCGCCATTGATGACGACAAGGTGGTCGAGGACCGCACTCGGTTCGTGGCCGCGCTCCTCCCACAGGGCACCTAAGGTGGCGACCACGCGTAACATCAGCGCGTGATTATGGACGATGAGAGCCAACCGACCACCCTCGGCAAGGTGATCGAGATAGGCGGCAAATGCCTCGCGAGTGAACAGGTAATTCTCGGAGAGCGCGTACCCCACCAAATCGGCCGCCTCAGCATACACCAAGGGCAAGGCGATTAGGTCGTAACGCGCCTGAGAACGCTCCAAATAGTTGCGGCCATCGCCAATGTGCAGCTCCACGCCCTCCAAGTCGTACAAATGGCCGTTGTACTCTCCATAAGAGCGGACCAGGGCGGCGATCTCCGGGTTGATCTCTACGGCTTCGATATGTCGCCAGCCAGTCATCAGCGCATAGAGCACATCGGCACCACCGCCCGGCCCGATGATCAGGGCACGCTCGCGGTCCGAAAAGTAATAGGGAAAAAACGCGGCTTCGCGGCGCACAAAAAACAACCGCCGGTAATCCCCCGGAAAGCGGAACATATACGAACCAGCCCCGCCATCTACGTACAAGTTCAGGCCCGTGTCGCCCGTGCGATCGACCAAGTCGGTGCGCGCGTATGCGCTCCAGCGCGTGGCCTTCACTTCCCCTCGGTGGCGCTCCGCACCCAAGGCGCGAAACATGGGCTTGTCGCCGTCCTCAGCTAGGACACTTAGATCAATGAGTTCGCGTTGTTGGGTGCTATAGACCACAAGTCCGGTCGCTAAGACAATTGGGCCGGTCCATACCCTGCGGCCTAAAAAGAAAGCCGCGGCCGCCATAGCAAAGACACTCGCGCCCAATAGGACACCAACGCCGCCCAGCCATTCGAGGGCCGGCACCACGTACAGGATGCCCAGCGCCGCGCCGACCAAGTCCCAAAAGTAGAGAACTTGACTTTGTTGATAACGCGCTCGGAAGGCGAGGGCGAGGAATGCGCCAGCGGCGATGAAGGGAAGACCGGCGATGCCGACCAGTAGCAGTAACGGCATGCGGGGGAATTGAGCTAAGGCAAATGCACTGCCAATCATGCTGACGCCACAGCCAGCCGCCCAATCGCCCAAGTGATCGTGCAGTCGCTCTTCCCGCACATTCAGCACCGCACTCAGCGCGGCCCCAAGCCCCAAGCCGCACACCGCCCCTGAAACCACTAAGAACGTGTAGTGATAGTGCAGCAAAAAGGAAAACAGCCGAACGAGACCGATTTCATAGCCGATGACGGCCGCGGCTATCAGCCCCACGCCGAGTTGCAGCCGTCGCTCAGCGCTCACCTTGGGCCTCGCGCTGACGTAGCTTGGCGAGCATCTGCTGCGCCTTGTGGTGCTCGGGGTCGGCTTCGATAGCTTGAGTAAACGCCGCCATGGCACGCGCCTCTTCGCCAGCCAACAGGTACGCATTCCCCAAGTTGTAGTGGCCTCGGGCGTAGTGGGGGTCGCGGCGCAACACCTCTTGGTACGCAGCAATGGCCAGCCCCAATGCGCGGCGGCGGAGATAGATATTGCCCAAGTTGTTGCGAGCGTCGAGATGACCCGGTGCCACGGCCAAGGCCGCTTGGTACGCTTGACTCGCCGCCTCGTAGCGGCCAATCCGCGCATAGACCACACCCAACTTGTAATACGCGTCCGCATCGTTGGGATTGAGCACCACGGCCGTTTTGTCGGCCAGCAACCTTTGGTGCTCCTGCTGCAACGAGTGGAAATAGTCGAGGAGCTTGCGACCGCGCACGGCCTCACCGCGCCGCAACAACGCCTGGGCCAAGTGATAGTACACTTCCTCGCGATCCGGGTCTGCCTTTAAGGCCCGCTGCAAAAGGGGTATAGCCTCGGCGTCCGCACCCTCCTGCAAGAGCAGGATGCCCAGCCGTCCCAAGAGCGCGGCGCTGTTCGGAGCGTGCTCAAGCCCCTGTTGCAAAGCGGCACGGGCAGCATCCACATCCTCGCGCGCCATCCAGATCTGGGCCGTCAACTCATGTGCTTCAGCGCGCGTGGGCTGCGCTTGCACCACGCTGGCGAGTTGCGCGAGCGCGTCTTCGTATTGCGCCTGGGCAAAATGGATCCGCGCCAATTGTAGCATCAGTTCCACTTCCTCGGGCAGGGCCGCAAGCCCTCGGCGCAAAACGTCTATGGCCGGGCCGTAATCAGTCTGCCGCGCGTGCAAGCCGGCCAAGTTGAAATAGGCTTGGAGATAGCGCGGCGACAGCGCGATGGCGCGCTCATAGAGCGGCACAGCTGCGGCCAAACGCTGCTGGCTCAAGTGGATGTTGCCTAGCACGTAGTGCGGCTCAGCCAAGGTGTTGTCGAGCGCGATCGCTTGTCTCAGCGCGGCAACCGCTTGTCCTAGCGCCCCACGGTCGGCGTAGAGCTTCCCCAAGCCCACGTAGGCTTGGGCCGCGCCCGCGTCGAGTTGTAAGACGCGACGATAAGCCTCCTCTGCCTCGTCGTACGCACGCTCGCGCACAAGCGCGTCAGCTAATTCGATGTGGACATCAGCTACCTCCGGCTGGGCACGAGCCGCAGCGCGCAACTCAGGCAGCGAGGTGGCGGGCGGCAGCGAGGCGCGCGTCTTTTCCGGCAGGACTAAGGGCGCTTCCCGCCAAAATTGCTCCAGATCCTCGGCATCGCGGCCTTGCGGCTCAGCCTGCGCAATGGCTGCGTCAGCCGCCTCTGGCGGTACACTTGCATCCGCCTCGACGACCCGCAACACCTGCCCGGCGCGCACGCCCGTTAAAACTTGGCGAATACCCGACGGCCACGCGATTTCCACTTGCTCGGCCTCCTCGCTCGACCCCAACCCAAAAAACATCCGCGCGTCGTTTTGCGACAAATAGCTCGCCGCACTGCGCTTTTCCGCCACCAGCGTCCGGTCATCCACGCGCACCACCACGCGAGCGCCGTACCCATCGCGGTTGCTCGTCCGCCCCTCTAGCATGAGCGCCAAGTAGTGGCCCGCTTGGCTGTCATTGCGCCAAAGTAAGGCGCGTTGCCCAGTATTGAGCAAGAAAATATCCAAGTCGCCGTCGTTGTCGTAATCGGCCACAGCCGAGCCACGCCCGACCAAATCCCGCGTCGGCGCGGCCACGCCAGCAGCTATACTCACATCGGCAAAGCGGCCTTGGCCATCGTTGAGATAGAACTGATCGCTCTGGCCGTACGCGGCCTGCGGATCAAACTGGTCAATGTCCTCGTCGATGTGGCCATTGGCCACGTAGAGATCGGGGTCGCCATCGTTGTCGGCGTCGAGGAAGTTGATGCCAAAGGCCAGCCTGTCCAAGCTATTGGCCGCGATACCCGCGGCCAGCGATTCGTCGGCAAACATCCCTTCGCCCGCGTTGCGGTACAGCGTGTTGCTCTCCCACTGGAAATTGGTCATCGCCAAGTCGAGGCGACCATCGCCATCGCCGTCGGCCACATCCACGCCCATCGTCCCTTCGGGCTTGCCGCCGATGTTGTACGCCACGCCAGCCACCAGCCCCACTTCGGCAAAGCGGCCGCCATCGTTGCGCCAGAGAAAATTCGGCGTAGCGTCATTGCCCTGAAACAAATCGGGATCGCCGTCGAGATCGTAATCGAAAAACACCGCGCCCAATTCGCGGCCTTCGCGCGTGAGTAGTCCAGCCTCTACTGTCACATCCACAAAGCGGCCACCATCGTTGCGCCAGAGCGCGTTCCGCTCCCCTGGGTATTCGGTGGGGGCCAAGTGCCGCCGCGGCCTGCGCAGCGTCCCGCCTGCGCCCAACTCACCGCGCTCAAACTCGTAGTGCAAGTAGTTCGCCACGTATAGGTCTAGGTCGCCGTCGAGATCGCAATCGGCAAACGACGAGCCGGTTGACCACTGCTCATCCGCCCCGATCCCGACGGTAGCCGTCACATCCGCAAAGACCCAATCCATCGCCGTGCCCTCATTGCGATAGAGCCGGTTGCGGCCAAAGTTGGCGACGAAGAGATCGGCATCCCCGTCGTTGTCGTAGTCCCCGACCGACGCGCCCATGCCGTAGCCCTCGTCCGCTACTCCAAGGCTTTGGCCGACCTCGGCAAAGTAGCCACCGTCGTTGCGATACAGCGCGTTTTGCGGCGGCACCGCCGAGACGTATCCGGGCAAATCCGCCCCATTCACCACGTACAAATCCATCCATCCGTCGCGGTTGTAATCGAAAAACGCCGCTCCAGAGCCAATCGTCTCCACTCCGTATTTGCGCCCAGACCGACCGCTGGTATGCACAAAATCGATCCCTGCTTCCGCGGTCGCATCGACAAAGCGCACGACGGGCGCGGGCGGCGGCTCGCTCGCAGTGCAGCCGCATACTAAGGCGACGATGTACGTTGAAAGTCTGCGTGGGATCATTTTGATTGATGCAGAATTACTTTCTGTCCATAATAACATATACTAGCACTTCGCAAATTTACACCGCACTATATATTTATTAGAATAAATAATAATTTCCACTAGGAGGCCTTCTTGTTGCATCGTTTTCTATCGCTATTCACTATTCTGCTCCTCGCCTGTACCTCCCCCGAACCTCCGCCCAGCCCAGACGTACTCGCCCGCATCGGCGATGTCCCCATCGAGCGCGACCGCGTCGAGCGCGCGGCCGCGCGGCTCTTTCCCAAAAACGCCCCGGGGGACCTCCAGCGCCAAGCCCTTGAGCGACTCATCGACATTGAGGTCTTGCTGTTGGCCGCCCGCCAAGCCGGTCTGGAAAACGACTTCCAAGTCAGCAGCAAAGTCGCGCAACGACAACAGGAACTCATTCTTGAAGAAATGTATAGTCGCGGCGTGGTCGCCGTCGCCGAGGACATAAGCCGCGACGAAGCTCGCCAGTACTTTGAGCAGTACCGCATCGGCCAGCAGCGCCGCCTGAGCCGCATTCTCGCCAGCGGGCCAGCAGCCATCGACCACGTACTCGCCCGACTGCGCGGCCCCGACAGCTTTGCCGCAGTGGCGAGCGAACTCTCCGACGACGGCAACACCGCCCAGCAAGGCGGCGATCTCGGCTGGAAGAGCCGTCTCGACTTCAAAAACTACGTTCTGCGCCGCCAGATATTCGGAGCCAAGCTGGGTGAGATCATCGGTCCCGTGCAGGAGCCAGACGGCTTCTCGGTCTTCGTTGCCACTGACGAGCGCGAAGTGCCCTTCGGGGATATGGCCCCGGCCGTCATCGCGGCCATGCAGGAGCAGAAACACGCCCTCGCCACCTTTGAATTTCTCGAAGGGCTGGCTAACCGTGCCGACATCTCAGAACGGCGCGAGACCTTGGAATTGCTCTTAGCCCGGCTCAGCGAAGCCGGCGAGCAAATGCCCACGTTCAAAAAGGGGGAGACCGAGCTAGTACTGCTCGAACTCGATGGCGAGCCATGGACGCTGAGCAACTTCATGGCGGCCATGACCAGCGAACGCAATCCGGCCGAGATCCGCGAACTGGACGACTTGCGCCGCTTCGCCCGCCGCCTCTATGCGCTCAAGGTCCTGCTGCCTCGCCACGCCCGCGAAATAGGCATCCACGAGGCCGAGCGCGTCGCCCAAGGCATTGAAGCCACGCGCCGCCAAGCGCTTATCGAGCGCATCCGCCAAATCAGAGTAATCGAAACGCTCGACCCGTCCAAAGACGAAATTCGCGCGTACTACGAGGCACACAAAGACCTCTACGTGCGCGAGGAGCGGATCTCGATCCTCGAAATCCTCGTCGATACCCGCGTACAGGCGGACTCACTGCTGGCCGCCATTGAACGCGGCGGCGACCTCGGTGAGCTAGCCCGTCGCTACTCGCGGCGCAGCACCCGCATCCGCCGCGCCGAAGGGCGCATCCAGCTTTTGCGTCCCGACAAGTACGGCAATTTAGGTTGGGAAGCCAAAGACGCCGAAGTCGGCCAGATCGTCGGGCCGGTCAAGACCGCGCAGGGCTTTACGGTCTTCAAGGTGCTCAACAAGGTGCCCGGTTACCAACAGAGCTTGGACGAGGTCTGGGGCCGGGTGCGCGCCCACTTGCTCCAAGACCTGACCCAAGAGCGCTTTGATGCTTTGCTGGTCAAACTCAAAGATCAGTACTCCGACCAGATCCACATCTACGAGGACCGCCTGCGCAAAGAGGCTTGACGTATCATCAGTAAAGATCGTCCCCGCCAAACCGCATCTTCCCCTTTGAAGCCTCCCCAAAGTACTGTTCCACCTTCTCCCGCGAGCGCGGAAAATACCGACTCAACTCTTCCACTACCGCTTGCACTTTCTCCGCGTCCTCTCCCATATCCAGCAAGAGTCGCGCGTACAAAAAGAGTAGCTGCAAGTTGCGCCGGTCCACTTCCAGCGCCTTCTCCAGATGCACCCGGGCCTCCTCCAGCTGTCCCTCTTCGGCTAGGGCAGTCCCCATCAGCAGATTGGCTTCGGCTCCCTCTGGGTACAGCTCCAGCAGCACCTGTGCCAACTCTTGCAAGGACGTGCCTTTGAGCTGCGGCTGCCCCCGGGCGTGCGTGCGTTCCAAAAGGTGCTCGTACTCGACCGTGCGCTGCCGTTCAAAAAAGGCTAGCACCGCACCGACAATCGCGACGATCAAGAGCAACTTAAGCGAGCGCAAGTATCGCATTTAGATTTCCTTTTAGTGCCCCTTCTATAACCTCAAAATACGAAAATCATATTGCCCTCTACCCCGAATGCTCCGTCGATAAATACCCAGAGTGCAGAAGCGGAGAACTCGCCTAGCGCTAGACCCAAAAAGAAGGGTCTCATCGTCCGGTAGAGCCGCACCCCACCATAGCGCAGGATCGCCGCCTTGCACAACCAAGCCAGCAGGATGGACAACCAGCCGAAAGTAATGATCGGATGGGTGTTGGACACTGGGAAGCCAATAGGGTGCAGTGGCCAAGCCAAAAAGCGCTGGCGCAGGTACAGCAGCGCACCCATGACGCCAGCCCCTAGGGTAATAAAGGTCAGTCGCGGCGCAAAACTCGCCTCGGGCGCGTTGGCCTGCAAAGCCATGTGATTGAAAGGCCAGCGCACGACGCCGCGAAAGTACCAGCCGTGCAGATTGATACCGCCGTGTTCATAGGCCAAGCTCATGGTGTACCAGATCGAACCGGCTAGGGCTATCACTAGGGCCAGCAACAGTGCCCAAGGTAGGTGGCGCAAGTGCCGCTCTTGGCCGGAACTCAGGCGCAAACTGTGCATCACTGAATTCATCATATTGGCCGCTGTATCCCCCAGCCACACCGTGCTCAAGCCCAAGCTGGTCATGTTATGCAGGCCCAGCACTTGGGGACCAAAGCCGCGGATCATAAAAGCCTGGGGCACCATCGGCGTCTGGATACTGGGCAAACCCGCCTCGCAGGTTATGCGCGCTAGGCCGATAAACACAACTAAGGCACCAACGACCAGCAGAATAGCTACATATACATCGAGACCGGTGCTTATGAGCCAAGCCAACATGAAAAGTAGCCCCCCTGCGAAACCACACACGGCCGCTCGCGGGCCGAGCAATTCCCGCCGAGTTGGTTCCTCGCGGTATAGAGCTTGACGCCAGAAACTGCCCAAGTGCTGGCGCGCATTCCACAATACGAATAAAACCAGTATTAGCATAGCGCCCGACATCTGCAGCGACAGGGGTGTACTTGCTCCACCGGAAGTCCACATATCCCCTCCACTGAGCTGCAAGCCAATGCGGGCGAAGGCGCTTTGTTCGAGCAGCCCTACCATACAGAAAAACCACAGACTAAAGGAGACGCCTAGCGGCATGAGGTAGGACAGACCGAGCACGGGAAAATTGAGCAGGAAAGGCACACTCATCCGGCCATCGAGCAAGGGGATCCTGCCTCGCACGGCGACCGGCTGAAAGGCGTCGTGGTAGTTGTGTAGCGAGTTCCACGAGTGCAACAATAGAGGTAGCAAAATCCCCAGCCACAGCAAGCGACTTTTAAAGAAGCGACCGATGCGCCGCTCTGCGCTCTCGGCATCCTCGATCATTGCCAGGGGCAACTGGGTCAACGGAAAGACCAGTCGCTCCCGGTCTATCCACTGGCCACGCAGCATAACGCCTAGGCAGAACATAACCACCGAAAAGGCCACCATAAAAGAAGTCCACGCCGCCAGCGGCAGAATCCAAGCGGACCAGGGAATCGAAGCGCCTGGAGGCAGCCCCTCGAAAAACAAGTGTACTGCGTTGAGATCTTGGGGAGTAACCCAGGGGTCTAGGTGAGGAATAAAGAGATTAGCCCAATTGTTTTCGGGCGTTGCGTAGTAATAGATCCCGGAAATGATGGACATAAAACCGCCGGTAAAGCCAGTAGTGACCACAGCTCCAGCTACCAGCATCATGGCGTAAATGAGGATCAGGTCGGCGCGGGTAAAAGCGAGACGACGACTCAGGGATTTGAGCAAGGGCGCAACCAATGCCGTCAGCACAAAAAAGAACAGCACGGCAATGACGGGGATGGCATTGCCGGTCAGCAGCGAACCTTTGACGATGAGCACGGCCCACGGGCTTATCAGGCTGATCGCCGCGACCAGCACCACACCAGTCAAGAGGGCGCGCATTCGGCTTACTCCTCACACCCCAGCGCAACCAAAGAAGGGAGGGCAGGTACTCCCCGCCCTCCCTTCTTTGCACAAAAGAAAACTGACAAATGACCTACAGACCTTCCCCTAGCAGGCTTTTCACCTGGCCCCAAGAAGTAGCTTCAACTGCGGTGTCCACCTCTTCTGGCGGCGTCAGGAATACATCGGGGATGCCACCGGTATTGGCGAACTGATCGCCCATGCTTACATACGCCTGCCAGTAGAACCCGTTCTCGCAGCACTCCTCGGCAGTCGGATCGTTGCCGTTGGCGTTGAGGCCCTCGTCGGCATCGTCGAGGGAAATGCCCATGCCGATGGTTGACTCAGGCGTCAGGATCCATTCCGTGCTAGCGTCGGGACCGCCGCTGATCGACAGCGGATCGAAGAATAGGAGGCTGAACTCGTAAAAGTACTCGTTGCCTATATTGGCATTGACATTCTGGACGAAATCGCCCGAATGCGTCCACCAGAAATTGAGCGCGTCCTGCTCAAAATTGCCGAGGGCACCGTTGTACATCTGCACTCGGGGAAATTGCTCGGACATGCTCAAGCAGATCTGATAGGCCGGCTGCAGGTCCTGGTCGTTGGGTGCCGAGTAGGGACCGCCGCCTTGGTTATCTGGATCGAAGTGAATCTCGCAGTTGTCGTCGCGGAAGGTGCAACCGGGATTCTTGTCCACAATCAGATAGTCGTCAACCACGTGGACCATGCCATATACCCGATTCTGTTCTTCGTTCCAGCCGATTAGAATATCTATGAAGTGGTCGTCGGCGTCATCTACGCCGCCGGTCAGGATGAACATATCGACACTGGTTATCTCAAAACTCGGATCTACCCAAGCCCAATCATCGCGTTCGCCATCGATGGTGGGCAGGGCATTGTCGGGAATGCCCACGGCAAAATAGAACGGCACTTCGACTGGATCCTGGGCAAAAGAAGAAGTGGCAACGAGAGGCAACAAAAAGGCAACCAATAACAGCGAGCGTCGCATAAAAGGCTCCTTTTGAGAGGTGAGGCAGACCCCAGAGATCGGGATCTGCACAACGGAAAACTATGGAGAGCCGACACCTCCTTTCGGGGCTCTTAGCGGGATTAAGAGACAGTGGCTAATAGATGATCTTCTTACATAATCAAAATCTGACCGCATAACAAGCTAATTTTGCTCTTGTCATGGTGAAGACCCAGTCAGTTCCTCGTAGATAGTTAGCTGTTGCTGCGCTTCGGCAATTCTTCCCTGCTGCATGTAGATTGCGCCTAGACTGGAGTACGCCTGCGCGTATTGGGGATCGATCGCAATCGCTTTCTTATACGTTTGGATAGCGCGCTGAGGCTGGTCGATGGCCAAATAGGCATAGCCGAGGTTGTTGTACGCTCGCACGTAGGTTGAATCGGCCTGTAGCAAGGCGCTGAAAACTTGAATGGCTTGGTGTGGACGCTGCTGGCGCAAATAGATATTGCCCAAGTTGTTCTGGGCGTCGATGTGACTGGGGGAGATCTTCAAAACGGCCAAATACGATTGGCGAGCCGCTTCATAGCGACCAATGCGCCCATAGACTTTTCCCAGTCCGAAACACGCTGTGGCATCGCTGGGATTGAGCACGATGGCCGTTTTCAAGTCCAGCAATTCCTGATAGTTAGTCTGTAAAAGCTCAAAGTAACCCAGCACGGCATGGCCCCTATCACTCAGACCAACGCGCAAGTAGGCCTGCCCTAAGCTGTAGTAGGCTTCTGCGTGATCTGGATCGCTGCGAATGGCCCGTTCGAGATATTCACTGGCTTGGACGGGATCGCCCGCATCGAGCAGCAAGACCCCCAATCGCGCCAGCAGGGCACTCGCGTCGGGATGGGTAGATAGGGCTTGCTGCAAAATTTGCTGGGCTTCTTCTCCCTCCTCCTGGGCCATATATATCCGCGCCATAAAGTCATAGGCTTGGTGCCGCTGGGGATCCAAGTGAACAACTTGCTGGAACTGCTCCAACGCCGCCGCATAACGGCCTTGGACAAAGTAATTCCACCCCAAGCGAAACTTGAGTTCGGCACTGCCGGGTAGCGCGGCAACACCCCGCGTTAAGACCTGAATGGCAGCGCTGTATTCCGTTTGGCGAGCATGGACGCCGGCCAAGTTGATGTAGGCCTGCTCGTAGTTGGACCGACGCTCGATAGCCTGCTGGTAGTGCGAGATAGCCTGTTGATACGAGCCTTGGCTGGCGTAAAAATTGCCCAAGTAGTAATGGGCGATGGCTTCGTCCCCTAGGGCCAGCGCCCTCTGGAGCGCCGCCAATGCCTTAGTCCGAGCTCCCTGATCGCCGTAGAGTTTTCCTAGGCCGGTATAAGCATGGGCATGGGAGAAATCGAGGGCGACGGTCCTTTGGTAATGCACTTCTGCCTCCTCATAGCGCCGCAACTGGTGCAGCGCCTCGGCCAAGCGGAAGTGGGCGTCTGGATCTCGGGGGCTGCTGGCGACTGCTGCGGTCAGCGCATCGACGTCTTCGACGGACGCACGGCCGGCACCGTCGGGCGGAGCAAAGCGGCCGGCGTCGATCAGAACGGGTGGGGCTTCTCGCCAGAACTGCTCCAGTTCAAACGCGGGCGGTGCCGAGTGCTCTCCTGCTTGGAACGCTCTTTTATGGATGCTATCCCCAGTGTGATCCGCAACCGGCTCCGTCGGCTCCAAAATCTCCAGTAGCTGATCGGCCTCCACGTCCCTTAATTGCTGGCGGATGCCCGAGGGCCAAGCGATGTCTATTCGGTCGGCCCTGTCGTATGCACCCAGTCCGAAGAACAAACGGGGATCGCTCTGCGATAGATAGCTAAAGCTGCTGCGGGTTTGCTGCGTTTGCTCGCGATCCCCCGTCCTCACGGTGACTTGGGAGCCTAGGCCGTCCCGGTTGCTGCGGGTGCCGACCAAGCGCAGGGCGAGCCAGTGGTTTGTCGAAGCCGTATCGTTGCGCAACAATACGGCGGGCTGGTTGCTGTTGACTACGAAGAGATCGCCGTCGCCATCGTTGTCGTAATCGGCTGTGGCCGCGCCGCGCCCCACCATAGTGCGGTGAAAAAAAGGACCGGCTTGCGCGGAGATTTCGGCAAAGCGCCCTTGGCCGTCGTTGAGAAAAAGCTGGTCGCGCTGGCCGTGCGAAACTTGGGGGTCGAAATCGGCGATATTGTCGTCGATATGGCCGTTGGCCACGTAGAGATCCGGATCGCCGTCGCGGTCAAAATCAAAGAAATTAACCCCGAAGGCCAAGCGATCGAAGCTGGGTGCCCCCAACCCCGAAGCGGTGGACCGATCGCGCCATAAGCCATCCCCTTTACTTTGGTAGAGGGTATTGCTCTCCCACTGAAAATTGGTCACTGCGATCTCTAGGTGGCCGTCGCCGTCCGTATCGGCAATGTCGGTGCCCATGCCCCCTTCGGGCTTGCCCGCTTCGTTGTAGGCCGCGCCAGCCGACAAGCCGATTTCGCTGAAAGAGCCGTCCCCTTCGTTGCGGTAGAGGAAATTGGGCGTGGCGTCGTTGGCCTGAAACAGGTCGGGATCGCCATCGCCGTCCCAGTCGAAAAAGACGGCACCCAACTCGCGCCCTTCAAGGCTGAGTAGTCCCGCTTCTTCGGTGACATCGACGAAGCGACCGTCGGCCTCATTGCGATAGAGAAAGTCGCGGCGACCGGGATATTCAGTGGGGGCATAGTGGCGTCTATTCCTCCGCAGCCGACCGTTTTCGTCGCGGGGATCGGTTTCGAACTGATAGGCGAGATAGTTGGCGACGTAGAGATCTAAATCGCCGTCCAAGTCGTAATCGACGAAGGCCGAGCCTGTGGACCAACTTCGGTCGCTATCCGGGATGGCCGCAGCCGTCACATCGGCGAAGCGACCGCCTTCGTTGCGGTAGAGCACGTTGAGGCCAAAATTGGCAACGAAGAGATCGGCATCCCCGTCGTTGTCGTAATCCCCCGCGCTACAGCCCATGCCGTAACTGGTATCGGCGACCCCAGCCGCCGTCTCGACGAAACGTCCGTCTGCTCGGTTGCGGTAGAGCGCATTGCGGGGCGGTTGGGGCGATATGTGACCGGGCAGATCGGCTCCGTTGACGACGTAGAGATCCATATACCCGTCGCCGTTGTAATCGAAAAAAGCGGCTCCCGAGCCGAGGGCTTCCACCCCGTACTTCCGCCCTGAAAGACCGCTGGTATGCTTAAAGTGAATACCAGCAACCGCGGTGACATCGGCGAAGCGAATTGGCGGTGCCGACCGCTCTTGTGGGCGCAAGGGCGGATCGGCGGCTGGGGAATCAGGCTCCCGTCCACATCCCCACAGCAGCAGGAAGACAGCGAGCGCCTCGTAGGTAGCAATCTGACGGTCCACTTCAACGCACGAGGGTCATCCGCGCTAGGTAGCGCGCACCACCCAGCTGCGCCGAGACGAGATACACGCCGCTGGCAGCCGCTCGCCCATCCTCGTCGCGCCCATCCCACGCTAGCTGATAAACGCCGGCTGGTCGATAGCCCCTAAACAGCCGCCGCACCATCTGACCCAAGATATTGTACACCTCAATATCGACTTCGCCGGCCTCCGGCAGTGCCACTGAGATCGAGGTTGAGGCGTTGAAGGGGTTGGGAAAATTGAACACTCGCACAGCCACCGGTCGAGCCGCTGGCGCGGGAACCGGGATCACCAGCCCTGCCTCAGCGGCCAATTCCAACCCAGCCGGCGGCAACCCGCTGGGCACTCGCGCTGGCACGTGAACCGCTATCGTCGAATCAGTCAGAGCGTGCATGAAGGCCAACAGGTCTTGCTTCTCCTCGGCACTTAGGTTTAGCGGCACTAATTCGGGATCGATATTCTCAGCGGGGACGGAGGCTTCGTCGCCGCCGCCGCGGTCGTAGAACTCGATGACATCCTCCAGTGTCGCCAGAGCGCCGTCGTGCATGTAGGGGGCCGTCTGCACAATCTGGCGCAATCCCACCACGCGGAAAGCACCGATGTCGCTGCGGTTGCCCGTATTGAGGAAGCGCCCCTCGTCTCTCCCAGTCGGACGCGGGGTCCCAGTATTGGTCGTAGCCGACGCTCGGCCCGGCCCGATCTGTTCGACTCCTTGGGCGCGAAAACTCGAATCCGTAAACAGCGGGCCGCTATGGCAGTTGACGCAGCGCGCCTTGGTGTGAAAGAGCTCAAGCCCGCGCTTTTGTGCCAGCGTCAGAGCCTCGTCGTCGCCCGCCACGTAGCGATCGTACGCGGTGTTGACCGTGTTTTGCTCGCGCTCAAACGCGGCAATGGCCCGGCCAAAGGTCGAGCGCGTAATGACCGACTGCAAGGGCGTCGGGTCGTGCGCGCAGCCGAGGCGTGGCAATTGCCGGGCCACGGAATCGGCTTCAGCCGGGAAGGCTTGCTCAAAGAGCGCGACGTATTCGGGAATCCCCCGCAACCGCGTTAGCACGCTATCGACGGCCATCTCGCGCTCATAGGCATCGCCGCGCAACTCTACGCGTACGATGAGCGGCCGTAGCGCTTGCGCCTCCAGCCCGCGATCCTTGCCGTCCCACAGCATGAAGCCCTTGGGCGAGGGCAGCCCGGACTCGTCGCCGTTGTAACCGACATTAAAGAGAGTCATGGTGTGCCGCGGCTCGGTAATCACAGTGTCGCCGGTAATGGCCGAAACCCCGGGCACCCGCTCCGGCCCCAAGCCCTTGCCCCCAACGCCCACCGCGAGTGGTAGCCCATCGGCCATGCCAAAGGTCGGCAGGTGGCAGGTACCGCAGGCTGTGTCTTTCTCGCCGCTGAGAATGGGATCGAAGAATAGCAAGCGGCCCAACTCGACGCGATCGGGGTTGTAGGGGTTGTTCTCGGGATAGGGCACTGGCGGCACCGACTGAAGGCCAAAGCGCTGCCGCAGGTCGTCTTCCTGTCCCGGTGCGCTGACGGCACTGGCGAACAAGGTCAGCGCGGCAGCGATGGTTAGATATCTCAGTTTATTCATGGTCCCCCCCTTTCGGCCAGAATAGCGGAGTACTCTTTATCGCGCCCCACGTCTTGCGGTGCAGCACCGTACCCGTGCCTAGAGCAGCACTGGCGGCACAGCGAAACCCCACATCCGGGCCTTTGAAATCAGGGGCATCCCGCGCTCGGTACGAGGGCCGTACGTGGCTGGCGTCAACCGCGTACGAGCCGCCGCGCACAGCCTTGACGACGCCTTTATCCGGTCCTTGGGGATTGATGTCTGGGCCAACGGTGTAGTAGCTCGGATGATACCAGTCGTTGGTCCACTCGAAGACATTGCCCACCATGTCGTAGGCCCCAAAGGGACTGGAGCCGTCTCGCGTTTGGTAGCCATCCCGATTGGAACCATCGAAAAAGCCGACGGGGTTAGTGCTGAGGATGGCCCCAAAGCCGCGTTCAAACGGATCGTTGCTCTGGAAGTAATTGGCGCGAAAGGCATCGAGGCCGTCGCCCCAGGGATACTTGCGGCCATCGTCGCAGCGCGCGGCGCGCTCCCATTCGGCTTCTGTGGGCAATCGCTTGCCAGCCCACTGGCAGAAGCCCTCGGCGTCGTACCACGTCACCAGTGTAATGGGGTGGTTTTGCCGCGCAGCCGTATTCTGCAAGGTCCACTCCGGGATCATCGCACCCGTGTCGCGCTGGTACTCTCCCCATTGCGCCACCGTGACCTCGTATTTGTCGATCAGGTACGCGTCGAGGTAAATGTCGCGCACGGGCTGCTCGTCAAAGGCTTCGCCTTCCATGCCCCGGGGGAAAAACCCGGCCGGCACTAGGACCATAGCAGTGGGCCAACCCGTAGGCAGCGGGACACTCCGCTCGACTTTCTCGTGCTGCGCACAAACCGGCAGGGCGATCAGCGCACAGAGGGCAATTCGGCCTATCATATTGGCATATCCTCCACAAAGGTTTGGTTCAGGCTGTTGGAAAGTAAGATATAAACAGAGCGCGAATTCCGCTCAGCCTGCGGGCAACTCATTTGCCCTGTCATGCGGCGCGGGTATTTTTTAGTATTAGATTACTTCTTTTTTAACATTATATTAAGAAGGAATATGTCATTGGGAGGTTCATCCTCTGCGATACGTGTAAGGAGGAAGGCATTTATGAATTTTCGCATGGCCCTCTCCGCCGTTTTGGTCTTGGGCAGTAGCTATCTCCTATCAGCCGACCAGATACGCTACGACTCGGTGCGCGACTGGCGTCAATGGGAGAATCTGCCCCTAGGTGCAGTGGAATTGACGCCGTCGGGCACGATTCAGCCAACCCGGATTGAGAAGGGAACCGACGCCGTGCGCGATTTGGACGAATTCGGCGGCGGGATCCGCAACGCAGGCTCCAACCTCAACACCGCTCGTTTGGCTATTGACGGCAATCCAGCGACCGGCTGGGCACCCGATCCAGAGGCCGGCCCGGACGAGTGGTTTATCGAGATTGACCTAGGCCGCGCAGTCTCGGCCAAAAGCGTCGCCTTGGTATTCGATGCGGAGGCTCCGCCCTTTAAACTTTTCGACCTCCTGCTTTCGACCGGCGAACCGGAAACCGACTTTATCGCCGCACCTATTGAAGGCTCTCTAATCTATCGCGTCAAAGAGCGCATTAAGGAAAACAGCCGCCATCGGGTGACGTATCAAATAGAGCAAATCGACGAAGAGCCAATCCAATTCATCCGCTTTGAGCCGCTGCTCCTAGTGCCCGATGCACGCCTCGTCGAGGTAGAAGTCGAGACCATCGGCGACAACATCGCCCTCGGGCTATTGGAGCGCGGCGGGGCCGTTGATATCAACATTAATCTTGCCAGCAACGACTCGCAGCCCCTCGGCAAGGCAAAAGCGCTCTTTGACGGCGACTTGTACGAGCGCTGGCGTGCCGGCACGGCCTCTAGGGGTCTCACCGACATCCTAGCCCACATGGTCCTCGACTTGGGTGCGGTCTATTGGGTCGATCAAGCGCGGATTATCGGTGGCGTGGTGGTGCGTTCCGGGTTTGGCGGCGGCATTACCACCAACCACTACGTTCACCGCCGGCGCTGGGGCTTCCGCTTCTACGAGTTTATGACCTCGGACGGCTCGCTTTCGCCCGACGGCACGCGCCTGTGGACTAAGCACTTTTCCGGTGCCTCGCCTGGGAGTCAGACCTCCAAGGGCCTAGTGGATCACCATTTCAACCTATTGCCGACTCGCTTTGTCCGCATCTTCTGGAAGTATTGGGACACCAGTTGCTATTCCTTCCAAAGGCTCGGCGAGGAGGGCGGCATCAACAGAGTCCCCGGCTGCGGAGCGGGTGGGACCACCGACGAGATTCAAATTTTCGGCGAGGGCTTCCCTTCGGAGGTCGATTTCCGCTCACCCCTGATCGACTTGGGGGCCGGCAAGAACCTCAACTCCGTGGAGTGGAGCGGCGACGAGCCGCCCGGTACGCGCATTGAGATTCGCACCCGTACCGGCAATGAGGTCATTGAGACGTACACGTTCCGCGACAAAAACGGCAAGGAAGTTACCGAACGGAAGTACAACAAGCTCATTCCCAGCTTCAAAGGCCCGATTGACACCACTCTCGCTGCGGGCGGCGATTGGAGTGCGTGGAGCCGCATTTACAGCTTCTCAGGCGAGGCTTTTCTCTCGCCCTCGCCGCGCCGCTACCTCGAAATCGACGTGCGCATGACCTCGGATTCGCCGACTGTGGGGGCTTCTCTCGACCACTTGGCCGTCAATTTCACCCAACCGCTCGCCGGTCGCGTACTCGGCGAAATTTCTCCTCAGCAGGCCCTACCAGGAGTACTGACGGAGTTTACTTATTACTTGCGACCGGAAAATGCCAGCGGATTCGACCGCCTCGCCGTCGAGTCGGACACACCGGTGCAATTTACGAGCGTCGCACACAATGGCACCGCGCTCGATGCACAAATGGACACCACCGCAAGTGGTTTCCTAGTCCATCTGCCCAACCGCATCCTCAGTGACCAACTCATCGAACTGAAGTTTGCATCCTCGGTATTCCGGCAATCGACGCGCTTTGACGTCTTTTTGCAGGACAGCGGCCAAGACGAGAGCGTGCGGCAGCGCGTGGACCCGGGCGACGCCACTGACTTGGTCGAGAGCAGCACCAACATCGTCAGCTTGCCAATCTCTCGGGAATTACTCGCCAATATGTCCTTCTCGTCCAAAGCGATTACCCCCAACGGCGACGGAATCAACGACGAACTGACGCTAGAAATCGCACTGGTCAATGTGCTAGCACCGCGTCCCCTGCGATTGCGCCTGTACGACCTCGTCGGTCGCCCGGTGTACGACCGCAGCGAAGACAGCCGCGCCGGCCTGTACAAGCTCGTTTGGGATGGCCGCGATAGCCATGGTGACCGGGTGGCTCCAGGCCTATACGTGCTCGAAGTCCTCGTCGAAGGCGATGCTGGCGACGAGAAGACGCAAGCGCTAATTTCCGTAGCTTACTAGGAAATTAGCGGACAAAAAAATCTTGACAGCCAAACACATATTTATTTGCTTACCTTACTTAATACTTATATAATGATGCAAAAATTGCCCATGAAAGGAGGTTTGAGGTACCAACCGCTGCACTTTTGAGCAATCTCGCAATTCTGCCCGCTGACCTATGGCGGGCTTTTTCCTTCAACCTTTTACTTACAGAAACTATCGAGGAGGATTTAACAATGCGCAAAGTCCTAGCTTTAACTCTAGGCGTATTGCTCGTCGCTGGTGCTGCCTTCGCGCAGGAGCCAGCTGAAGTACCGCTCTTTTTCGCCGTGGGGATCCCCAGCAACGCCCTGCCCACCATCGACGGCGACAATGCCGACTGGGCTTGGGTTGATCGCAGCTTTGAGGTTACTATTGAGGACATGAATCCGCTGACCGGCGGTGCCGACGACGCCGATGATCTATTCATCGACCTAATCATCGGCTGGAGCGACGCCAACAACCGCGTCCACGCCATGATTCACGTCCACGACGACTTCCTGATCGTCGATAAGAACCCCACCTGCACTTTCCGCGACGACAACTGCGAAGTGCATTTCGATCCCGACAACCAAGGCGGCGGCCCGTACTCGGCACCCAACGACCAAGACTTGCAGCCGGCCTACCAGATGTGCCTGAGCTTCTCCGAGCAGTTCTCGCGCGTCCAGATGTACAACGGCGCACTGGGCAATTTCGAGCAAGACGCTCTAAACTTCTGGTGGACTCACACCGACTTCGTCGAGGCCGGTCACGTCAACCAAGGCCAAGAGTACTACTACGAGTTCAGTGCCGAATTGATGGATCCGCTCTCGATCAGCGGCGGCCCGGACGCCAGCACGGTGTGGACGCTCGCGGCTGAGCAGACCATCGGCATGTCAATCTCGGTTGACGACGCCGACGAAGGTCTCAACGCCAACGGCAACGATCCGCTTTCTGAGGAGTGCTGCGAGAACGGATTCTTCTGGCAGGCCCAGTACAGCATGGCCGAGCAGTTTATGAACAGCGGCGGCATGCCCGATATTTTCCTGACTCAGATCGCAGAAGTCACGGCGGTCGAGGAAAGCTCTTGGGGGCAGATCAAGTCGCTGGTAGGCGAAGAGCTATAAATAGACTTTAGCAGTCTTTAGCAGTCTTCGTCTTAAGTAAGTTCACAAGGGGAGGGGAATGGATTCCCCTCCCCTTGTTTTTGTCTATGGAAGTGAGAGGCGACACGCGCTATGTTCAAGTGGCAATTTAGGCTATTGATCTGCATTCTGTTAGGTGCTAGGACGGTTGGTGCCGTGGAAGTGTGGACCGCGGGAGGCTCTGGCTTTGCATGGAGTGATGTCGGCGAACTGACTGGACTCACCACCGACGCATCGGTTCTGCTCCCAGCCGTAGTGGACTCGACCACCAATGCCGTCGAAATTCTCACCCTGAAGCGGCGAGGGGGCAACATTTCCTCGCCCCAGTCGCGCGAGGATCTGACCGGCCTACTCACCGACGGCAACACAGAGACCTTCTGGCGCGTCACGCGCGAGCGGCGCCCCGACGGCACCTCTATGCTTATTGACTTAGGCGCGATCTTGCCGATCAACCGCATCCGCTTTCAGGGCAACCCCGACATCTTTCTCCGCGCCTATGAGCTTTTTGTTCACGATGGCAACCCCGCGCAACTGAGAGAAGATCTGCCGATCGCCTTTATTAACCAAGTCAGCGCAAATCTCGAACAAAGCGAATCGGATATTGACGTTCGCATCCCTCTCCAATTCGTGCGCTTCCTCCGCCTAATTAGCCGCTCGGGCCAAGAATTTATCATCGAGGAAGTCGAGGTCTTTGGCGATGGGTTCGCGCCCACCGGCAGTTATCTCACCGAAGTCATCGACCTCGGTGAGGCGGCCAACTTTGGCCGAATTCGCCTCCAGACCCGTTCCGACCCTTTGACTAACGTAGTATTGCAGACGCGCACGGGCACGGTGCCCGATCCCAAAATTTACTATCGCAAAACCGAGGTCTTTGAGGGCGAGGACCGGCAGGAAGAACCCATCTTGCCGATAGGCTCACCCGAGGCGGCCGACGAGTACGACGATCTGACCTCGTCCGATAAGGGTGAGATCGTCGACAACATCGACGAGTGGAGTCCTTGGTCGGCACCATACGAGGACTTCTTTGGCGATCTACTCTCGCCGGGCAACCGCCGCTACGTCCAGTTTCGCCTGTTGTTTTCGTCCGAGGACGCGCGCCAGTCGGCCTTTGTCGATTCGTTCTCCTTTGACTATTCGATCCCGACACTAGCCGAAGAACTGACGGCCGAGATCACTCCAGCGACGGTCACTCTCGGCGAGAGCAATACCTTCTCCTACTACATTCGCTCGACTTTTGCCGCAGCCAACGATGGATTCGACCGCGTGGAAATCCGCACGCCTTTCAAGGCGACGGTCAACAGCGTTGAGCTAGACGGGGTTCCCGTATCCTTTATAGAGGAGAACGCGCAGGACGAGAGCAGGCTGGCCATCCAACTGACCGATGACCGAGTGACCGAATCGGGACAGCTTTTGCGCATCCGATTTGAGGCCATGGTGACTGTCTATGGCACCACTTTTTTCGCCAAGGTTTTCGATAGCCAGACTGGCGAACTCGGCCAAGACGTGGTGGCTGGAGACGCCACCCCCGAAGCCCAAGCCGATCGCCTGTCTATCCAAGGCGCGTTGCGCCAAGAACTCGTCCTCGAATTGAAGGCTGATCCGCCAGTATTCAGTCCCAACGGCGATGGAGTCAACGACCAGTTACAGGTGTCCTACATCTTGCTGCGCGCGCTCTCACAGGTGCCCGCCGACCTAATTGTGTACGATCTCGCGGGCCGCCCGGTACGGCACTTGCAAAAAAGTGGCGCGCTCAATGGGCCACAGCACGTAACCTGGGACGGCTTGGACGAGAGCGGTGCTATTGTGCCACCTGGACTCTACATCTTACAGCTTTCCATTGATACGGATACTGGCTCTGAAGATCGGTCCCTGCTAGTAGGGCTAGCTTACTGAGAGCGAGACCTATGTCCATCCCACTATGGTACACTAAGGGAGCATGACTATGACAATCACTCGCGCATTAGGCCTCGTTGTAGTGTTGAGCAGCTTCGCCTTTGGCGAGCGCGTTTCGTTTGACACCCGCTCTGCTTGGCAAGAATGGACGCATCCGGTCGGTGCCTTAGAACTCCAAGCGACCGGCCGTATCCAACCCATATCCGTGCGCAAAAACATCGACGCCGTGCGCAATGCTGAGCACTTTGGCGGCGGCATCCGCAGCGTCGGCAGCAACGCCCGCGACGCTGGCCTCATCATGGATGGCAATCCGGCGACTAGCTGGTCGCCCGACCCGGCCGACGGCATTGAAAACGCCTATATCGAACTCGACTTGGGTCGCTTGGTAACCTCCTCCGAAATCGTCATCGCGTTCGACCAGTCTGCGCCGCCCTTTGAGTTTTTCACCATTCTGCTGTCGAGCGGCGAAAAGTTCTTTACCAACGCCCTAGTGCCCGTAGAAGGCACTTTGGGCTACGGTCTCTCTAAGGCCATTGGCTTCAACGAGAGCCACGAACTCGTTCTCGACCCCCGCCAGCGCACCTTGGGCTTAGACGCATCCGGCTCGGACGACATTGGCAGCGGCTTGGTCGATGGCCCCGTCGGCGAGTTCAAGGAATCCTCGGGCCTAATCCGCATCATTCGCATCGAACTGTCCAAGTTTGTCGAGGGTGCTGGCTTGGCCGAGATTTCGGTTTCTACCATCGGCGACAACGTCTCCCTCGGGATCATTGAGCGCGGCGGTAACATCGAACTCATCACCGACTTGCAAGCCGTGCTCTCCGGCGGCGAGAATATGGTCGATGGCGATATTGTCACCAACTGGGGCATGCAGACTTACCACCAGACTCAGACCGGCTTCGACATCTTCAATCGCATCATCTTCGATCTAGGAGCCCATTACTGGATTGACCAGATTCGCATCATCGGCGAGCCAGCCGGTGCCCCGTCGCGGCTGCGCAGCCGCTACGCCAATTTCTTTTGGTATCAGCTCCTCGCTTCCGACGGCTCGATCGCCCCGGACGGCACCCTGAATTTCCACGAGATCGCCTTTGTTGACGACAGCCCGCTGAACGAGACGACGATCCGCAACTTCGACCACCAATTCGACTTGCAAAAAATTCGCTACATCAAGCAGTATTTCCCTTCCTCCCGCCACGGCGGTGAACGCACCGGCACCCACGGCAACTACCGCCTTTTCGCTCTGATTAGCGAGTTCCAAATCTACGGCGAGGGTTTTCCCGCTGAGTTGCAGCTAACCTCACCGATCCTCGACCTCAGCGAAGCCAAGGCCCTGACCTCGGTCGAGTGGGACGCCGACATGCCGCCTAACACGCGCATTGAGGTTCGCAGCCGCACCGGCAACGAAGTTGTCGAGAACATTCACTACTTCGACAAGAAGGGCAAAGAGATCACCCAGCGAAAGTGGGAAAAGACGCCCAAGAGTTTGCGCGGGCCGACCAAAACCACGATCTCCGTCGGCTCGGACTGGAGCATCTGGAGCGATCCGTACGTGGCTTCGGGCGCACTCTTTAACTCGCCCTCGCCGCGCCGCTATGCCCAACTCGACCTGCGCCTGATTTCCGCCGACCCCAACGCGGCACCGTCGATCAATGCCCTGCATTTGAATATGGAAAATCCCATTGCGCTCGAAACCCGCGCCGAGGTATTTCCCAGCCAAGTTGAACCAGGCGTCAAAAAGGACTTTACGTATTTCGTCCTGCCAATTTTTGGCGGGCGCTCGCAGGGCTTTGACCGCCTAACCATGACCGCGTCCGTGCCCGTTGATTTCACCAGTCTAACGTTGGGAAACGAGCCGGTAGAGGTCGCAGTCACCCCAATCGCCGAGGGGTTTGTCGTTGATCTACCGACCACGGTTCGTCGCTCGGAGCTGATTGAGCTTTCGTTCAGCAGCACCATTTACCAAAACCAGACGCGCTTCGACCTTTTCCTCGGCAACAGCAACCTCGATACTGAGGTGCGCCAACTCGTTGACCAAGGCGATGCCAAAGCCGATGTGCCGAGCGAATCCGTCTCCGTGCAACTACCGGTCAACGACCTTCTACTGGCCAACATCGCCCTTTCGACGTCTGTGTTGACTCCCAATGGCGATGGGATCGGCGACGAGCTAGCCATTGAATTCGACGCGCTCAAGCTGGTAACGCCGCGGCCCATTCGGGTCCACATCTACGACTTGGCCGGCCGCAACGTGCGCGCGCTTGACAGCGGCGATGGGCTGGCTCGGCGCTACCACTTCACTTGGGATGGCCGCGACGGCACCGGTGCGCTCGTGAGTCCAGGTACCTATCTAGTGCAAATCGAGATTGCCGGCGACTCCCAGACCGAGACGGTGCAGCGGATCGTGCCGGTGGCCTACTGAGGGGGACTGCTTTTGAAAGGAACAGCGATGACCCGTGCCGCACTCGCATTAGCCTGCCTAGTGGGATACAGCACTCCGGCCACGGCCGCGGAACGGCTCAAAATAGGCGGCGATGGACTGGAGTGGGAGAGCAACTCGCTCATCTTCAATGCACTCGAAGTCACCGACGATGGGGGCCTCTCGCCGCTGGAGGCCGACCCCGAAGAAAACATTCTGCCGCGCATCAAGGAACTCGGCGGCAGCGCGACCACCTCGGTGACCACGGCTGCGGCGCGTTCCAATCAGATAATCAACGAACTCATCGACGGCTCCCACACCACGGGTTGGCGCGTGTACACCAACCCCAACGGCGCTGAGCTCGAAGTCGATATGGGTGCCATCTTCGTCCTTCACCGCCTCTATTTTCGCCGTGGCGTCCTCAACGACGACGAGCGCTCACTGCGCGGCTATGAATTCTACGTCAACGATGGCGATTCGCTCAACTTCATCGGCGGCAACCCCGTGTACGCGCTCATAGCACAAGACCGCTCGCACGGCCTGCCCGAGTTGGATCTGAGTTTCCCTCCAACCAAGGTGCGCTTTTTTAGGCTGCGCAGCACGGGCGAACGCGGCTTTCAGATGGGCGACCTCGAAGTGTTTGGCGTTGGCGTCACGCCCTTTGCCCAGTACATATCGCAAGTGATTGACCTCGGCGAGGCGGCCAACTTCGGGCCGGTCGATGTATATGGCCGCATCGACGGTGCCGCGCAAGCCCAGTTCAGCACTAAGACCGGCTTTGTTTCCACGGACTCGCTTTACTTCCGCCAGACGGGCATTCCCGGTGAATTGGAGGAAGTGGCCCTAGCGGATTTCGACCGCACGCTCGATCCGTCGTACGCTGGCGTCGTCCTCGAAAACGACCGCGACTGGAGTGCGTGGTCCCCGCCCTACGCTGAGTTGCTCCAAGCCTCGATCAATTCGCCGGACAACCGGCGCTACCTCCAGTTCCAATTCAAGCTCCTGTCGGGCAGCTTGCTCGACAAAGCCGTCATCGACTCGGTGGTCTTTAACTACACGGTGCCGTCTCTCGCCGAT
Source organism: Candidatus Latescibacterota bacterium (assembly GCA_022825185.1). The sequence goes on along the minus strand of JAJDYK010000176.1, from coordinate 53,314 downwards.
TCGGTCATCGCCGAAATCAGCCCGGCCACGGCGACCCTCGGGCGGGAGAACGAATTTACCTATCACCTACGCTCGGTCGTCTCGAGCGGCAACCGAGGCTTTGACACCGTGATCATCCACACTCCGTTTGCGGCCCGCGCCACGGGCGTGCGCGTCGATGGGGTAGAGGTTGACAACTTCACCACGGCATCCGATTTGGGCCGCTTGCAGGTGAGCTTTCCCGACCAACGCGTCACCCGCAGCGGCCAAGAAGTCGCTGTGCGCTTTGCCAGCTTGGTCACCGTCTCCGGCACGGAATTTCGCGGCGAGGTCGCCGACAGCCAGTCCGATGCGTTTCCGCAGCGAGTTGCCTTTGGCGATGCGGCCGAGGAAGCCACCGACAACACGCTCGTCGTCAGTGCCCGCATCGACGATGAGCTTTTTACCGGCGTCGTGTTCTCGTCCGCAGTAATCACACCCAATGGCGATGGCATCAACGACCAGATCACCCTCGACTACATTCTGCTCAAGGCGACCCACGAGGTCGAAGTCGAGGTCGTCGTGTACGATTTGAGCGGCCGACCGGTGCATCGCCTCTACCAAGCCCGCGATCGCTCCGGCCCCAATCAAGTTAGCTGGGATGGCCGCGATGCCGCGGGCGTGGTGCCGCCGGGGATGTACTTGCTCCGCCTCAAAGCCGCTACCGACGCTGGCATCGCCACGCAGATGCGGAGCATTGCCGTAGTGTATTAACCTACAGGGCCGGGCCATCTCGGCCGCCGATCTTTTCACCGCGCGGCTAGCCCCGCGCCAAGCACAAGTGAACGCCTAAGGGAGGGTTGTTATGCGCAAAGTTATGTTCTGGGGGGTTGCCCTGCTGGTCCTAGCCGTTGCAGCGTCCAGCGTCCAAGCCGCGACCCCAGGGCGCGAGCGCGGTGCCACCTCGCAGGTTAGGATCGAGGGCTTCGACCCATTGGTCCCAACCATGCGTAAGTGGTACGTGCCCCAAGATCTCTACTACATCTATAACTGGGGAGGCTACAAGTACACCAACTACGCCAAGGAACCGTATCAGCGCTATGTCAGCACGCAGTTAGAAGGCACGGGCCAGTACGACATCTTCGGCAACTGGATCACCCGTGGCTGGCGTATTTACGAGTGGCGGCAGCAGCAGCCGCTGGCCTTTGGCAGCTCGGTCTTCAAAGACAGCCGCTTTGGCTCTTGGTTCCAAAACCTATTGGTCGCCGCCGACTCCAAGGGCCAGTACTACTCCGCTCTGACCGTCGGCGATTATATCCGCACGACTCTGACCCCGCTGACCTTCAGCCGCTCGCGCTTCAACGGCGTCCAATGGGACTTTGCGTCCGACAAGTACGAAGCCACCGTATTGCTGTCGCGCGTCAATGAACCAGTGCGGTTGGCACAGGGGGGCAACCGAGTACAAGACACGGACTTCACCAACTTCATCGGCCTGCGCGGCACCGCCCAAGTCGGCGACTTCATGGGTTTGGGGGTTACGTACGTCAATACGAACTTCGGCTCGGCGAGTAGCAATTTTTCGGAAAACTCGCGCGCCGGCTTGCTGACCAGCAGCCAGAATTCGGGCAACGTCACCGAAATCGTCATCCGCATCTCCGACGACTCGCCCGGCGACGCCTCCGGCGCTTTGTTCTTTTCGTCGCAGATGATCGTCGATGGCCAAGAGACCTCGGTCAATCCCACTATTGAGGGTGGCCGCCAGCGCGAGGGCTTTCTCGAAGCCCTTGAAGAAGCTCCGATCCTCCTCCGCTACCGCGTGCCCGACCCGCTAGTGGTGCAAAAGGTCAGCTTTGCCATGGTGCTCTCCAACGACTATCGAGTAGAGATAACCTCCAACTTGCAGACGAACATCAACGGCCAGCCCATCTTCTTGCCGGTCACTCGCTCCGAAGGCAATGTGCGCGACAATACCAACCAGCGCGTCGTCCGCTTTGACTACGGGCTACCCTCGGCCAACCAAATCGCCAGCGTCGATTTGACCATCGAGGATATATGGGGCCTAGAGGTACGCGGCGAATTTGCGCGCAATACCCAGTTTCAGCGCTATCCCAACATCAACATCCAGAAACTGAGCAACCTCAAAAAGAGCGATCGCACAGCCGATGCTTGGTTCGTCAACGCCACGCGCCGCACTGGCCGCTACTTTGGCTACGGCGAGGTGTTCAGCATGGACCACGGGTACACCACGCGCGGGTATATCACCGACCAAAACGATGTGGTGGATTACGAAAATCAGCGCCAGAACTGGTTCGAGTACATCGACGATAACGACGATCAAGACCAACTCGTCGATTGGCCGCGCTATGGCGGTGCCGGCGGCGACAACGCCGTCTTCCCCGGCCTCGACGAAAACAACGATTTGCTCTCGGATTTCAACGAAAACTCCAACCTCACCCCGGATTACGAAGAGCCATTCTTGCGCCACTATATCGACCCGCCTGACTTCCTCTTCGGCGTCGATATGAACCACAATACCGTAGTGGATCGCTTTGAAAACGACGACGAAGCCGACTATCCCTACCGCAAGGGGCATCGCGGCTGGAACGTGTACGGGGGGGCCGAGATTTACCCAGGGGTTAATCTCACTGTAGGCCGCAATCGCGAGTGGCTGATCGCCGGCGAAGAGCGGTCAACAGCCCTGTACGCCTTGCTCAGCGCGGTGCGCGATATTTCTAGGATGGGCAAGTTTGAGGCATTCCACATGATCAAGTCCGTTGAAGACAACATCGCCGACAACCTGCTGCAATGGGTGCAGCGCCCCGGCTCCATTGGCGGCTTGCAACCTTTTGACGATCCCCTAATCACCGAAAACACCCTCGTCAATCAGAGCTTCGTCGGCTACAAGTACACCCGGGACAACCTGACCTTTGTCAACAAGTTCCGCCTCGATCACTTCAAGCAGCGCGACGACGCAGCCGAGCGCCTCCGCGATAGCGCGTTCTACGGCGTGATCAACAAAGCGGACTATCCGTTTTCCATTGGACGCAACATCACCTTGATCCCGCGCTGGAAAAACATGTGGCGCAAGCGCACCCAACCGCGCACCGTCCAGCTCGATATCAACGAGTTGAGCGAAATTTTCTCCCTGTCCGCGGTGTTCCCAGTGCTGACTCGCAGTCGCGTCGAGGTCGGAGTGGAGGCCATTATTTTCCGCAATGCCGTGGCGATTCCCGATCCATTGCCGCCCGAATACATCGACGATTTCATCGGCAGGGTGTTCACTGTGCAGTACACCAATCGGGTTCAGTACCAAGGATACAGCGTCACCTCCAACGTTGGCTTTCAGGTCAACGACATCAACTTTGCCAATCTCACCGACCAAGACGTGAGCAATACCATTGCCTTCATCGAACTCTATGCCGGGCTAGAAGAAGAGCGCTTGGGCGGCCGGCCAGCCGAAAGAAGGGGATGGAGCTTCTAAAGCCGCAGACGACCATCTTGGCCTTGGGCTTATGGGCCTGCGCCGACGCGCCGCCAGAAAGCGCGTCGGTGGTCTTGGCCCGAGTGGGCGAAGCCGAGATTAGCGAGCGGGATTTTGCTGCGGCGCTAGAAAAACTCCCCGCCAGCAGCGAAGCCCAGCCGCTTGCGGATTGGCGTCGCCAATTTCAAGCCCTCATCGACAAAGAGCTGCTGCTGCTCGAAGCACATGCCCAAGGGCTAGACGAAGCGGTCGCCGCTGCGATGGTGGCTTGGGAGCGCAAAGAACGGGTCGAGGCGTTGCTCGCACGCGAGATGGGCGAGCAGTTGACTTATACAGAAACGGAACTGGCGGAATTCTTCGCCGAATCGGGCGCGGGCCGCGAAATTCGCTTGCGGCGTTTGCCCGTGCGCGAGCGGGCCGTAGCCTTAGCGGCTCTGAGAAAGGCTCAAGAGGGATTGGATTTGGACGGGGAGTGGAGCGAGAGCGGATGGCTCAACGCACTCAACGCGGGCGACGCGCGCACCGCCGCCCTGTTCCTGCAAGAAGTGGGGACCGTTGAATTGGTAGAAACGGACGGGCAATTCTTAGTGGTAGCCGTTGCTGCCGAGCGCGAGATCTCGTTGGCAGACCGCCGCCCGCTCGTGGAAGCGGCCTTAACTCGACACAAGAAGCAACAGGCGAACTTAGCCTATCTAGAGCAGTTGACCAGCCAGCACGCAGTGCAATTAGACACGGCCGCGTTGCGGCAGGTCGCCGCAGGCGCGGCGCGACCGGAGGTGCGGTTGGTCCGCAGTACTGCGGGCGATTGGAGCGTCGGTGACTACCAGCAAGCCCTCGCCCGACTCGGAGCAGACGCTGGGTCGCAGCCAACCGATGTCAGTGCCCTTGGGTTCAAGGTGACCCGAGCCTTTGTCGCCGACCAGATTCTACCGCAGGAGGCGCACAAACACGGTCTGGACGCCGAGTTGGAATCGCGCCGCGCCCAAGTGCGCCAACAGAAGCTGATCCAAGCCTTGTGGGAGCGAGAAATTTACGCGCACATCCAGCTTGACCCCGCGCAGGTGCGCGCCTTTTACGAGGCCAATGCACAACGCTACGCCCGCTCAGGCGCGCTCGGGCGGGAACTACAAGCGCAAGTTGCGCGCGATCTGCGCGACGCCCAAGCCGTGCCCTTGTTCGACCGCTACATCGCGCAACTGCGCGAAAAATACGCTGAACTCGTCGCCGTGGAGGAAGGGCGGTTGGGGGAGTTTGTCTCCCGACGCAGACAAGCTGCCAACCCAGTTGAGCTATGAGTTTGTCAGAGAGGAGTGTTTCCATGTACGCTTGCAAAAAAATTTCCATCCTCGCCGTCGCGGCCCTCTTATTGGGCTGCGGCCATTACCTAATTCCCGGTCGGTTCCAGCCCTTAGAGGTGGCCCAGCAGCAGACCGATATTCAAGGGTCGAGCATGAAAATCCTCGACGACGGTACGGTCACCTTCGTCCAGAACCGCCTCGAAGTGTCCGTGCGGCCCATGAACGACGAGGAGATCAATCGCCAGTACCCAGCCCAATCTACCAACGCCAGCGGTCCGGCCGACGAGCTACCGTCCAACCCGTTCACCTATGGCAATTGGATCGATCCGCGCACAGGTAAATCTCCACAGCGTTTGTCCATCTTCAAGATCACAGTCAAAAACTACGAATACCCCAAAGTTAAGTTCGATCCACTGACGGTGACCGTGGAGTCGGCCAATGGGCGGCGCTATTATCCTTGGGGGAGTTATGACGTAGAGGAGTATTTCCGGCGTTTCCCGCTAGCTTTCAACGGCTTGGGCTATTTGCGCTTCGACGAGCGCCGCGATATCTACAATAGAGCCAGATATCCAGACGACGATTTTTGCTTCTCGGGGCAAGAGGTCGAAGGCTACGTGGTCTTCTCCAAGATCCACGATGATGTCGCCGAAATCGCCTTCCACATTCCCGAATTCGGGTTGCGCTACAACTTCCGCAACGAACCCATAGAAACCATCGATCTCAGCTTCCGCTTCAAGCGCGACATTGAGAAGGTCAAAAACATCGACAAGTTGGCGACCAACTAGCCGAGCCGGTCAAGCTGCATAGCCTAGGGGCAGGCCGCGGCCTGCCCCTTTTTTTGCCCGGCACCCGTTTAATGCTGACCAAATTCCTCCTATCCGCCACCGCGGCCTTCTTTTTGCTATCAGTCGCGGCCTTTGATCCAGCTACCATTTCGCGCTGGATTGAACGGGCTATTGGCTGGGAACCACTGCGCGAAGCGCCAGCGACCGACGAAGCATCCTCCCTGCGCGAAGCCGTCGCGCAAATAAACGCCGCCGACCTAGAGCACCACCTCCGCATCTTCACCGCAGACTCATCCCGCGTCACCGGCTATGCAGGAGCCACCAACGCAGCCCGCTACATCGAAGGGGAATTCCGCGGCCTCGGCCTCCAAGTCTCCAGCGAATTTTTCCCCCTTTCTGTCCCCATAGATCGCGGTGGCCGACTGCGCTTGGCCGGCTCGGACGAAGCCGTCCCCATCTACGGGTTGTGGCCCAACCACGTGCGCTCGCCGTCCCTGCCGCCGGGCGGTGTCTCCGGCCACCTCATAGACTTGGGGCGCGGCAGCTTAGCCGAGATGGATGGGAAGCGGCTAGCGGGCAGCATTGCGCTGATGGGATTTGGCTCGGGCAACGCCCACATCGAAGCGCGGGCCTTGGGCGCGCAAGCTATCTTGCTGTACGACGATGGCCGCGTCACGCGCAGCGAGGCCGCGGAAAAATTCCTCCAAGTGCCCGTGGACATCCCGCGCTTTTGGGTGGAAGCGGCGGACGCGGAAATCCTGCGGCAGCAAGCGCGCAACGGCAACGCCCAAGTGCATCTCGAAGCGCGCATGGCCTGGGAGCAGGTCCAAGCGCGCAATATATTCGCCGTCCTTCCCGGTTTGGCCGAGGACATGCCGCGCGGTCAGCGCCGCGAAATCCAACAGTGGAACGAGCAAATCATCGTCCTGCAAGCGCACTACGACGCGATCTCGGTCGTCCCCGCACTGGCCCCAGGGGCTGAGAATGCGACCGGCATGGCCGCACTGCTCGAAATCGCGCGTTTGCTCGTCGCCGAAGGCACTCGCTACACCGTGCTCTTTTTGGCCACCCCCGGGCACTTTCAGGGCTTGGCCGGCGTCAACGATTTTCTCTACCGCCACGCGCGCAAAAGCGAGCATTTCCTCGACCAGATCCCGCCGGCCGAGCGCATCGACTTCCGCCTCTTCGTCGGCCTCGACTTGGCCAGCCACAGCCCCCAAGTCGGCAGCTTCACCATGGGCACGTTCTACAACTCGGCTTGGCGCAACGACGACTATCAGAAGAACCTGATGGCGCACTACGCCTCGCGCTTTGCCCGCTACAACCGCGAGATTTTCGCCGACTCAACTCGCTACCAAGACGCTGTAGCCCCGCAGAAGCGAGTGTGGAAAAACTTCATGCCCGTGCGGCTGGCCCTTGACAGCGAGGCCGCGGCCTTCGTGGGCAAGGAGGCGCTTTCGTTCGTCACGCCCAACCAACTGCGCCAGCGCGTCGATACGCCCCTCGACCGGCTCGAATTCGTCGCGCTCGACAACCTCGCCGCACAGACTCGCACCATCGCCGGGCTGATGCTCAAGGCTGCTTCCGACCCAGACTTTTTCAACGACACCAAGCTGACCCTGCGCGATTGGGGGCACAGCCTAGAGGGCAACATCTACTGGTTCGACCGCGACGTGAATTTTGCCGTGCCCAAGGCCCCGGTGCCCAACGCCCTCGTCACCTATCTCCAACCCGGCCCCAACTCTGTGGCCGGCGTGCGCACCCTTATGGCCACGCACGGTGACGAGAGCGGCTACTTCAAGTTCGACATCGTGCGCAACCGCTTTGCCAACCGGATCCAAGCCTTTGAACTCGACGAATACGGGCGCATCGTCTCCGCGCCCGACCTCGGCGAGGAGGGCGACAAAACCTATCCGGGCACCCAACCGTATGGCTGGTGGGAAAACCGCATGTTGCAGGTCCTTTTTCGCTGCCGCGCCCTGAGCTTCTTGGAGGTGGTCGATCCGCGCTACCTATCGGCCATGGACCGCGTCAACGTCCTCGGCACCAACGACGCGCCGCCGCGCTCTTTTTCTCTCAACTACATCGAAAATCAGAGCGCAGTGCAGGACCGAGTGGTGCAGGCTGGCGTGGTCTTCGCCGAGCCGGGCACCCGCGTCAAAATCCTCGCCGGCGAGGGAGCCTTTGGCGGCGAAAGCGCGCTCGCGGGCGTGCGCTACATGCTCACCAACGCGGACTCCGCCCTGTTCGCCGACCTCGATCCAGCCCACGTCGATTTGGCAACCATTGAGCAAGCGCAGGGCGCGGGCTTCCCAGTCGAACAAGGCCTCATTCCCTACCCGGCATTGCAGGCGGCCCGCGACATCTGGATCATCGACGAGGCGCGGATCAAACAAATGGTGCGCCACGGCATCGTCCTCGAACAGCTACAGTCCATGCACGAGCAAGCGCGGGAGGCCCTGCTCGAGGCCGGCGACAAACTCGCGGCGTTCGATTACACCGGCTACCAGCGCGCCGTGCGCCGCGCCCTCGGGCTAGAGGCCCGCATCTACCCGGAAGTCAAGGCCACGGCCAACGACGCGGTGCGCGCGGTGATTTTCTATTTCGCGCTCCTGTTGCCCTTTGCCTTCTTCTGCGAGCGCTTCTTCTTCGGCTTCCCGGACGTGCGGCGGCAAATCGCCGGCTTTGTCGGCATCTTTGTCTTCGTATTTCTGATTCTGCGCTTCGTCCATCCGGCCTTCAAGCTGAGCACCTCGCCGTACATCATCTTCCTCGCGTTTGTCATCCTCGCCTTGGGCGTCCTCGTCATCTTCATCGTCGTCACTCGCTTTAAGGCACTTCTGCAACGCCGCAAGGGTGCGACCGCAGGCGTACACGAGACCGACGTAGGCCGGATCGCCGCGGGTTTTGCGGCCGTGCTGTTGGGCATCTCCAACTTGAGCAAGCGCCGCCTGCGCACCGCGCTGACGGCCGCGACCCTGACCTTTTTGACCTTTACCGTCAATTCCTTTACCTCGGTCAAATCCAGCTTCGACTTCTATCGCCTACCCCGCGATACCTCGCCTCTGTACGAAGGCGGCCTCATCCGCGACCGCGCTTGGCGCGGCATGCAGGATTCCATCTTGGAATACGTACAGAGCGCATTCGGCGACCGCGCCTTGGTGGTGCCGCGCGCCTGGTACTTGTCGCCGGTCGAATCCGAACGGGCCTATATCGACTTTGCCGTCACCGCGACCGGCGCGGCCAGTTTCGCGCACGGCCTGGTGGGCCTACAGCCAGCCGAAGCCGAGGTCACGGGCCTCGACGCGCACGTCTCGGCTGGCCGCTTCTTCGCCGCGGGCGACGACAAGGCCGTCATCTTGCCCGACAGCCTAGCCGCGCTCGTCGGCATTGGCCCCGAGGATGTGGGCACAGCTTCCATCGCGCTCTACGGCGAGGAGTACCAAGTCATCGGCCTGTTCGACAGCGCGGCCCTGAAAGAAGTCGTCGATCTCGATGGCGAGCGCCTAACGCCGGTGGATACAGTCAAAGACGCCGGTCTCATCACCCGCGAGAGCACCGAGGATCCGCGTGCCTTAGCCGCCACCGCAGTCGAGACCTTTAACCACCTCGAAGTAATCAACACCCTGTTCTTGCCCTATGAGCGCGTCCGCGCCATGGATGGCCGCCTGCGCTCCATCGCCATTGCCGCAGACGCAGACGACCCGGAATTCGTCCAGCGCGTGGAGTCCTTTATGTCGCGGGTGGCGCTGACCCTGTTCGTCGGCCAAGGCGACCGCGTCGTGGCCTACAGTTCGATCGGCTCCACCGAAATAAGCGGGGCCGGCCAGCTTTTGGTCCCGGTAATCATCGCCGCCTTGATTGTGCTCAATACCATGATGGGGGCCGTGTACGAGCGCGTGCGCGAAATCGGCATCTACAGCGTCGTCGGCTTGGCCCCCAGCCACATCGGCCTGCTGTTTTTGGCCGAATCCACGGTCTTTGCCACCTTTGGCGCGGTAGTCGGCTACGCCCTAGGCCAAATCGCCCATCTGTTCATGCTGCAATACGGGCTGCTCGCCGGCCTGACTCTTAACTACTCGTCGCTCTCCGCTGTATGGGCTACGGTCGTGGTCATCGGCACAGTTTATTTATCGACCTTGTATCCAGCGCGCATGGCGGCCAACATGGCCGTCCCGGACGTGACGCGGCAATGGCAATTTCCCCCGCCCGTCGGCGACCACTGGCGCTTTGACTTTCCCTTCACAGTCGGCGGGGCCGAGGTGCCGAGCATGTATGTGTATCTCAAGTCGGTCTTCGCCGCCTATGGCGAAGGCTCCATCGGCGACTTCATCGCCCGCGATGTCGAGCTATCCGTCACCACCGGCGGGCCGGAACCGTCCTACGCCATTGCCATGCGCACTTGGCTGGCACCCTACGACCTCGGGATCAGCCAGCAGGTGCGCCTGCAGGCGACTCCCACCGGCGAGCACCACATCTACAAGATCGAGACCCACATCGAGCGCCTCAGCGGCGACGTGGCCTCTTGGCAACGCATGAATCGCAAGTTCCTCAACGTGCTGCGCAAGCGATTCCTCGTCTGGCGCACCCTAGCGCCGGCGATTCGCCAAGGGTATCAGGACGAGGCGGACGAGGCGTTTGCCGAGGCTGGGCAGCCTGCCGCTCGTCCTTGACAAGACCCCGCCACAAAAATAGACTTAGCTTAACTTAGCTATTGGAGGATTCACCATGAAGAAAGTGAACATGCACGAAGCCAAATCGCAACTTTCGCGCTTAGGCAAGTTGGCTTGGGCGGGGGAAGAAGTTGTCATCGCCAAGGCCGGCGAGCCGTATTTGCGGCTGGAACCGTATCGGGATCGCCTCGAGGAACGTCAGCTTGGTGGGCTAGAAGGAAAAATCTGGATGTCTCCAGACTTTGACGATCCCGATGAAGAACTCATGGACCTGCTTGAGAACTCGAAAATTTTCCCAGCTACAGATAAGAGTTAGCAATGTCGCGGCTACTGTTGGATACCCACACCTTCTTGTGGTGCCTATCCGATGTTGAGCAACTGGCCGAAGATACCCGTGCCACCATTGCCGACCCGCACAATGACGTCTTCGTCAGCGCTATCACTGGGTGGGAAATCGAGGTCAAGCGGGCCAAGGGTCGCTTGGTCGCTCCAGACAATCTGTCGGTGTTGGTTGAGGAAAGGGGCTTCACTCACCTTCCGCTGGCGTTCCATCACGCTGAGCAGGCCGGCCGCCTCCCGATGCACCACCGGGATCCATTCGATCGGTTCCTGATTGCCCAAGCCCGAGCCGAAGGGCTGCTCCTCGTCACCCGGGATGGCCACATTCGGCAATACGATGTGGCCATCATGGAGGTCTGAAGCGCCAGACAGCCAACATGACCGCACGCGCCTTCCTCATCGGCTTGGGCCTCGTGATCCTGATCAACATCGGGGCCCCGTACAGCATGTTCATCCTCAAGTCCTCGCAGTGGGCGATCAGCTACCTGCCCTTGAGCGTGGTCTTTCTCTTTACTGGTCTGGTCTTTCTCAACGCCACGGCCAAGTCGCTGCTAAAAGTGCGCGGCCTAAGCACCAGCGAACTCGGCCTAATCTTCATCATGTCCCTAGTGGGGGCCTCCATCCCCACCTGGGGCACTTCCACGTACATGATCGCGGTCGTCGCCGCCCCCCAGTACTTTGCCTCGCCCGAGAATCAGTGGCAGAGCAAAGTAGTGCAGTACATCGAGGAATGGCTGGTGCCCAACGACGCGATTGCCCTCAAGTGGTTCTACAACGGCCTACCCGCTGGCGAATCCATTCCTTGGGGCGCTTGGATCGTGCCGCTTTTTTGGTGGACCAGCTTGGTGATGGCCATCTTCTTTTTGTGCCAGTGCATGGTCGCGGCGCTGCGCAAGCAGTGGGTCGAATACGAGCGCCTGCCCTTCGCCTTGATGGAACTGCCCCAACAACTCATCGCCCCACCGCCCGGCTCTAACTGGCCCAGCTTCGTGCGGCAAAAGGCGTTTTGGTTCGGCTTTGCCCTGCCTTTCTGCATGGTTATGTGGAATGTGGTCACGTACTTTACCCCGGCCTTCCCGCCCATCCCGCGCGATCTGTCCGACCCCATTCGCATTGGCCGCGAATTTCCCGCCATCAACACCAATATCAACTGGGCCATCGTCGGCTTCACGTACTTCGTCAATCTCGACGTGTCGTTCAGCATGTGGTTTTTCACGGTGCTGACCATGCTGCAACAGGGCCTGTTCAACCGCTTTGGCTACACCATTGCCGGCCGCGACGTGTACACCCTCGGCCACCCCGGCATCGGCTGGCAGTCTTTCGGCGCGCTGATCGCCCTCGTCATCGGCATGCTGTGGATGGCACGCGGACACCTCGGCGCAATCTGGCGCAAAGCCGTGCGCAACGATGCGGACATCGACGACACCGACGAGCTGATGTCCTACCGGATGATCGTCTTTGGCGGCGGGCTGGCCCTGCTCTACATCGCCTTCTGGATGTGGCGGGCTGGCATGAACCCGCCCACGGTCGCGCTCTTCATTTTGGCCACCTTAGTCCTCTACGTCGGCATTACGCGCATCATCATGGAGGGCGGCTTGCTCTTCAGCCGCGCCCCGCTAGTCGGCCAGACCTTCGTCGGCTACGCACTCGGGCCGCACGCTACCGCACAGAGCAACATCGCCATGGGGCTGTCCTACGGCTGGCACCACGAGCTCAAGGGCTTTTTCATGGTCGCCGCGGCCAACAGCGCCAAAGTGTCCAGCAGCATCCGCGGCAACCGCCGCTATCTGAGCTTCTGCATCCTCCTCTCGGCGCTAGTCGCCCTCGTCGTCTCCATGGCCTTCGCGCTCTACATGGGCTACTCCTTTGGTGCGTACAACTACGGAGGATGGATCTTCGGCACGGGTTCGCAAGTGCCCTACGTGGAAAGTCTGCGCAAAATCGACCTCAAGGCACCGGATTGGACGCGGTTGGGCCACCTCGTCAGCGGCGCGGGCGCAATGGGACTGCTGACTTTTATGCGCTACCGCTTCTCGTGGTGGCCCCTGCACCCGATCGGCATGCCGGTCGGCATCTGCTCCTATCCCATGACCATTATCGTCTTTTCGATCTTCGTCTCCTGGCTGGCCAAATGGGCCATCATGCGCTCGGGCGGAATCGGCCTCTACCAGCGCGCCCAGCCCTTTTTCATCGGCCTCATCCTCGGGTACTTCACCGCGATTGGCCTGTCCTTTTGCATTGATATGATCTGGTTCCCCGGGCAGGGACACCCGCTGTACGGAAATTAGCACATGGCTCAAGAAGACAAAAAAACGCCCGAACTGATTCTCTCGGATCTCCAATTTGAACCGGGCTTCAACCTCAAAACCTTGTGGGCCGCGCTGTTCGTCGGCTTCATCATGCTGCCTGGGGCCATCTACTTGGGGTTGGTGACTGGTCAGAGTATGGCCGGCGGTGCCGAGTGGGTGACGCTCATTCTCTTCATCGAAATCGCCAAGCGCTCCTTTGCGCGCCTGCGCACCCAAGAGGTCATCATTCTCTATTGGGTGGCCGGAGGCTTAGTCATGATGGGCGGCAAGTTAGGCACTGGGGCCGAACTGTTCGGCGGACCTTTTGGCGGGCTGATCTGGGACCAGTACTTGATCCAATCGCCCCAAGCCGACGGCTTGCACCATCACATCCCCGATTGGGTGGTGCCTCCGCGCGGCTCGCCAGCCCTAGAGGGGCGCTCCTTTTTGCACCCCGCTTGGTTCAAGCCCATCGTCCTGCTGCTGACCGTCATCGTGATGCAGAAAATCAACAGCCTGTCCTTGGGCTACGTGCTCTTCCGCATCACCAACGACATCGAGCGCCTGCCGTACCCATTGGCCGCAGTGCAGGCCGGCGGCGCAACCGCCCTCGCCGAGAGTTCGGGGCCGAGCCAAGGCTGGCGATGGGAGGTTTTTAGCGTCGGAGCCTTTATCGGCATTATCTGGGGGCTGTTCTACGTGGTCATCCCCACGATCTCGGGCATTTTCTTTACTGAGACCGTGACGATCCTGCCGATTCCGTTCATCGACCTGACCGTCTCCCTCAAGGAAATGCTGCCGGCCAGCATCATGGGCATTGGCACGGACCTCGGGCACGTCATGGTCGGCTTTGTCCTGCCCTTTTGGATCGTGGTCGGCTCCTTTGCCGCGGCTTTCCTCGTCAACATCCTCATCAACCCAGTGCTCTACGCGTACGACGTGCTGCACACCTGGGAGCCAGGCATGTCGGCAATTCCAACGCAGATCGCCAATTCCTTCGACTTCTGGCTCAGCTTCTCCATTGGCGGCGCAGTCCTCGTGGCCGTGATGGGTTTCGCCATGGTCGGCAAGACCCTGTGGACTTTGCGCGGGGTTAAGCGCGAGGGCGACGACAAAGGGCTACCCGAGGGCCGCGGCGACATCCCCATCCCCCTCGCCTTGGGCATCTGGGCGATCAGCACGCTCGGCTTCGTGGTCTTGGTGTGGTATTTGGTGCCGGAATTTCCCTGGTGGATCAGCGCGTTTTTCGGCTTTGTGTGGACGCCGATTTACTCGTACATCGGCGCGCGCATGATCGGCCTGACCGGCTCGCCGCAAGGGGCGTCCTTCCCCTATCTGCGCGAAGGCTCCTTTTACCTGTCGGGCTATCAGGGCGCGGCCGTGTGGTTTGCGCCGATCCCGCTCTTCCAGTGGGGCTACGAAGCCGCGGCCTTCAAGCAACTCGAACTGACCCGCACCCACTTCGGCAGCATCGTCAAGCTGGCCGGCGTAACCTTGCTAATCATGTTCGTCTGCTCGTTTATATTCTGGTCTTTCATCTGGAAGCTCGGGCCGATTCCCTCGTCGGCCTATCCTTACGTGCAGAAGTTTTGGCCCTTCCACGCCACCATGCAGGCATTCTGGGCCAAGTCAACGCTCGCCGAGGGCGGCAATGAGCTGATTAGGACCATCATTCGCTGGGAATACGTGCTCACGGGTGCGCTGGGCAGCGCGGGGATTTTGGGCGCGCTATCGCTCTTGCGCTGGCCGGTCGCCCTGTTCTACGGATTCATCGGCGGCGTGGGCGCGTGGCCGCACTTTCTGCTGCCCAATTTCATCGGTGCCTTGCTGGGCCGCTATCACCTGCAGAAGCGCTTTGGCGAAGCGCGCTGGCGGGCGTACGCGCCGATTCTCTTGGCGGGCTATTCATGTGGGATGGGCTTGGTCGGCATGTCTTCCATCGCGCTGGCGCTGATTTCTAAAGCGGTGTCGAGCATTGTGTTTTAGGCTTTGGGCGTGTAACATCAGGTTGTAAAATGCCCCCTTTTTTGTACATTATACGTACGAAAAAGGGGGCATTTTTACTCATTATGTATAGATCGGCTGAACGCGCTCTGGCCCAATGGTTTGCCGCTCCACAGCGAAAACCGCTGGTCATTCGCGGCGCGCGCCAAGTGGGCAAATCCACCCTAGTGCGGCAATTCGCCCAATCCCATCGCCTGCACCTCAACGAAATCAACCTCGAGCGCCACCCAGATTTGGATTCCGTCTTCCAGACTTTGGACCTGACGCACATCCGCCGGGAAATTGAAGGGCTACTAGGCCAACCGCTGTTGGCAGCGGGCAGCATACTCTTCCTCGACGAAATCCAAGCGACCCCCCACGCCCTGCCCGCCCTGCGCTATTTCTTCGAAGATCACCCCGAACTGCCGGTTATCGCCGCTGGCTCCCTGCTCGAATTCGTCCTCTCGCAACACGCCTTTACCATGCCGGTAGGGCGCATTCAATACTTTCATCTAGGGCCGATGAGCTTTGAAGAATTTCTCGCCGAACTGGACCCGCCCCTCCTAGCCTATCTGCAAGACTACACCCTTGAGCAACCCCTGCCCCATACCGTCCACACCCGCTTGTCGGCCTACCAGCGGGAATACTTGCTAGTGGGCGGTATGCCCGAAGCCGTAGCCGCGTATAGCGCCACCCGCCACTTTGCCGACGTGACGCCGGTGCATCAGTCCATCGTCGATACCTACCAAGACGATTTTGCCAAGTACGCCTCCGCCCGAATCCGGCTGCGCTTGCAGCGAGTCTTCAACTACGTTCCCCGCGCCGTGGGCCGCAAAGTCAAATACACCCAAATCGACCGCGAGGAGACCGCCCGCGAACTGCGGGTCGCCATTGACTTGCTGGCCAAGGCCAGGGTCATTGCACCCGTTTTCCACAGTACCTGTTCCGGGGTGCCCCTCCACGCCGAGGTCGATTGGAAGGCCTATAAACTTCTCTTTCTGGACATCGGCCTGATGAACCGTCTGTGCGGCTTAGACTGGCTGGCGCTGAAGGACTTGGACGACCGCCGACTGGTCAATGAAGGAGCCTTGGCCGAACAGTTCGTCGGGCAACACCTACTCTACTTGGAAGAAGGGCGGGAAACGCCCCGGCTGAACTACTGGCTGCGGGAAGGGAAAAGTGCCAACGCCGAAGTCGATTACGCGATTGCCCGGGGTGCTCAGATCGTGCCGGTCGAAGTCAAAGCCGGCACCAGCGGCACCCTGCGCTCGCTGCATCAGTTCGCCTTGGCCAAAAAGACGTGCCTCGCAGTGCGCTTCGACCTCAATCCGCCCATTGTCCAGTCCATCCAGCACCAAGTGAGCGGAACGCGGCAAACCGTGGAAATGACCTTGCTCTCGCTGCCGCTTTACTTAGTGGGACAACTGGGCCGCTTGCTGGATCGGCTCAGGCAGGAGCGGTAAGGTGGCCGGTCGCCCCCATCGCATCAGTGCTGCTCACCAGTCTCTTGGTCCCAGACTATCGTACCCACTAGTGCATTTCAGGGGCTTATGGTGCGGACGATGCGGCCCTGCGGGTCAACTACGTACATCGGCTCTCGCTGTTCGCCGTGCGTATGAGTAGATGGAGCTGCGATCTTCGCACTGGCCTTTGCGGCGGCACTAGGCAGGGTATATGGGTCCGCCTGCGTGACATCGACGACGTAGCCGAGGTCAGCCAAGGACTGAATCGTGATCGCGCTCAGCGCATTATTTGACTTATAATGTGTTTCATCGAACGATGACACATATGTTCCCGCTGCCATGAGTTCGTCACCAAACACAGAGAATCTCCAGTGAGAGTCCGCAGACCTAGGCTCTCCATCATTCCGAACCGGCACCTTCCCTCCCGTGTAACTCGATCCTCCCGCGGCGTCAAAGGCGGCAATCGCCAGCGGGCCGTTGAAAAACGTGTCGGCCCCCTTGTTACCTCCCCTAGATGGATTCCGGAGGAAGCCCAGATCGTTCCAGATCGTCCCGATCCCCAGCACGTGTCCTATCTCGTGAAGTCCTGTATCCAAATAAATCGAGTAGATCCCCATGCATCCTAAGACGGGCAGCGAGGAAGTTTCGCGCAACACGCGTGGACCACCCCACCCAAGAAAATCGCCCTCGGAGAAACCGGTTATGTAGATCCGTAGGTCGTCTATTCGCTCCCCAGAAGGGATCGCATACGAATGATCGCCGCACTCCCCCGACCAGCCTTGGGAAAATGTATAGTCCGGCAGATCCTTCCGAATAATCGACATCCAGCGTCGGGCGGCATATCGGAGCGCCCGCTTTTGTTTCTCAGTGAAGTGGTCGTCGAGGAACACGAGTTCGATGTCGAAGTCGCTCTCGCGGAACGGTGGCTCAAGGTGTACGGTAACGCCGCTGCGCTTAAGGGCAGCAATATGATTGTTGGAGGAGACATTTAGGAGGTTTAGCCTGAGGCCTAGCTCTGTCAGCTTGGTCAAGCCCAAAAGCGCCGAGATATCCGAAATGTTGTTGTCATCAAGCCACAGCTCTGTCAGCCTAGTCAAGCCCGAAAGCGCCGATACATCCGAAATGTTGTTGTTATAAAGCCACAGCTCTGTCAGCCTAGTCAAGCCCGAAAGCGCCGATATGTCCGTGATCTCGTTGGCCGCAAGATTCAGCCTTGGCAGTTTAGTCAAGCCCGAAAGCGCCGATATGTCCGTGATCTGGTTGTTGGTAAGAAACAGCCCTGTCAGCCTAGTCAAGCCCGAAAGCGCCGATATGTCCGTGATCTCGTTGCCGTCAAGAATCAGCCATGTCAGCTTGGTCAAGCTCGAAAGCGCCGATATGTCCGTGATCTGGTTGCCGCCAAGATTCAGAAAGTCCAAGTTGGTCAAGCTCGAAAGCGCCGATATGTCCGTGATGCTGTTACCGACAAGTTGCAGCCATGTCAGGTTGGTAGCGAACTCCAACCCGGTCAAATCGCTGATGCCCGCGAAGTTCACGTCCAAACGGAGCAAGGTCGACATTTCACCCTTAGTAATCGTCGCACCGCTCGCCTTGCCCAGCTCCACCTCAATTGCCGCCCGTAGCTTGGCTTCGGGAATGGTCACAGGACTCGATTCAGACCAGACTCTCACGGCCCTTGAACTGGAGCAGTTATTATTAGTATTGGATTCTCCGGCTACCGATGTCACACAGGCCCCATAATAATAGATGCCCTCACTCAACGGGGTGGTCAGGCGGATAAATTTGGCACTGGTGCCGGCCGCTGCCAGAGCATCCACCGCGCCCGTGCCCACTTCTGTATCTCGTGTAGAAATCGTCGCGTCGGTCGAGCGGTAGTAGCGCAACGTCGTTGCGGTGGCTAGACTGTCCCCTTGGTTGCGGACGGTCACCAGCAGAGTGAAGGTGCCCCCCGGCGTAAAAGCTGACGAGCCCGTCACCAAAGGCGAATCGACCACCAAGTCGGGTCCCCGCTGCTGCTCGTTGAACGCGTCGAACAGATCGCCAAGACCGTCGTCCGTGGCCTTGCCCGCCGGATGCTGTCCCTCCGACACCACTAACTCCACCGGAGCCATGCCCGCTTCAACCCGAAAAGCCGAATCCACATAGGGAACCAACCCCTCACCCGAAACGATCAACCCATACGCTTGTTCACCCGTTCCATCAGACCCGCCGCCACCGGACACCCCCGACCAAACAGAAGCCGCCCCCACAGCCGCGACACCCGCCTGCCCGTCAAGCAGCACCATCCGGCCGGTCTGACTCGCCGCACCCACCGTCATCCGGTAGATATACACCCCCGCCCCCACGGCACGACCCGCCGCATCCGTTGCGTGCCACGTCGCCGTATGAAAGCCCGCCGCACGCTCCCCATCCACCAACGTCGCAATGCGCTGCCCTAACAGGTTGAACACCTCCAGCCGCACCGCAGACGAAGCCGCTAGTTGATAGGGAATGATCGTCGAGGGATTGAACGGATTGGGGTAATTCGGCCCCAAGGCGAACCGCGCCGGCAGCGCTCCTCCCTCCAACACCGCTAACGGCAACGCGAAATACCCCGTGCCGTCAGTCTGGGCGCGAGCTATCGCCCCTTGCCGCAGGTCGCTCATATCAAACAGCCGCACCTGCGCGTCGGCCACGGGCTCTCCCGACTCCAACCGCACCCGCCCCTCAAGCAACGACTCCGCCGATACGGAGACGACGAATACTAAGCCGATGAAACATACGATTGCATTTTTCATAACATGATTTTCCTTTGGGCTATGCACCCAAGAAACGGGTTGATCCGCCTTTAAGCAGTCAGCGTGTTCAAGAAAAACCTAGAAGCATCTGAGCGGACACGTTTGCAACATCGTAAATAAAAAATAACGCGTGTATCTTCTCACCTCAAACCTCAACCCCCACCTTCGCCGCACTCGCCACAATCTGCGCCCACGTCTCGTCCTCCACAAAGATCCCCTCCACCTTCCGCTTCTCCGCCATCGCCCGCTCGCTATCCCCGGACATCAAGATCGCCTCAACTCCTAGTGCCGTAGCTGCGGATTTAAAATGCAATTATGTATCGGATAAATCAGCTTGGTTGGACAGGGTTTGCAGTGGATTGATGACTTCCAGAAAATCAAACGTCTTAAAATCACTAACATTCACAGTATAAAGTCCTGCTATCCCATTGTCCTTCAAAGTAGCTGCTAGGACCATATCGAACACTTTCTTGCGCGTTGTACCACTTTCCAAAAGTTCCAAGAAGGTCTGAATCTGTGTTTCTCGTTGATGAATGATTGGGATGCCCGCATCCCTATAATCTCGGACGACGCGGATCGCTTCGACTATAGGCAGCGGATTTTCAACGCGCTGCCAAGTTACGACATGTACAAACTCTGATAAAATTTGGGTGGGTAGGCAGATCGTGTGTTGCCCTTTGTGATCGCGTTCATTTACCACCTTAGTGACAAATGCGGCTGCCTGTTTATGAAATTCCGAGTCTGTATTGTGCGCATAGACAAGCAAGTTGGTGTCAATGGCAAACACAATCAGATTGTTCTTTCGTTATACAATTGATCGCGGTCTGCATGGACCTCTGCACCCAAACTAAATTTACGCACAGTGAACATTTTCTTCGGTACAGGCGAGGTTGTCTCTATGTCCTTTTTGAGAGACTGGAGAATGATCTCAATCAAATGAAGGCGCTCTTCGACCGGTGCTCCTTGAATTTCCCGCAGCGTTCTGGAATCGATCATTTTTTATTCTCCTTAAGCGGCAAGCCATGCTCATTGACTGACAAAGAAAATTTAGCACGAAGCCCCCTCCAAAACAACCGCGACCTACTGGAGCGGCGGCCTTGATCGGCGCGGGGTACTGACTTGGCCGAGGGTCGGAACGCGGCAGCGCGTGGAAATGACCTTGCTCTCGCTGCCGCTTTACTTGGTCGGACAACTGGGCCGCCTGCTGGACCGGCTCAGGCAGGAGTGGTAAGGTGGCTGGTCGCCCCTATGGCGTCCGTGCTGCTCGCCAGTCTCTTGGTCCCAGACTATCGTACCCACTAGTGCATTTCAGGGGCTTATGGTGCGGACGATGCGGCCCTGCGGGTCAACTACGTACATCGGCTCCCGATGTTCGCCGTGCGTATGAGTAGATGAAGCTGCGATCTTCGCACTGGCCTTTGCGGCGGCACTAGGCAGGGTATATGGGTCCGCCTGCGTGACATCGACGACGTAGCCGAGATCGGCCAAGGACTGAATCGTGATCGCGCTCAGCGCATAATTTGACTTATAATGTGCTTCAGAGACCGATGACACCCCTGTTCCCGCTGCCATGAGTTCGTCACCAAACACAGAGAATCTCCAGTGAGAGTCCGCAGACCTAGGATTTCCATCATTCCGAACCGGCACCTTCCCTCCCGTGTGACTCGATCCTCCCGCGGCGTCAAAGGCGGCAATCGCCAGCGGGCCGTTGAAGTGCGTGTCGGCATTCGGATTGTTCTGAGACGGATTCTGGAGGAAACCGAGATCGTCCCAGATCGTCCCGAACCCTAGAACATGCCCTATTTCGTGCAAGGCTGTATCAAGAAAATATACAGGATCAGTGAATCTATTATTGAGGGCCATACATCCTGAGATGGGCAGCAGGGAAGTCTCGCGTAACATGTGTGGGCTAGCCCACCCTCCTGGGGCACTGTCGTAGTCGTCGAAGCCAACTATATAGATCCGTAAGTCGTCTATTCGCTCCCCAGAAGTAATCTCATACGAATGATCGCCGCACCTCCCCTCCCCGCCCTGAGTAAGTGTATAGTCCGGCAAGTCCTCTCTAATAATTGACATCCAGCGCCGGGCGGCATATCGGACTCTCCGCTTCTGTCTTTCAGGGAAGTGGTCGTCGAGGAAAACGAGTTCGATGTCGAAGGGACCCTCGCGGAAGTGCAACGGGCCAAAGGTTACAGCAACCCCGCTCCTTTTAAGGGCAGGAATATGATCGTTGATGGAGGGGATATTCAGGAAGTTGAACCGAAGATTCAGGTTTTTCAGATTGGTCAAGTTTCTCAGCGGCGACACATCCGAGATAGCGTTCCAATCAAGACCCAGGATTTTCAGATTGGTCAGATTTCTCAGCGGCGACACATCCGAGATGTTGTTCTCACCAAGATTCAGGATTTTCAGATTGGTCAGATTTCTCAGCGGCGACACGTCCGAGATGGCGTTCCCACCAATACTCAGGATTTTCAGATTGGTGGCAGACTCTAACCCCTTCAAATCGCGAATGCCACTGTTCCATTTGTTCAAGAAGGTCAAAGTCTTCATTTCAGCCCCGGTAATCGTTGCACCCCTCGCCTTACCCAGCGCCGCTGTAACCGCCGCCCGCAGCTTGGCGTCGGGAATGGTCACGGGCGCGTCTTCCTGCTGCTCGTTGAACGCGTCGAACAGACCGCCAAGACCGTCGTCCGTGGCCTTACCCGCCGGATGCTGTCCCTCCGACACCACTAACTCCACCGGAGCCATGCCCGCTTCAACCCGAAAAGCCGAATCCACATAGGGAACCAACCCCTCACCCGAAACGATCAACCCATACACCTCAACCCCTCGATTGGGATCACCGCCCAAAGCCGCACTGGGCCAACCAGAAGCAGCCGCGACACCCGCCTGCCCGTCAATCAGCACCATCCGGCCGGTCTGACTCGCCGCACCCACCGTCATCCGGTAGATATACACCCCCGCCCCCACAGCCCGACCCGCTGCATCCGTAGCCGTCCAAGTCGCCGTGTGAAAGCCCGCCGCACGCTCCCCATCCACCAATGTCGCAATGCGCTGCCCTAACAGGTTGAACACCTCCAGACGCACCGCAGCCGAAGCCGCTAGTTGATAGGGAATGATCGTCGAGGGATTGAACGGATTAGGGTAATTCGACCCCAACGCGAACCGCGCCGGCAGCGCTCTTCCCCCCAACGCCGCTAACGGCAACGCGAAATACCCCCTGCCATCAGTCTGGGCGCGAGCTATCGCCCCCTGCCGCAGGTCGCTCATATCAAACAGCCGCACCTGCGCGTCGGCCACGGGCTCTCCCGACTCCAACCGCACCCGCCCCTCAAGCAACGACTCTGCCGATACGGAGACGACGAATACTAAGCCGATGAAACATACGATTGCATTTTTCATAACATTATTTTCCTTTGGGCTATGTACTCAAGAAACGGGTTGATCCGCCTTTAAGCAGTCAGCGTGTTCAAGAAAAACCTAGAAGCATCTGGGCGAACACGTTTGTAACATCGTAAATAAAAAATAACGCGTGTATCTTCCCACCTCAAATCTCAACCCCCACCTTCGCCGCACTCGCCACAATCTGCGCCCACGTCTCGTCCTCCACAAAGATCCCCTCCACCTTCCGCTTCTCTGCCATCGCCCGCTCACTGTCCCCAGGCATCAAGATCGCCTCGACGCCCGGTGCCGTAGCCGCAGATTTGACAAACTCGATATACGTGTCCGCCTCGGCGAAATACGCATCTAATCCCACCAGCTTTTCCACGTCAAGCACCAACAGCAATGCCCCGTTGCGGAAGCGCCGATCCTGACCTATGCAGCCAGCCCCAGCCAATGCACCGGCCAACAGCTCGACCCCCACGTTGAGGCCGTAGCCCTTGTGGCCAAGACTGCCGCCCAAGGGCAGGATGGTACCGGGCGGATCGGCGTACAGCGTGTTGGGATCGTTGGTCGGCTGCCCCTCCGCGTCGAGCAGCCAGCCGTCGGGTACCTCGGCCCCGCGATTGCGCTGCACCCGCACCTTACCCTCGGCCACCGCCGACGTAGTCATGTCGAGGACGACTGGCGGGCCGCTGCGCGACGGAAACCCCATGGCGATTGGATTAGTGCCGTGCCGCGCCTCGCGCCCGCCCCACGGGGCCATGCGACAGACCGGCGCGCCGTTGACAAACATCAGGGCAATAGCAGTCTCTTCGGCAATGCGCTCCACATAGCTGCCGAGACGACCGACGTGATTGGCTTGGCGGACGGAGATAGCGGCCATGCCCGTAGCCCGCGCCTTCTCTAGAGCCATGTCCACACCGCGACTCATCGCCACCTGCCCAAAGCCCCAATGCGCGTCGAGCACGGCGAGCGTCGGAGCCTCGTGCACGACTTCAACCGTGGCGTCTGGCACGATGTCGCCGGCTTCGGCTTGGCCCAAGTACTGGGGAATGCGGATGACGCCGTGCGAATCGTGACCGACGAGATTGGCCTCGACGAGCAATTCAGCGACCACGCGCGCCTCGTCAGCGCGCATTCCAGCCGCGGCAAAAATGGACGCAGTAATTTCGGTCAAGGACGACGGAGAAAAAACCGGCATTATTCTTTCGCCCCGCTGGCGATCCACGCGCGGATTATCTCCACCTGCTCGGCGGGCAACGGATTGCCCGGCGGCATTTGCAGACTGATGATTTCGTCGTCGCCGCGCACCTTCATCAGCAGGTACGACTTATTGGGATTGCCCGGATCGACTAGCTTGAAATCGGACCGCTGCTCACTGGCGACGCCGACGATGCGCCCGGCAAAGTCGCCCTCCAGCGACAAACCGGCCGCAAGCTCCTCTCCGCCGTGACAGCCCGAAAAGGCGCAACTAACCGCAAATACTTCGCTGACCTCTGCAAGAGTAGCTTCCGTGCGACTGCCCTCGATGGCACTCTCGTCCGGCCCCACCGTCGAGTCATCGCCCCCGCAACCGGCCCACAACAGGGCCGCGACCCACAACCCGCATTGCATCCATTTTGTCATGCTTCCTCCTGAAGTTTTAAGACCCTATGCTCGTCTCCCGCACCCGCCGCAACAGCTCGTCGCCGCTGGCGCACTCAACGATCCAATCACCCACCTGCACTAAATCCTCACTCGCCCAGCCCACCAACAAGCCCCCCAAACTCGCAGCCACCTCGTCGCCGAACCTTTGCGCCGCTAGGCGGCACAACAACGCCCGCTCACCCTCGGCGCGACCTTCGGCGCGGTGCCTCGACAACCGTGCCGAACCCTCTGGACCAGCCGTGCCCAACTGCTTGGTCAGGTACTTGGCCACGCGCAACAAGGCGTCAATCGTCGCCGCCGACCAGCCCTCCCTCTCGTTCAGTGCCGCGTGAATCTCTTCGGCCGTCCAACCCGCAAACGCCCGACTCGCCTCCACCTGCCGATACCGCCCCTCCTCCCACACGCGAATCCTCAGCCCCGGCGCACCCGCCCGGCGATACGGCGTGAACGCATCCGGCACCTCTACCCATAGCTCCGGGAACCCCCATGCCTGATACTTTTGCAACTTACTCTGCCGAATATCCGTAGTGTGATCCACTTCCAAAACCACGTCCGGCAAGGAGTGAATGCCCAACTTCAGCCCTAGGTGATCCGGCAGCCAAGCCTCGTGCGGACGCAAGTAGATGAACTGATCGGGCCGCAAAATGGCTTCGTAGCGGCCCGCGTCGTCCAGCCGCCAGATGCTCGTAGTGCCAAACGCCATGAAATGCGCCCCGCACTCATCGGCGAGCTGTTGGGTTAGTTGCGCCAGATACTGCGCTGGCAACTCGTGATCGGCACTGACGATGCCCGCGTCATCGTCGGCCACAATTAGAGTTTCGGTCGGCCCGTCCCAATACTCAAAGCGACCTTCGTACGTTTCGATCTCAGCCGCGGATACGCGCTTGGCGTGGCAGCCGGGGAACACCAGCCGCTGGCCATCGGGTGTGTACAACACCGCCCCCTCGTCGGCTAAAGCCTCTGCAACGCTTCTTTCCGCCATGGAATTTTTCCTTTCTTCTACCAAATCAACGCCTAGCATCCCAAGGACGCCTGCGCTCCCAAAGACAACTTATCACCTAATTAACGCCCTCGACTGCCCCTGTCAAAATGAGGTGATAGGGTTTAACAGGCGCGACCTAAGAGTTATATTAGGCCGCTCATTCACCGCATCTCAAGGAGTACCTATGCACCTGAGTTGGATTGACTACGCCATCGTCCTCATCTATGTCGGCGGCACCATTGTCGCTGGCACGTTGGCCCGAGGTGCCATCAAAGGCATCTCCGATTTCCTCGTCGCTGGCCGCGGCCTCAAAACCCACATGGCCGTCGCCACAATGGTCTCGACCGGCCTCGGGCTAGTAACGGTCATGTACATGGCCGAGGAGGGCTTTAAGTACGGCTTTGTGCCCTTCGTCTTTGGCCTCATGGCCCTGATCACCACCCTGATCATCGGTCGCACTGGCTTCATCGTCAGCCGCCTGCGCCATTTGCAGGTGATGACCGTGCCCGAGTTCTACGAACTCAAATACACGCGCGGCGTGCGCCTACTCGGCGGCATTATCCTCACTCTCGCCGGTACCCTCAACATGGGGCTGTTCCCAATCCTCGGCAGCAAATTCGTCGTCGGCTTCACCGGTCTCGACAAGGAATACGTCAACTACGTCATGATCGGCATGTTGCTCATCGTCGTCTTCTACACGCTGATGGGCGGCATGGTCTCGGTGGTGCTGACGGACTTCGCCCAGTTCGTGCTGCTGGCACTGGGGTTTCTCTTTGGCACGTATATCATTCTCAATCACCCCCAGCTCGGCTGGGACAACCTCGTCCAAGCCGTGCAAGTCCACAAAGGCGATGTCGGCTTTGACCCCATAGCCAATCCCGGCTACGGCATCTCAATGATCTTATTTTTATTCTGCGTCGGCCTAGTCGGCGTGGTTTGGCAACCCGAAATGATGCGGCCGCTGAGTGCCGAAAGCCCCAAGGTGGCCCGCCGCGTGTTCTGGATCGCCGCGGGCACGGTCATGGGGCGGGCGATGGTGCCGATGTTTTGGGGTATCGCAGCGCTGGCCTATTTTGGCAACCCCGAACTCGACCCCCACTACGCCATGCCCGAAATGCTCGGCAAAATCCTGCCCATCGGCATCGCGGGTCTGCTCATGGCCGGGATGTTCGCGGCCTTCATGTCCACCCACGACAGCTACCTGCTGGCTTGGAGCGGCGTCATCGTCCGCGACGTGGTCTCGCCGATCAAGGCCATGCTCGCCAAGTCGGGCGGCGAGCGCGAGGCCGACGGCACTTGGGGTGGGCTGTCGAGCGAGCGCGAAATCTACTGGACTCGGGCCATCGTCGTCATCCTCGCCGCCTTTTTGGCCATTTTCGGCGCACTCTACCAGCTTCCCGAGACGGCCTTCCGCTTTATGTACGTCACCGGCACCATCTACTTCGCCGGCTGCGTCGGCACCGTAGCCTTGGGGCTGTACTGGAAAAAGGCCAATACCCCAGGTGCGTACTGCGCGTTGATACTGGGCGCGCTGGTACCCCTCAATTTCCTAATCATGAACGAAAACCAGCACTTAGTGCCCGATTTTATGTTACCGCTGGTCGAAAACTCCAACCTCGTCGGGATTACCAGCCTAGCCTTGGGTGGCCTCGCCATGCTGGTCGTGGCCTCGCTCACCCAGCGCTCGCACCCGCCGCGCCCCCTAGACTTTAGCAACATGGAGTAGTGCAGTGAACTACTGTCAGCTAACGCAAACAGCTTCTTGGCCTACGTACGACCTTACTGCGTCCACGTTGACGGCCAACGGCCCGCACCGGGCCTTGTGCAAGATATTTACAGCCGCATTCACGTCGCGGTCTAACTCGACGCCGCAGGAACACGAATGCCACCGTTGACGCAACGACTTCTTGGCCATCTGGCCGCAACCGGAACAGACTTGCGAGGTGTGCTTGGGATCCACAGCTACGACGGCGCAACCGGCTCTTTCAGCCTTGTAGTCCAGCATAGCTTGGAACATCCCCAATCCGGCGTCGTGGGCCGACAATGCCAAGTGTCTGTTTTTGGTGATAAACCCCAGAGGAAAATCCTCCACCGCGACCAGCGCATAGGTCTGGGTCAAGCGGTTGGTTATCTTGTGCCAAAAGTCTTTGCGCTGGTTGGCGATGCGCTCGTGCAGTCGTGCCACCCGCTGGGCCTGCTTGTAGCGGTTAGAGCCACCCTTAGCCTTACGCGCCAGCGAGCGTTGGGCGCGTCGGAGCCGTGCCAACGACGTGCGCAGCCAACGGGGGTTGTCAATGCGCGTGCCGTCCGAGAAAGCCAGAAGGGACCTCAAGCCTTTATCAACCCCTACGGCCTTCCCCGTGCGCAACGGCGGGGGCTCCACCCCATCGTCACCAGCGAAACAGACCAACCAGCGCCCCCCCGTCTTGCGGGTCAGGGTAACGTGTTTCAAGCATCCTTCGGGGACCGGCCGGTGGAGGCGAATGCGCACCTGGCCGACGTGCTGGAAGTAGAGCACATCGCGTCCGCAATCCTGCGACCGGACGGCTCCTTGGAGCTTGCACCCGTCGCCATACCGGTATTCCATAGAACGGAACCGCGTGGCAGGCTTGAAGCGTGGAAAGCCGGGCTTGTCGCCGTTTCTAATGCGACGAAAGAACGCCTGAAACGTCTTGTCGAGGCGTCTAAGAAGCTGCTGAACGGCCGTGGCATTCAGCAGCCCGAAGTCTTCAAGACGGGCCTTCCGATCCTCCCTGAAGCGGTCCCACTGATCGGCATAGGACACCGATTGCTCGGTATGCTTATACACGTCTCTGCGATGTGCCAACGCCTCGTTGTACAGCAGGCGCGATTGGCACAGAATCGTTTCCAAGGCGGCGGCCTGTTCGGCGTTGGGGTAGAGGCGATACTGATAAGAGCGTTGCATTATTACAATCTCTCCCTTGTGTCTAGCCGCGTCAAAACTGTATCGGCCTGCACTCAGGGACGCATACGCGCCCGTCGTGCAAGCCGCCTTCCATTCCCCTGCCTCCTAAAAACGGCAGTCCCCTGAAAGGTTCTCTATGGACGTCGAAACTTGGAAAGTCCTGTGGCAAATCGTCTTCATCGCCGCCAGTGTCCTCTTTTACGGCATTGTCATCGCCGTCGCCTACAAGGCCTTTGGCGACGTAGTTAAGATGATCCGCAACATGGCCGCCGGCCGCGGGGCTAGCGAAGCCGCCGCAGATTCCCAGCACGAGTGACGCAGCGCGTCCTCTTAGGAGCCGCTCTGGCCTGCCTGTGGGCTGCGCTAAGCCGCGCCGAGGTGCAGTTTGTCGAGGCGTCAGCCGAGGCCGGGATCACCTTTCGCCATCAAAACGGAGCCGAGGGGCAAAAATACCCAATGGAAACCATGGGCTCGGGCACGGCCTTTTTCGACTACGATGGCGACGGGTGGCTCGACCTCTACTTCGTCAACAGTGCAGGACCGAGTGCACTTTATCGCAACGCGAGCGCCGGTCAGTTCGCCGATGTAACCAACCATGCTGGCGTGGCCAATTCGGGCTATGGGTTGGGTTGTGCCGCAGCCGACTACGACTCAGACGGTGACTTGGACTTGTACATCACGGCCTACGGCCCCAACATCCTCTATCGCAACGAGGGCACCGGCCAGTTCGCCGATGTAACCGACGCGGCCGGCGTGGCCGGACCAACGCTAGTCAATCCAGCGATGAGTACGGGCGCGGCCTTTGCCGACTACGATTTAGACGGCGACTTGGACTTCTTCGTCGCCAATTACGCCAAATTTCACCCCGAGATACACGAGCCTTGCCTCCGCTCCGGGATTGCGGTGTACTGCGGGCCGGAGGCCTTTGAGCCGCAGCGCGATGTCTTTTATCGCAACGAAGACGACGCAACTTTTACCGATGTCACCGAGGAAGCCGGGTTGCTGCCGGATGCCGCCAAGGAATTAGGGGCCTTTTTCATCGACTACGACGCAGACGGCGATCTCGACCTGTACGCGGCCGGCGATCGCACCCCCAATTTACTCTACCGCAACGACGGCGGCCGCTTTGCCGAGATCGGCGCTTTGGCTGGAGTGGCCTATAACGACGCGGGCAAGCCGCTGGCCGGCATGGGGGTTGACGTGGGCGACTACGACGGCGACGGCCAGTTCGACTTCTTCGTCACCAACTACCAATGGGAGACCAACAGCCTGTACCGCAACCTCGGCAATGGATTTTTCGCCGACGTGACCTTCCAGTCCGGGCTGGGGGTCCCCAGCTTGCAGTTTCTCGCCTGGGGCACCCTCTTCATCGACTACGACAACGACGGCGACCGCGACCTGTTTGTCGCCAACGGCCACCTCGACGACAACATCCACCTGTTCGACGCGGTGACGTATGAGCAGCAAAACCAACTCTTCCGCAATCAGGAGGGACACTTTGTCGACGTGAGCAATCGGGCAGGACCGGGCTTGTTGTTACAGCAAGTGAGCCGCGGCGCGGCCATGGGCGATTACGACAACGACGGCGACCTCGACATCTCAGTCGCCAACAACAACCAACCAGCCGCGCTCTTGCGCAACGACGGCGGCAACGCCCAGCACTATTTGAGCTTGCGGTTGGTGGGCAACTCCGTCGGAGCCGAGGTCCGCGTCGCCGCAGGAGACTGGGTGCGGTGGGACGTGGTGCGCGCCGGATCGAGCTACATGTGCCAAAGCTCGCTGCGCCCCTTTTTCGGCTTAGGAGACCGCACCCGCGTCGATGAAGTGGAAATCCACTGGCCTAGCGGCGCTGTGCAGCATTTGCAAGATATCGCCGCCGACCAGATCCTGATCGTACACGAGCCTTGAGCGCAGCAGCGTTGCCCAATCGCACCCTAGGCATTGTATTATATTCCTGTCCCCCAAAAAGGAGACTGCATCATGCAAGCCCTTGCCACCTTTGACGATGCACACCACGAGCAGTTCATGGATCGA
This sequence comes from Candidatus Latescibacterota bacterium, assembly GCA_022825185.1. The sequence goes on along the minus strand of JAJDYK010000176.1, from coordinate 23,293 downwards.
GGCTATCTGCGGCTGGGCAACGTCCTGTCGCCGGACGAATTGGCCGCCTTGCAGCAACGCATCGACGACATCATGCTGGGTCGCGTCCGCTACGAGCACATGCGCTTGCAGGTCGTCGAAGAGGACGGCGAAGTGCGCCGCACCATGGGCAACGAAGTGCAGACGCTCGCGTACCGGCGCATCGACGACCTAGAGCAAGACCCGCTCTTCCTCGCCTATATCCAGAACCCCCTCTTCCACCAGATCGCCCGCCGCTATATCGGCGAGGAAGTCTCGGTCTTTCGCTCGATGTTTATGAACAAACCGCCCGAACTCCAACGCGAACTGCCTTGGCATCAGGACGTGGGGATCGGCTGGGGCATCGACACCAACCCCATCGTCACCGTGTGGACGGCGCTCGACGACGCGACCACAGCCACCGGCTGTATGCAGATCGTGCCGGGCAGCAACCAGCACGGCATCATCAACGAGCGGCACTTTCTCCCCGCCGAGCAAGAAGCCCAATACACGCCCCCAGAGGCAGTGATCGACTTGGAAGCCGAAGCAGGGGAGGCCATTCTGCTGCACAATTTCCTCCTACATCGCTCGGGGACCAATTCCACCGCGTCGGCCCGCCGCGCTTTCAGCGCAACCTATATGGATGCCAAAACCCGCACTCGGGACACCGGCCAAACCTTTCCCGTGGTCTTCGGCGCACAGGCGCTGAACCCGGCGACGGTAGATGGCAAGCCGGCCGAGTTGGTTGCCAAATTTTACGGCTGATTCTTCTGCGCTAGCTAGCTAATGTCAACAACACCCGAGCGGACCGCGCCCAAGGAGGCAGACGCAGTACCGGCTTTTACTGCCAAATCCGTGCTAGTCGGATGCGCCGGGGCCTTCAGCGTGTCAGCCGGAGCCGCCTACGGGACCCTCTATCTACACGGTTCTTTTATGGCTCTGGGTACCAGTATGCCTGGAGCGGTGTTCCTCCTCTTCCTGCTGACCCTTTTTATGAATCCCCTGCTCAAGCTCGTACACCCAAGCTGGGGACTCAATCGGCGCGAATTGCTAGTCGTCTATGTTATGATGGTGATGGCCTCGCCGATTCCAACCCTCTTCGTCGCCAAGTTCCTCAGTGCCATTAGCTATCCCTTCTACTACGCCACGGCCGAAAACGAATGGCGGGAACTGATCCATCCCTATATCCCCGACTGGCTGATGGTCCACGACGTGGAGACCGCACGCAAATTTTACGAGGGCAGTGGAAGGGACGAGCCGATTCCCTGGGAAGTGTGGCGCAGCGTCATCGGAGTATGGACGCCTTTTATCTGCGCCCTCTTTCTGATGATGATTTCCTTTATGACGATCTTGCGCAAACAGTGGATCGAGCACGAGCGACTGATCTATCCGCTGATGCAGGTGCCGCTGGCCATGACCGAGGAGGGCGAAGACGACCAAAAAATAAGCCCCTTTTTCAAAAATCCCGTCATGTGGGCCGGTTTTGCCATCCCCGCGCTGTGGGGCACGTTGCACGGGCTGTACAACTACTTTCCCGAAACCATTCCCATCGCCCAGAACGTCGATCCAATACGCATGGAGGTGCCGGTTTTCCGCCGCACGGCCGACCTGTACGTCGCGTTGCGCTTCAACATCATCGGCTTCTTCTATTTTCTCAAGACCGACATCGCCTTCAGCCTGTGGTTTTTCAACCTGCTCTCTTTTGCGGTGCGCGGCATTTTCGGCATTCTCGGCGTGGTCAGCAGCGAGACCGGAGGAGCCGGCCACGCAGTGCGCGATCCCTTTTTGGCCTACCAGTCGATGGGCGCGATCCTCGTGCTCTTTTTGGGCGGCATTTGGACGGCGCGCAAGCATCTGCGGGGCGTGTGGCGCAAGGCTTGCAAAGGCGACGATAGCATTGACGACAGCGACGAAATCCTCTCCTACCGCGCCGCCCTGATTGTGCTGACGATCTCTTGTCTGGTGATCGTAGGTTGGCTATGGCTGGCGGGGCTACCACTGATCTTTGGAGCGGCCATTCTTTTCTTGGGCGTCGTCATCATCTTTGGCTATTCGCGGGTGGTAGCCGAGGGCGGGCTTTCGGACGGCTCGCCGCCAGTGGTACCAGCGGGAATTCTGGTGTCCGCAGTGGGTTCGTCGGTCATCGGGGCCCAAGGCCTAGTCGTGCTGGCGACGACCTTCCTGTGGACCACCGGGCGCAATTTCGTCATGGTCTCCTGCGCCAACAGTCTGCGGCTGGGCGAGGAGTTGGGGCGCAACCGCCGACCGCTCTTTTGGATCATCGTCCTAGCGCTGGTCGTGGCCGTGGCCGGTGCCGTGTGGATGGTGATGCTGCTCAGCCATAAATACGGAGCAATCAACCTGTGGATCTGGAGCGGTGGTAACTACAGTTATATGGAAAAAGTCCTCCGCACGCCGACCGATTTCTACGGCTGGGGCTGGATCAATATGGGGATTGGCACGGCCATTATGACCGCGTTGATGGTCGCGCGCTGGCTCTACGTGTGGTGGCCGCTGCATCCGCTGGGCTACGTGATCGGGCCGATCTGGATCATGGACCACTTGTGGTTCAATATGTTCATCGCTTGGGGAATCAAGGTCCTCGTGCTCAAATACGGGGGCGTGCGGCTCTATCTGAAGACGCGGCCCTTTTTCATGGGAATGATCCTCGGCTATTTCACGCCCGGCGGGTTCTACCTGATCGTCGATCATTTCACCGGCATGACTTGGAACGTGATATTCTGGGGCTGATTTATATTTGACAGGCACCTGCTATTTTGCGTTATATTCGCCGTAAGACTTCCTGCTTTCAGGAGATGGCCGGTATGAAATCCAAGCTCTGTTTGGCAGCGGCGTGCATGGCCATAGCCCAAGTCTGCACGGCTGGAGCGCAAGTGTCGCAATTCCGTCTCGGGGGCGCTGATGGCCTCGATTGGGAAGAGCAGACCCTGACCAACCTGATGGTCGATAACACCACGACCCCGGGCGCGATCCAACCGCTGGAACTCAAGCCCGACGTCAATGTAGTGACCCAACTACGCCACTGGACGCGCTATAGGCAGCCGATCGACATCAACTACCAAGAGGGAATGCCCCGCATCTGGCGGGCAATCGGTGACGTCTCTCGGCCCGGGCACGTCTCTAACCCGATGGAATTCATCGACGGGGATCTCAACACTTTTTACGAAGGTCGCGATTTTCAGGGCAGTGGCGGACTAGGGGGTATCTGGGGCGAGTTTTACACGCTCGATATGGGCATGCAGATTCCCGCTGATCACTTCAAATTGGTGCCGCCCGAGGGCAACGACCCCTTCTTCCAAGAGCCGTACCGACCCAACTACAAATTCGAAGCCTACGAGCTGACGGCCAGCAACGACAAGGTCGCTGTCGAAAGCCAACTACCTCCGCAATTTCGCACGGGTGTCGCCGGCACGCAGGAGACGCAATACTACCTGCCGCTGGATAAACTGTTGGCCAAGGTGGATCAGAACTTCGACGCTGTTATCGAGATCGACTTTCCGCTCCAGTATCTACGTTTCTTCCGCATGCGAGTGCTTCCAGATGCCCCGCCGAAATTCACGCGCTACGCGCTGGCCGAGCTAGAGGTCTATGGACGCGGTTTCGTCCCCCGGGCGCGCTGGTTATCGCAGGTGATCGACATGGGTGATATAGTCAATATAGGCGAGGTGAATTTCGGCTTGAGTACCTGGCGGCGCGACGGGGATCAATTGACCGAAGCTCCCGACGCCAAAGCCGGAGTCAACATCGAGATCAAGACTGGGCTAGACGACGGTCCCATCGCCTATCATTCGTACAACGACTTGGCCCAGCCCGTGGAAGTAACAAAGGACGCCTATGCCAAGCTCAAACCGCGCGTGTGGCCGTGGGATCCACCGGCCGTAGGTTGGCAGGGCGTCATCGCCGACGACATCAATAACTGGAGCTTCTGGTCGCCGCCGATCCGGGTTCCAGGACAGCGGCCCCGCGTGCCTAAGGGACGCTATATTCAGCTACAAATCCAATTAGAGACCGAAACCTTGTGGGAGTTCGCCCGCCTCGATTGGATCACCATCGAAACTTCCTCGCTTTTGGCCGACCGAATCGTAGGCGAGGTCGCTGCGGTTGACCACTTGCGCCCCAACGGCAAAGTACCACAAGTGCCCGCGGGCACACTGACCGAATTCATCCTCGACTTGCGCGCCGAGTTTTCCGGCACCGGCCAACAGGGATTTGACGCGGTGCGGCTGGGCCTGCCTTCTACGGGCCGGGTACTGGAGTTGGAAATGGGCGATCCGCTGGCGACTGTGGAGCCGGACAGCATCGTCGACGAAGGGAGCGAATTGGCGGTTTATTTGCCGCAGATGATCGGGCCGGACACCAACGACGAGCTTCGCTTGCGCCTAGAAACGACCGTGTACGGTGCGTCTGACCAGTTGCGCGCCGAGGTCTTTGCGCGGCAGGGCGATTCGCTGCCCCAAAGCGTGGAAGGTGGCGACGCCAGCGACGAATTAGGCACAGACCAATTGCGGGTATTAGTCAGTTCCGGTTCTCTCGAATCCGTGCTGTCCGACGTGGTGATCACACCCGCTGTTTTCACTCCCCAAGGCGACGCTATCAACGACCAAGTGGCCATTGAATACACCTTGTTCAGCGTGCTCAATGCGGTCGAAGTGGACGTCGAGTTGCTGACTTTGGCCGGCCAGCGGGTGCGGAGTCTGTCGGGTGGAGTGCAGGGTGCTGGGTATCACTCGCTGCAATGGGACGGCCGCGACGAGGCCAATCAACTCGTAGCGCCAGGCGTGTATCTGGCGCGCATTGGGGCCAACACCGACCGAGGCCGAGTGGTGCGCTTCGGGGCAGTGGCCGTAGCCTACTAAGGCATGGAATTCCAACCTATGGGCTTGCGCACGACAATTTCTCGCTTGGCGACCTTATGCATAACCGCTGTGGTCCTCGCTCCACAACCAGCAGTTGCGGAAGTCCGCCAGTGGGTGGTGGGCGGTGACGAAGGGGCCGCTTGGCGGGAACACGAGCTGCTTTCCACCGCGATGAGTTTCGACGTGCCGGGCACTATCCAACTCGTGGCCTTTACCTCTAAGGACAATGTCATTCCGAGTCTGACTTGGGTCGATGGGTTTCCCGCTGGCTACGTGGAGGAACGCGCCCAAGCACTGATTTGGGACAACGTAGCGGTCGTGCGTCCTCTGTTGGAGATCGTCGATGGCATCGACACGACCTCCACCCACCTCGCGTTTAAACGCTTTGGCATCGCCCAAGACGGCACCAAGTTTTTCTTTGATTTGGGAACCCGCTTCCCCGCCAATCGGATTGCGTTTTTTCCGCGCTTAGAGGGCATCAGTTCAGAGGGCCGACCTTTCAGCGAAGACTACATCCGCGGCTACGTGCTCAAAGTCAACGACGGCGCGAGCTTCAACGAGCGGGACGAGCCGATCTACGCCCCCATCAAGCGCGTTGACTTTACTCGCGAGAACACGACGCAGATCGACTTTCCTCTGCAATTTGTCCGTTACATTGAACTAGAAGTCACCTCGGCCAACCCGTTTGAACTGGCCGAATTCCAACTCTTCGGTACGGGATTCGCGCCGGCCGGCTCTTATCGGTCAAAGATCATCGACCTCGGGGAACCGGCTAATTTCAGCCGTATGGAATGGACGCTAGAAAAGCTGCGTCAAAGCGGAGATGAGCTAGTCGTCGAGCCAGCCGCCGATGCCGATTTGACGGTGGTGATGCGCACCGGCCTAGACGACAACCCCCGGGTCTATTACGAGTACACCGACCTCTTTACCCGCGAGCGACAGGTCGTCACCGAAGACGAGTACAAAGCCCTCGACGAAAGTGTGCGCGGCCCGATTGACGACGACCAAGTCAACTGGAGCCTGTGGTCGCCCCCCTTCACTGAGTCCGGCCAGCCCATCCAGCTACCCAGCCCAAGGCGCTACTTCCAGTTTGAGGTGCGGATCGAAAGCGGCGCGATCCTCGACGGCCTGCGGCTCACATCGCTGAGCGTCGAACACACGATCCCACCTGTGGCCCAAGTGTTGGTAGCCGAGATTTCTCAATTAGACATCCCCCGTCCCCCCGGCGATGTGCCCATTGTAACCGCCGGAGACTTTACGACGTTTGCCTACGATGTCGTAGCCCAAGTCGAGGAGGCGGACACTGGCTTTGACGCCCTGCGCATCCTCACGCCCCAATCGACGCCAGTATTTCGGCAATTCTTCACTGGAGAGGACGGGGTCGAGGTCACACCCGACAGCGTACAAGCCGAACTAGGCAGTCTGACCATCTTCTTTTCCTCACAACGGCCGGAGATCGGCATTCACCGAATGCGCGCCGTATTCGACTCGCAGATTTTCATCCAGGGCACCTCGGTCGAAGCTGAGGTATTTGACTCGCAGGCCGAGGATGGCGTGCCGCAGCGGGTCCAGCCTGGCGACGCCAACCCAGAAGTGCTGACCAATGCTCTGCGGGTGCTGACGACGGCCGCTTCGGCCAGCCGATTGGTGTCCTCCCTAGCGGTGAGCAGTCCGGTCTTCACGCCCAACGGAGACGGAATCAACGACCAAGTAGAGCTAATCTACAGCCTGTTGCAGCTAGTAAAGCCGGTTGAAGTAACAGTTGAAATTTTCGATTTGGCCGGTCGCCCAGTGCATACTGTCCTCGAAGCCGAAAGCACCAGTGGTGCCTATGCAGTGGCTTGGGACGGGCGCGACGATCAAGGACAGGTAGTCCCGCCAGGGCTGTACCTCGCCGTGGTCCAAGTCCACACTGAGCGCGAGACACTCGTGCGTTCTAGCAGCATGGGTGTGGCGTATTGAGAAAGGAGCGGTAGCTATGAACCGACTATGGCTTTGTTTGCTGACGCTGGTTTTGCCAGCGAGTTTTGCCCATTCTCAAGAGGTTTTTAAAATAAACACCAAGGCGCAGTGGGAGACGTGGACCTATCCGGTCGGGGCTGTTGACTTGCGAGCGGATGGATCAATCCGGCCGGTCAAGTTCGAGCAGCCCTTCAACGCCGCACCGAGTTCCCCGCTGTTCACGCACGAGCTAAAGAAGGTCAAAGAGCAGCGCGGCGGGGTGTGGAAGGCCGGGTCCAACGCGGCCGATGCCCACCTGATCATCGACGACGACACCACCACCTACTGGAAACCCAACCAAGACGACCCGCTCGACACCTGGTGGCTCGAAATCGATTTGGGCCGGATGGTGGCCGTCAAGGAAGTTCGCCTGCACTTTCCCGACGAAGAAGGCGCGCGCCCGCTGCGAGCACTTCGGGTCTTTGGCTCTGACGGCAAGTTCCAATCAATCACCGACGACGTCTTTCTTTTCAACCTCATCGGCGGCACGACCAAGCGCAACGAAGAGACCCTCTTATCGTATCCAGTGGCCTTTGGTGAGGCGACCAAACGGGTGCTGAGCTTTGGCCAACCTGCCGAGGCCGACGTCTCCACGACCTTCGCGCCCACCCAATACATCCGCATCATAGCCGATGTCAAGAGCGAGGACGCGGCCCTCGCAGAGGTCGAGGTCATCGCGTTTGGACAGAACATCGCCCAGGGGACCGTGGCGCGAGGTGGGATCATCGACGATCAGGGCAAGGAGCGCGCACCCGCGATGATCGACGGCAATGTCAATACCTTCTGGGAGGAACTCAATTGGAGCGAGACCGGCCAGTTTATCGCCCAATGGCGCTGGGATTTGGGCGCTGTCTTTTGGATCAACCGCGTCATCTTCGTAGCGTTTCAGGAGACCACCACTTGGGGCCGGCCGCGCATCTTGCGCCACCGGCTGCTGGGGTCGGCCGGCGAGCTCAAGCCCTCGGGTGACGTCGACTTCGACGTTCTCTTCGATTTCCCCGCGCCAAGCGATTGGAACAATCCCGAGCCAATCACCTATCTCATGCATCCGTACCGGCCCCTGCGCTATCTCGAAATGATCTTCGGCGGCAGCAGCAGCGGCGCGATGGCCGAAGCCGTCGTCGTACCTACTGGCTATGTCGCTGAAGTGGAATTGCGCTCGGACTTCCTCAAGATAGACGACAGCCCCAAAGTTTTCCGCACCCTAGAATGGGACGCCGACCTGCCCCCGGGAACGCAAATTTTGGCGCAGACGCGCTCGGGTAGCGGCCTCGACGAGGGCAATACGTACTACCACCGCAAAGGCCACGAAGTAACCGAGGACGAATACAACGCCTTGCAGAAACGGTGGAAGGGCGACATCGTGCCCTACATCCGACCCACCCAAGATTGGAGCGGCTGGAGCAATACCTACCTGTTCTCCGGCCAAGATTTTCTTTCGCCCAGCCCGAGGCGCTATGTGCAGTTCAGGGTGCTGCTCAAATCGGACAGCCCAGACGTGGCCCCCACCCTAAAGGGACTGCGGCTCAACTACACGGACTCATTCCTCAACGGAGCACTCGGCCAAGTCACCCCCAACGAGGCCCAAGTGGGCCAGCCGGAAAACTTTACGTACGTATTGCAGCCGGACTTCAAATCTGGCGACAAGGGCTTTAACCGCCTGCGGCTAAACACGCCATCGCAAGCAGCCGCCGAGAGCGTAGTTATCCGCGTCGCCAGTGCCGAAGTCGAGCCGGTATCCCTAGAGCTGTTGCCCGACTCACTGGTAGTGGAACTGCCGCAAGTCGTCCGGCGGCAAGAGGTCGAAATTGACCTCCAAGTCAACGTATTCGCCAATCCCTATCTCTTTTCTGCCTTCGTCGGCCACACCGACGAGATGGAGTTCTGGCAGCAGGTCGATCCGGCCGGCCGGGCGGCCACCACGGTATTTTTGCCCGAAGTGCCCGCGTCCGAGAGCCTGCTCGACAAAGTCGCTATTTCGCCCAAGGTCCTCACGCCCAATGGCGACGGAATCGGCGACCACGCCGAGATTCGCTTTGCAGTATTAAAAACAGACGCCCCGATAGCGGTCGATATCTATGCGCTCGACGGGCGGCAGGTCGGCTCGTTGGCCGGCGGCCGCAGTAGCGACGGCTACCTCGTCTATACGTGGAATGGCACAAACGACGAGGGCCAGCGCGTGCCTCCGGGAATTTACGTGTGCCGAATCCAAATCGACGCCCAAGCCGCAGTCCAAAACTTGGCGCAAATTATCAACGTAGCTTACTAGCTAAATTGCCGCTAGCTCCTAGCCCATTCGGCAAAGCCTCTTGAGGGAGGGGTATCTCATGTATTTGTCTCGCATCCGATCGGTATTGTGTGCAGCACTTGCGTTGCTGGCGCTAGACTGGAGTAGTGCTCTAGCTCAGCTAACTACGGGCTATCGACCCATAGCCGAGCCAGGGATTTACGGAGTGCGAATCCACCCCGGTGCCCTAGCGCCCAACCGCCGCAAGTTCTACCTGCCGCAAAACCTCTTCTACGAATACGGCTGGCGGGGCTGGGAGTACAGCAACTACGCTCGCGACGAGTACGAGCGCTACGTCGATATACAGCTAGAGGGAAACCGCCACTACGATGCCTTCGGCAATTACATCGCTCGCGGCTGGACGATCTACGACTGGACCGAGAACAACCCTCTGCGCCAAGGCAGCGGCATCTTCAAAAGCCCGCGCTACAGCAGTTGGTTCGACCGCGTGGTGATCTCGTCTGCCCACAAGGGCCAGTTCCACACCGCGCTGACAGTAGGCGACGCCATTCGCACCACCCTGACCCCACTGACTTTCTCCAAACCCACTTTCAACGGCATCCAGTGGGACTTCCTCTCCGACAAGTACGCATTCACGTTCCTCGGCTCGCGCATCAGCTCGCCGGCCAACCCGGCCGGAACCCAGTCTGAGGCCGCTGCCCTCGTGGAAAACTCCACCCGCCTACTCGGTGGCCGGGGCGTGGCCCAAGTAGGCGACTTTGCCAAGGTCGGGGCGACGTGGGTCAGCGCCCACAACGCGCGGAGCACCCTCGACATGGGGGACAATTCGCTCAAGGGCGTCTTGACCACGCCGCAGAATACGGGCAGCGTCGAGACCGTGACGATCCTCATCTCAGACGATTCGCCCGAGTCGAGCGACAACGGCGCGCTGCTATTTTTCGACCGCGTGCTGATCGACGGCGAGATTCACCCGGAAATTACCCCAATCGTCCGCGGCGGGATCCGCACCGGCGGCAGCTTAGAAGCCAGGGGCGTGGACAACATCGAACTGATCTACGACATCCGCAACAGCTTCCGGCCCACCGAAAAAGTGCCGACCTATCAGGAGGCGAGCAAAATCGAGTTCGAGTTGATTCTGGCCAACGACTACCGAGTGGCCGTCACGTCCAACGTGCAGACCGATCGCTTGGGTGACCCCGTCTTTTTGCCCGTGGCCCAAGCCGAAGGCGAAATATCCGACGGGTCGAACCAACAGTTTCTGCGCTTTGAGTACGGGCTGCCCACTGGCAGCGACGTAATCGGGGTAGATTTCGAGATTCTGAGCCTCGGCGGGCTAGACCTGCGCGCCGAGTTCGTGCGCAACCGGCGCTTCCGGCGCTTCCCCAACCAAAACCTAGAGCAGCATACCCTCGCCGAAGACAAGGGAGAAGCCGGTTATATCACCGCGTCTTATACCTCCTATCCGTGGTTTGCCTACGGCGAGATGTTCACCATGGACCCCGATTACAGCACGACTGCGTTCATGGCCAACTCGCTGGGCGGCATCGATTACAGCAGCGAAATTTTCCACCTCTTCGAGTTCGTCGATGACAACGACGACCAAGACCGCTTTGCCGACTGGCAGCGGGCCGGTCAATTCGGCACCGGGGTAGGCGCTTCGGGTGGCTCGGTGGGTGCCGACTTAGCGGTGTTCCCCGGGCTAGACGAGAACAACGACTTCGTCTCCGACTTCAATCAAAACCGCAACTCGCGGCCCGACTACGACGAGCCTTTTCTGCGCTATGAGGTCGATCCTCCGGCCTTCCTCTTTGGCATGGACATGAACAACAACACCCTGATCGACCGCTTTGAAGACGACCGTCAGCCCGACTATCCCTACGACCGCGATCACCGTGGCTACAACGCCTACGGCGGCATGATGCTCAGCGAGGACGCGCAGCTAACCCTTGGCCGCCTGAGCGAGCGCCAGCTAAGCTCGGCGCGCAAGAGCAAGGCCAACTACGGTTTGTTCACCGTGCGCTGGAACTTCCCGGGCCTGCGGGTCGCGCTCTTTGAGCACGCGAAATTCGTGGTGGACAACATCCCGGAAGACCGCTTGCGGTGGGTCGATCCAACGGGCCGGACGGACTTTACCGATCCACTCGACAACCAAGACACTTTCGTCAACAGCATTTACTTGCAGGCAAACTACAACCGCATCCGCAACTTCAAAGCAACCGCCAAGGTCAAACACGAGCTTTTCAACCAGCGGGGAGAGCAGGCCGACAAGCGCGACCGTTCGTTTTTCGGGCTGATCACCAAAGCCGACTACACCATTCCCATTGGCGCAGATCTGACCATCTGGCCCAAGTGGAAAAGTACCTTCAGGCGCGAGACTCCTACCGATCCGTCGCAGGCCAATATCCGCGAGTTAGAGGAGACCCTGTTCTTGATTTCGCGCTACGCGATCCTCGAACAGACTTGGATCGCGCTCGGTCTAGAGTTCAGTTGGTTTGAGAATTTGCAAGACCGGCCAGCCGAGCTACAAGTTGGTTATGTCGAGGATTTTACCAGCCGCGTCTATTCGATTCTGTTCTCCAATACTTCGGCCTATTTGGGCTACCAGCTAACCCTAAATGCGGGTCTTCAGCTAGAGGAGCAAAACTTTGAGGCCGAGAAGCGCAACACCTCGCTTGGGTTCATTCGCGTTTTCGCCAGCACTGGGCAGGAGTAAGCAGGAACGGCGAAAATTGAACTTGCTAAGCACCCCTAAAAAATGTAATATAGTGCGTCATAGAAGATGAATTGTCGGTAGCTGTACCACCACTCCCACGGAGGGAAAGCATGAAAAAGACCCTTTTTCTTTTTGCAGTTTGCGCTGCAGCGTTTGCCTTAGTCAGCCCGGCCAACGCGCACGTCGGCGCTGAGTACTTCATTCCAGGTGTGCCCAATCCCAGCGCCATGACCATCGACGGTCTCGAAGACGATTGGGGCTGGTTGGACGAGGAGTTCATCCTCACGACCGAGGGCATGTTCACCGCCGGGGGCGAGACCATCGCCAAGGAAGACTACGACGTCAGCATTCTGATGGCGTGGAGCACGCCACCGGACAACCGTTTCTACTTCTTCATCCGCGTTCAAGACGACACCCTGCGTCTGATCGAAGAAGACCAGAAGCGCTGGTGGAACGACGACTGCATCCAGATCACCTTCGATCCAGATCACTCGGGTGGCGACTTCTTGGGCGAAAACGTCGATCAGGTTCTCAACGCCCAGCGCTATCACCTGCGCATCAAGCCGCTGCCGGGCCAGCCTGTGGCGTACAACAGCTTGCTCGAATACATCGACTTGCCGCCGATTGGCTGGAGCTCCGATATGTTTGAGGGACAGCCGACTGGCGACATCTTTGAGATCGCCTGGACCGTCAATCCGCCGGATGCCGAGCATTTCTCGACCAACGTCTCTTACACCTTCGAGTTCCGCAACGCCTTTTGGGACATCCACGGTGTAACCCAAGACGAGGCGATTCGACACATATTCGAAAATGACCAAGTGACCCATATCGGCGTGCGTCCGCTCGATGGCGACGGCGGTGAGACGGGTGCCAAGCACCAGCTTTATCCGCTGGGCGGCTCCACAGGTCAAGACCAGAAAGGCGACCAGATGCTCGACTACATCTTGCTGGAAGCCGACGAACCCGAGGAAGGTACGGCCGTCGAAGCCACAAGTTGGGGTCGAGTCAAGAGCCATTTGAACAGCCAACTCGACTAAACAAGGCTGTATTGCATCAGCCGTCTAGCAAAGAGAGGAGGGGCGATTGCCCCTCCTCGTCTTGTATTAGTCAACAAAGAAGCGAGGGTAGCCATGAAGACATTGGGTAGCTTGCTCCTATTGCTAATCGCGCTCGCCGGATGCGGCTTGAAATTCGGGTATCGGCACTTTACCGGCCCAGTGATGCCCTCAGCAATCGCGGACGACAACTACTTGGTCGGCGACGATCGCAGCATCACTTTCGTCAAAGACCGTCTAGAAGTAGCGATGTTGCCCATGTCGTCCGAGGCCCTGAACCGTCAATTCGCTGGCGTCTCAGAAGCTCCAGAGGGCTTTACCCTGCCCAATCCCTACGCCGTAGCAACCAATCCCTACACCTATGGCGATTGGACGCCGCCCGGCGAAGAGGAGGCACCAACGCGGTTTACTGTATTTTTGGTCAAAGTCAAAAACTACGCCTATCCCAAAGTTCGCCTAAATCCAGCCAACATCGAATTGATCGCCCCTAATGGGCGTCGCTACGAGGCGCTCAGCCTCCTCGCCCTGACCGAGTACTATTGGCCCTACGCCCAAGCCTACGGCGGCAATGCGCGCAAGGGCTTTAAGGCGCGGCGCGATCTCTTACAGCGCACGCTGTTTACCGACGACATGATCTTCAGCGGCCAAGAGCAAGAGGGGTATTTAGTCTTTCCCCCGCTCGATCGCGACGTCGAGGAATTCACGCTGTGGGTGCGCGAAATGGTGCTGAGATTCGACTTCCGCGACGCTCCTGTAGAGACCGTAGATATCCCCTATGATTTTCAGCGCGAAGTGTACTACGCCCGGACTCGACGTGCAGACAAAAGCTAAAATGGCGGCGCGTGCGATCGGTTGTTTGTCTCTGGTCATTATCGCCGCCTGTAGTTCCCCCCAAAGCGACAAAAACGTCATAGCCCGCGTGGGCGAAGTCGCTATTACCTTCGAAAATCTACAGCACTTCAAAAGCGACATGCCCCCCCTCCTGCTTTCCGAGCGGGAGGGCGTCGCTGCACTGGAAGAATATCTCCAAGCAATGATCGACATGGAGCTTCTGTTGCTAGAGGCGCGGCAGAGACAGATCGATAGCGACCCAGATTTTATAGAGCAATGGGAACAGGCACGTCGAGAAAAGCTCTTCCAAGAATTCGTCAAGCTGGAAATCCAAGACAAAATCGACCTGCCGCAAGAAGAAATAAAGCGGCAGTGGGGTGAGAGTAAGTGGAATCGGCTCCTAAAACTCGCCCGCATCCGCTCGAGTACCGCCGACGAGGCCGCCCAAGTCCTGCGCGCCCTAGAGAGTGGAACCCCGTTTGAGGAACTGTCCGACCAACCCCTGACCCACCAGCAGCAAGGGAATCTCCAAGGGGCGTTGAACTCCTACGTTGGACGAAACAGTATCGAAGAGTTCGGGGTTTCTCTCGATGTGGCGGAGGTGCTCTTCGAGCTCGCCAAAGGCGAGATTAGCGAGCCGCTAAAGGTCGAAGCCGGCTACGACATCTATAAGGTGCTGGACGAACGTCCCGCGCCGGCTAGCTATTACTTGATCTTTTCCCAAGGGGTGCTAATGGCCTCCTTCGGCGAACGTCGGCGAGTGCTCATTGCCGAGTTGATGCGGGAATACAACGTCGAACTGGATCCCCAAAGTATCTCCGAGTTAGCCACCATCGTCGCCCAAGACAATGTAGAGGCTATTGACTCGGAGGGTACTGTGGGACGCTACGACGGCGGTCAGATAACGCTAGCTGACTTCCTAGCGCTCTACCCGAAAGTGCGTCGGGTCGCCTCAGTGGGCACTGACAGTAGCGGTATTGATGAGTTCGTTCGGCTCTATCTAGTGCCCGAGGTGCTCTTTCCCGTGGCAATCGAACGCCGCGGCTTGGCGCAGGAGCCAGCGATGGCCGACTGGCTGCGGATCAAAAAACGCGCGATGCTCATCGAAGAGCTGCGCCGCCGCGACGTGGAAGAGCACGTCGATCTGAGCGAAGATGTGCTTCGCCGCTACTACGAGGCCAATCTGCATCGTTTCATGGAAGATCGAGAAGTGACCGTGCAGGAGATCCTAGTTGCCACCCAAGAAGAGGCGGAGGCGCTAGCAGCACGCATTCGAGCGGGTGAAGACATGGCGGCCTTGGCTGCAAGTCACAGCATCCGCCAAGGCAACGACGAGGGCCGCTTCCACATCCACTCCTTCGAGCGGGTGGTTTTCGGTGAACTATTGACAGAGGCCCTAGCCGCAGAAGTTGGCGTGCTCACCGGTCCGGTGGCCATCACTGCGACCCCACACCGCCAAGGCGGTTTCTCGCTGTTTGAAGTGCTGGAAAAGACCCCCGAAAAGCCCAAGCCATACGACGCAGTGGTCAAACAAGTTCGCTACTGGTGGACCAAGGGGGAAGAAAATCGCCTCTACAACGAACTGATTGACCGCCTGCGGGAAAAACATGCCGCACAAATCTCCATCCACGAGGATCACTTGGCGGCCATGTATGACGTGGCTCAGCTATAGAGTACTGGTTTTTTTCGCCTGTGCATTGCTTTGCGCTTGCGACGGTGCCGACGACCACTTAGCAGCAGCCCAGCGTCTAGCGACAGAGGGCAAATACACCGATGCCGTCGCCGCGTGCAACCAAATACTCGCAGCCAATAGCCAGCACCTTGAAGCCCTCTTGCTCTTGGCCCACCTCAATCTGATTCAAGGCCATCTAGCGCAGGCGGCGCAACTGGCCGAACAGGCCGTAAAGTTAGCCCCTGACCACGCCGATGCCTATCTCCTTTTGGGCGACATCTATATCCGGCAGCGGCGCAACGCCGATGCTGCAATCATCTATCAAGAGGGTCTGCACGCTACCGCTGAGCGGGGCGACATCTATCGCAAACTCGCCATAGCCTACGCCGATGACGGACACTATAGCGAAGCCATAGAGGCCCTTCAGCAAGCTCTCCAACACTCCGACGACGCGGCTATCCACTACAATTTGGGCGTGGTTTATGAGCGGCAGGCGCACTACGACGAGGCCAGCCGCGCATTTGCCCGCACCACTGAGATAGACACCACCTATGGCGACGCTTATTTCCGGCTGGGGCAAATCCAAGGCAAGCAGGGTCTATTCGAGGAAGCTGCGGCTAACTTCGCGCGCATGATCAGCCTAGACCCAAACTACGCCCCACCCTATACTGGGCTTGGCCAAGTCCGCATGCAGCAAGGCCGCTTAGACGAAGCAGAGCGCCTCTTTAAACAAGCCATTGCCCTTGACCCCTTTGAGGGCGAAGCCTACCACCGACTCGGCACGCTCTTTTTGCGGCGAGGAGACCAAGACCGGGGCGAGAAGCTCTTGGCCATGTTCAAACGCCTCCAACCCGTCAGCGCCGACATTGAGCGTTTCCGCTATATTCTCAACCTCTACCCCGACGACGCCAACGCGCACTACAACCTAGGGGTGCTCTACGGAGGTCTTGGTCGCTACGCCGAGGCCGGCGGCGAGTACGCTGCGGCATTGCGCATCAACGACCAAGACCTCAGTGCCCGCAACAACTTGGCCAATGTTCTCCTGCGGCAGGGACGCATCGACGAAGCGATCCACCACTACGAGGTCGTGCTAGCGCTCAATCCGCGCTATGCCCAGGGCTTCAACAATCTGGGCTCGGCTTATCTGATGAACGGCGATTTGCAGCAAGCCGTCCAGGCTTTTGCCAAGGCGCTCAAGCTCGCACCGGACAACGCCGATACTCGCTTCAATCTTGCCCGTCTTTACAAAAGCCAAGGGCTGGATGCGCGGGCCGCTGCTGAGATGAAGATCTACAATCAGCTTGTACAGGCCGCTCAGAAAAAAGAACCCAGTGAGTGAAGACCAGCTAAACCACCAAAACCGCTTGCTGCTCTACGGCACCGTAACCATCTCCGGGGCGGCAGTGATGATGCTAGAGCTGTTGGGTACGCGCATCATCGGCCCCTTCTACGGGGTCAGTCTCTACGTGTGGTCTTCGCTCATATCGGTCGCTTTGATCGCCTTGGCGCTGGGCTATTACCTCGGCGGCTTAGTCGCCGACAAACAGACGCGCTTTCGGCTTTCCTACGCCATTGCACTCGCCGGGCTGACGACGGCCGCGATTCCGCTTGTCAGCCGCCCGATCTTGCTGTGGACCAACGATCTAGGGCTGCGCGCCGGGGCTTTTACCAGTGCCCTGCTGCTTTTTTCCCTGCCGCTGACCTGCCTCGGGATGGTGGGGCCGCAGGTAATTGAACTGGCGGCGCGGCGGCGGGCAGGCGTGGGCATGGCAGCCGGCTCGGTCTTTGCAGTCAGCACGGTCGGGAGCGTGGTGGGTACCTTGCTGCTGGGCTTTTTCCTGCTGCCAGCCCTTGGCTCGCGGGTGATTCTCTACGCAGTCAGCGCGACCTTGATCCTGTTGGCACTCATCGTGGCACTATACGAGCGACGGTGGGGCCAAGCGGCGATGGGGCCGGTCGCAGCCGCGGCGATTGCGACCGGCGCAGGGCTATGGCTCCAGACCGACCCAGAGCCGACCGAATACGGGGATTATCGCTTAGTCCATCAAGCCGAAAGCCACTACGGCTGGGTGCGGGTCGTCGATGACCGCGCCCGCCGAGTGCGGTGGATGCTGTCGGATGCTTCGGTCATTAGTGCGCTGCGGCTCGACACGCGCGGGCCGGTACTCAGCTACCAAAAAATCATCGCCGCCCTGCCCCACTTGCACCCGGAGGGGCGCAACGCACTGCTGATCGGCCTCGGCGGGGGCTACATTGCCATGGCCTTTGCAGCCCAAGACATTGCCACCGACGCGCTAGAACTGGACCCAGAGGTAGCCAAAGCCGCGCAGCAATACTTTCTCTACGAGCCATCGGGCGCGCTGCTGGTCGGCGACGCCCGCTACGAAATCCGCCGCCTCAACCAGCAATACGACTTCATCATCCACGACTGCTTTACCGGCGGGTCCGTGCCCAGCCACCTGCTGAGCGTCGAAATGCTCCGCGAACTCGATCGGCTCCTCAAAGACGATGGCCTCTTGGCTCTAAACTTTGTCGGCTTTACCAAGGGACCAGAAGCCGAGGCCGCGGCGGCCGTGTACCGGACGTTGGGCGAGGTTTATCCGCACCGGCTGGCCCTCGTCTCGCTGCCCGGCGAAACATTTAACGACTTTGTCTTCTTAGCTTCGCGGCAACCGATTTCCCTAGCGGCTGAGGCCAACTGGCTCGCAGCGCACGAATATCCCATGCCCGCTGGAGGAGACCTCATCACCGACGACTACAACCCGCTTGAACGGCTACAAGTGGCCAAAGCCGAGCGCTATCGCGCCCTCTTGCTAGAGCGCATGGGACCGATGCTACTGGCCTTCTGACACAAGGAGCGTTGCCGTGCTAAAAATTCTCAAGGTGCCTGTAGAGCCATTGACCTCCTCGGCCTTTGCCCCTTTCGGACAAGTCATCTCCACCTTTGACGAGGCCAAACCCGAGGAGTAGCCGGTGGATAAAGTGCGTTTGGCCCTCGTCGGCTGCGGCGGCATGGGCACCCGCCATCTGCACGGCCTCAAGCAGCTAGCCGACTCCCCCTTCGACGCAGTTGAACTGAGCGCGGTCTGCGACATCAGTGCGGAAAACGCCGAGATGGCCGCCGCCGAAGCGGAGAAGCTCCTCGGGACCCGCCCCAAGGTCTGTACCAATATGGAGGCGATGGTCCAGCAGGTACCGGACTTGGAAGCCGTGGACGTGGTGACCGATCCTTCCGTGCATCACACCGTCGTCTGCGAAGCCCTCGACTTGGGCTTGCACGTGCTGGTCGAAAAGCCGCTGGCCATCACGGTGCGAGCCTGCCAGCGGATCCTCGAAGCAGCCGCGCGCAACGAGCGCATTGTTTCCGTGGCCGAAAATTTCCGCCGCGACCCTTCGGCCCGCATCGTGCGCCACCTACTCGACACTGGTGCCATTGGCACACCCTATATGGGCTTGTACCACTCGCTCGGCGCGGGCAATTCCATTTTCATCACCCCTTGGCGACACCGCCGGGAGTTGGGCGGCTTTATCCTCGATATGGCCGTCCACTTCACCCACATGATCCGCTACCAATTGGGGGATTTTGCCGAAGTCTATGCCGATGCGCGGATGATAGAGCCGGAGCGGCAAAAATTGGCAGCCATGTCCATGGACTACGAATTCTACAAAAAGCGCTTCGCCGCCATGCCCGAGCGCATACCCGCCGCGGCCGAGGATACGACCCAAGCGATCTTCAAAATGGAGAGCGGCGCAACCCTAAACTGGCTCGTCGGGATCGCCGGCCACGCGGGCGCGCACCGCGAGCTAATCATGGGCACTGACGGCAGCATTGACGGCTTTGGCGTGCGCGGAGGACGCATAACGCTGGCGCGGCGCGACTCCGCTTCCCTCAGCCAAGAGCAAATCCTCGCGTCTGCCGAGGGCGCGGGCCTGACATTCGACCCGCTAACTCGCCACCTCTTCCCGAGTGGAGTCTCAGCCGGCGACCCACTCGTCGATCTGAAGCTGATCGCATACGAGCTACACGAAATGGCAGAAGCCGTTCGCGGCCAGCGCACCGTCGAAGTGGATGACCGCTGCGGCCTAAAGGACGTGGCCGCGCTCTACGCGGTCTTCGAGTCGTGGCGAGCCAACGGCCCAGTGGCGCTCAGTGCGGTCGAATCCTGCCAATCATACGCCTATCAAGCGGAGATAGACGCCGCCTTGGGCATCGACTAACCACGCCAACGAGAGGAGATTGCCATGTGGAACCTCGTGAAAATCCCAGTAGAACCGCTCGTCCCCAAAACCTTCGCGCCCTTCGGCCACGTGATTCGCACCTTTGAGGAGCGCAAGCCGGACAAGGTTAAAGGCGGTTACGCCACCAACGCATACCCAGTCCTCGCCACACCCGGCCCCGAGCCCAAAGATGGCCCCGGCTGGTATGCGCCCCACCCCCAACGCGTGCCCATCTCCGAGGGGCTAGAGCGCGCCCATTTTGCCTTTCACACAGACGCCGGCCAGTCGTTTTACCCCAGCTTACACTCGCCGAGCGTGTTTCTCGTCGGAGCGATCCAAGACGACATCCAGGCCGAGGAACTACGCGCTTTCTACTCGGCGGGCGATGTGGGCGTCTGCTTGCACCTCGGAGTGTGGCACACCATGCCCATCTGCGTCGAGGGCCACGACGTGTATCAGACCACCCGCGGCGACCAAGATTACCAAGCGCACTCCGTGGAGATCGACTTCGATTTGGAGCGCGGCCAGTCCATCGTGCCGGACATGGACAGTTTTAAAGGAGTTTGATCAAATGAGACGAGTTGGTTTCCAGTTAAATTTCCCTCAAGAGTAAAAAAATATGCAGCGTTTTATTTTTCTCGCCTGCCTGACGGCTTTTGTGGCGACCACGCCGGTTTTTGCCCATCCAGAAAAAGACGCTCCGGCGACTGGTGTTGAAATCGGGACGCTGTTTGGGATTTCCCGTTTTCCCTCCGATGAGGCGACTGTTATTGGGGTTCCAGGTCTTCTCGTACTTTCCCTTATTGCTGCTCCAACCTCTTCGCTCTACGTTTTGTGGTTTCCGAGTGAGCATGAGCGGCTAGCACTTGGTTCGGAATTCAGTTTTGGGATGTCGGAAATCAATTTTGGGATGTCGGAATATGATGAGGTCATCGCTTCCCTTCATCTTGGAGGCCGAGGAACATTCTTTCTGCGAAGCAACGCAGTGTCCGGTCCTTACCTACTGGGAATCGGCGCTCTAATAAGTCTGTACGAAGGGAATAGGAACTTCTCCTCGTCCAAGCATGTGTTCTCTGCCAGCGTCGGCCTAGGTTATCAGTGGCGTGTGGGACCTGCCTTTGTCCTCCGGACGGAAGGGCGATATAGGCGATGGATTGATGACGGAGAGAACGAATTCTCGCTCTTTCTCGGACTGGGCACTAGACTTGGTGGCAGATAGACATAAGACGGGGGAAGGACGCAATTCGTCCCCTATCCATTCCGCTTTTGCCACCGAGTAAATTCAGTTCTGCAACAAGCGAAGGTGTTTATAGGTAAAGATAGGACGAAGATATGCTGCGTTTTTTTGCGTACCTGACAGCTTTTGTGACGACCACACCGATTTTCGCTCATCCCCATCCGGAAAAGGACGCTCCGGCGACTGCTGTTGAGATCGGAATGCTATTGGGGCTTTCCCGTTTTCCTTCCGATGAGACAACTCATATTATGGTTCCAAGTACTCCCAGCCTATTTGCACCACCTGGAAACCCTTCTCTCTACGTTTCGTGGTTTCCGAGTGAGCAGCTATCTCTTGGTTCGGAATTCAGTTTTGGGAGCTTGTCAGGCGATTCCTCTCCTGAAATCACTACCCTCTATCTTGGAGGTCAAGGGGCACTCTTTCTGCGAAGCAACGCGGTGTCTGGTCCCTACCTACTAGGGAACGGTGCTCTAATAGGTCTATACGGAGAGAGCGCCTCCGATCATGCTTTCACCAGCGGAGGCGGCCTAGGTTACCAGTGGCGCGTGGGACCTGCTTTTGTCCTGCGGACCGAAGGGCGATATAGGCAATGGTTTCATGGCGAAGAGGTCCCATTGATTGCGGATGGGGCGAACGAATTCTCGCTCTTTCTCGGGTTAGGTACTAGACTTGGCGGCAGATAGCTATAATTGCAGTTTGCGGCGGGTTCCGACCCATCCCGACGGCCAAGCGGATACATGCGGGCATCAGCAAAATCCTCATCGTACGTAACGATGATCGCTTCATTTTCCTAGGCCCAGCGATATAGGAACGCGTCGGGACGACCGCGAAAACCGAGATCATTTACGTGTTGAATCTTCCAATGAGGACGCTGATTCCTCAACCAGTCCGCTGCGACCAGTGGCACATTCTGATCGAGTAAGATCGCCAACCGCGATTCATGCACGTGCGATCACTTGCTCTTCATCTATGACTGCCGCTGCATATTCCAAAGCGGCTTGCACCATCTCCTGAGTCAGTTCGGGATAGGCTTCGACAATCTGGTCAACCGCATATCCACCTGCCACCATGCCCAAGATATTTTTGACCATGACCCGCGTACCGCAAATTGTAGGCTTCCCCGAACAAATCTCTGGATCTACACGGATAAACTCATTCATCACGCTACCTCTATCTCTGCGAGATTGCCTTCACCTTTATTGGTTAGCTTTAATTATAGAGCACAGGGACTACTCGGCAAAGTCCCGGCCGAACTCGCGGCGACCAAGACTACCAAGCCCACTCCGTGGAAATCGACTTCGATTTGGAGCGCGGCCAGTCCATTGTGCCGGATATGGGCAGTTTTAAAGGAGTTTGATCAAATGAGACGAGTTGGTTTTCAAATGCAGGTCAAAAAAGATCGGATCGCCGAGTACAAGGAAGTCCACCGCAACGTGTGGCCCGACGTCTGCGCGGCCCTCACGCGTCACGGCTGGCACCGCTACTCGCTCTTTATGAACGCAGACGGCCTCGTCTTCGGCTACTTTGAGACCGAGACGGATTTTGCCACGGCTCTCGACGGCTTTCTCGCCGAAGAGGCCACGCAGCGTTGGGGGGAAGCCAACGAGGGATTAGTCGAGATTCCGGAGGGCGGCCCCAAAGACGCGCTAATCGAACTAGAAGAGGTTTTCCACCTCGATTAGCATTAGGAGCAATTTTGTCGGTGTAAACCGGGCAGCGGTTTCCCGTTCCGCACCTGACTTACCTCTCTACTCAGTTTCTGTGAGAATCGCTTTCAGTCGTTCTGGATAGTTTGTCAAAATCCCATCGACGCCGATTTCGATGTAAGCTCGCATATCTTCAGCAGTATCCGCATAGAAGACATGCACAACTCGTCCTGCCGCATGTGCCTTTTGCACAAACTCCCGAGTCGTGATGTCCCGTCCCGGCTGCATCGTCCGCAGCCCCATCTCTACTGATTTTTGGATGTATTCCTCTGGTGTGCGATTCGCGCGAAAGATTCGGCACTCAATCCGCGAGTCAATCTCGGCAAAAATTCCAACGCTTTCATCACTGCATGCCAAAATAGAAGCCTCTACCATCTGAAACTCGCGCAATGCCTGTGCAACCTTGCGTTCATAGCGACCGTCTGGATTGCCCCCTTCTTTGAGGTGGACATTGAGCCTAACCTTCCCCTGTACGAGGTCTAATGCTTTCTCCCACGTTGGCACGCGCTCACCCCGAAACTGTTCATCAAACACGCTTCCGGCATCAAGGGCTTTGATTTCATCTAGTGTGAGTTTTGCAATCGCGCCCGTGCCATCTGTCGTTCGATCTACGGTTGAGTCGTGCATGACAATTAGATGGTCATCCTTTGTCATGTGGAGATCTAACTCAATCTCATCAACGCCAATTTCCAACGCCTTCTGAAAGGCGATCAACGTATTTTCGGGATAGTTTCCCGA
>JAJDYK010000286.1 GCA_022825185.1 Candidatus Latescibacterota bacterium | reverse complement strand
TGGTCGGTGTGGGTGGATGGGGAGGAGGCCGAGATGTTGCGTGTACATTATATATGGAAGGGCGTGGCGTTGTCGGCTGGGGAACACGAGGTAGAATTTCGCTATTTTTCGCCGGTGTTGGCTTGGGCGCGGGCGGCGGGGGTGGTGGGGTTGATTGTGGTTGGGATTGTGGTGGTGAGGGCTTGGCGGCAGCGGCAGCGGGCTGGTTGACATACGGATTGGGGTCGGTGATATTTGCTAATGGTCTTAGAGGAGGTACCTGCTATGGAGGGTATCGTAATTGTAGTTGGCTTTGTATTTATATTGGCCATATTCAATGAAGTGTGGAACGCCCGCTTCGATAGGATGCGCGACCAGATATATAGGCTGTCGGATCAGGTGGATCATCTGGAGAGGCAGCAGGGGCGTATGAAGGGGTCAATTGAGAGGATGCGTGAAAGGGGTTTGACCGGGATAGAACCGGGAGGACGTTTTCGTGGATAGTGGCGACTGGACCGTTATAGCCGTCGGTATCGCCTTGGCGAGCGTTTTCATTACGTTGGCGGCCTTCATACTGAATACAGTGCGGGATATTCGCGCCGATATGCGAGACATTCGCGCCGACATGCGGATGCTTTTGGAACGGCAGGACAAACTGGATGAGCGGCTGGGGCGGCTGGAGCAGGAGCAGGCGCGGATGAATGAGGTGTTGGAGACGCTGTCTGAGCGGTTGGGGCGACTGGAGGAAGGGCAGGCGCGGCTGGATGAGCGGCTGGGAAGGCAGGAGCAGGAACAGGCGCGGCTGAATGGGGTGTTGGAGACGTTGCCGGAGCGGCTGGGGCGGTTGGAGCAGGAGCAGGCGCGGCTGAATGGGGTGTTGGAGACGCTACGGGCGGGGTTTTCGTATCGGGTGGATGCGGGGGAGCGGGTGGCCGAGGCGTCTGAATCGTACGAGTCACAGGAGTGAACGACGGGTGAAATTCCAAGGCCGCTGGCATCGCGGCTCGTGGGCAAGCGGTAGGACGCTCGGCGGGCAAACGTTCCCAGCGTATGGACCTCTTGACACGCAGCTTTATTATCCCCTACATTATAACCTTTGCCGCGTTGACGGCTTGTGTTGAAAGGGCGTCAGCGCTCCCGCGCCGTTGCAAAAGGCACTGTCTTTACAGGGGATAAAGGGCATTTTAGCTAAGGTATTTAAAGGGTAATTAATTCTTGACACTTCTATTTTTTCTCGGTATAATTAACTCTATTGTATAGGATAACGCGTCAGCGTTATGAATGAAAAAGCCGCGAAAGGGGGCGTATGAAAAACGCAAAAACGAGTAGTTTAAGTGGGTTTAACGCAAATCCATCTTCTTATACCACTTTCTTAATCAGGGACGCTTTCCCTGGGGAGGTTGAGTAATGATACACACGAAGTTGTTAATCCGGCGCTTGGCCTACGTGCCTTGGTTGCTGGCGTTTGGCTTGATGCTGGGATGGGCCGGGGAAGCGCAGGCACAGATTACTCTGTCGTTGGACAAATCGTCCGTGCGCGAGGAGGCTGGCGCTACTACGATCACGGTTACAGCCAAAACCACCGGTGCTTTGGCTAACGCTACGAGTGTAGTGTTGGATTTCGGTCAGACCGCAGAAACCGTAACCGACGCTCCCGCCTTTGGTACCGGTGGAAAAGCTGACTTCGGGAGCCGAAAAGGGGCTCTAACTGGTGATCCTCTAGCCGCCCCAGCCGACGGGGAATTTGATCGCTACCTCATAACGCTGCCCAGCCTCACTTTTGCAGCAGGTGCAGCCGCAGCCGCAACGACAACGGGTACGATTACCTTCACTCCCCTTGATGACAATATCATTGGTAATTCCCATACCGACGACGGCACCGCCAACCTCAAGATCTGGATCACTGGCACCTCTGGTACCGGCGGCCCTGATGTCACGGGGACCTCATTTCTTCTGATCGACAACGACCAGGCTACGGATCGGATCAGCCTGTCGTTTAACCCTGCCACGCTAAGTCAAGAGGCTGGTTCCACTACGGTCACAGTGACAGCGACCATAGACGGCGAGCTCGTAAAAAAAGCGCTGGCTATTCCTCTGGTTGTTAGAGGGACCGCTTCTCCTGGTGGTGATGCGCTTACGTTCGAAGCTCCGGCTGCTCCGAACAACGTTGAAGGGATACGCGATACGGATTACAATCTACCGAGTCTGCCCACTGTAACCATTCCAAGGAATAGGGTGTCGGGGACGGCGACGTTTACGCTTGATCCCAAAAAGGGTCCCCGCTGGATCGGGATCGGGACACCTGCCTCTACGGACCTCCGGTACGACAATTTGACGTCTGCGACGACGGATGATCCCGCTACCACCGAGGATGAGGCTGCTGACGGGACCACGGATGGTGCTACTGCTGCTGATACAAGGGAAGAGGCAGAGATAGAGATCATTCCCAGCCACCTCCTGATATCGACAGCTACAATCTCTGAGCTCAAAGGTGGTGATGGTGGTGCCGATGGCCTCAAACCTTCTCCTGCCATGATACGCGAGGAACTTGGGGTGAGGGAAATCGCGCTGAACATTACACTGGCGAGAGCCGTGACGAAAGACGAGGCGGTGACCTTCTCTATTCCAGCCTCACGAGGCGGTACCCGCGATATACATTACACTGCGTCATTCACTGATCTCACAATTATAGCCGGTGAGACCACGGGGAAGGCGACGCTTACCCTTACTCCCTTCGACAATACGGGTACTATAGAAATTGACGTGAAAGCCAAAGTCGGTGATACCGAGCAAACGGCGACCGTCATGATCGTCGATACCGACGTGCCTAGCACGGATATAACGCTGTCGGCGGAGCCTGCTAATGTAATGGAGGACGCGGGTGAGACGGAGGTTACGATCACCGCGACCTTAAACGGCGCGCTGTTAGAGGACGACGCGAAGCTGACGTTGGTCTTGGGTAATATGATTCCCACTGCTGATCCCCGCTTGGGTGATGGTGCCACGGCGACGCGCGATGTGGATTACACTGCCGTCATTCGTTCGGTGACTATTCCGGCCGGCGAAGTAAGTGGCTCGACGACGGTTGACATCACCCCAGTGGACGACGGGATTGAGGACAAGGACGAAACGATCATCATCAAGTCCACCAACAAGCCCAAGAACGAAATCGGCGATGATATCGAAGTTTCGAAGGCGACGATCACGCTGAAAGACACTGGCGTGAGGGCAGATCCAGGTGCTCCGGTGGATATGACGCCTTCCTTCACGGAAGACGATGTAGCCGCATCGGACACGGTCATTGAAGGCGTGGTTGGCACGGCGCTGGAGCAGGAACTGCCGGAAGCTACGGGCGATGGCACGTTGACGTACAGCGTCTCGGCCAGCCTGCCTGATGGCCTGTCGTTTGACGCGGCCACGCGGATGATTTCGGGTACGCCGACGGTAGCCGGAGAGGCCTCGATCGTCTATACAGTGGTTGACGGCGATACGGGCGACGCGCTTCCTGCCGAAAGCGCGGCGCTGACCTACAACTTTGAGATCGGTGAGAAGCCGGCTCCCACGACTTCGGTCGCTAGTGTGAGCGTGAGTCAGTCGTCGGTCCGCGAAAGCGGCGATTCGGCTTCTATTTCGGTCAAGGCTACCTTGGCGGAACCCGCTCCGAAGGCTGAGACGATCCGGTTCACGCTGGGCGCTCCCAGCGAAGGTGTCCAGGCCGTCCGCGATGTAGATTTCAGCGCGACACTGGGTGGCAACGTCGCCATTGCCGAAGGCGCGACCGAAGCGACCACGTCGCTGACGTTGGTGCCGATCGACAATATGAATGAGGACGGCAATCGGGTCCTTGGTGTTCATGCCACTGCATCCGGTGGTTCGGCTTCGGCGGACATTACGATCGCCGATGACGAAACCGCGAGCACGTCCATCTCGCTGTCGGCCGATCCGCACACAGTAAGCGAGAGCGCCGACGTAACTTCGATCACGATCACCGCGACGTTGGACGGCAAGGTGCTGGACGCCGCTGCGGAGGTCACCTTGGCGGTTGATCCGGCTTCGGAAGCCACGCGCGATGTGGACTATTCGGCCCTGTTCAATCCCATCCTGACGATTCCGGCGGGCGCGGTTTCGGGTTCGATCAACCTGCTCATTGATCCCACCTCTGACACAGCGGATGAGGGCAATGAGACGATCACGCTGATTGGTATGATCGAGGGTTTAGCGGACGGCTCGGGTCTCATCACGATCGCCGACTACGAGATGATGGAGCCTGATATGGAGCCTTTGGCATTCGCCGAGGGTGCCATGATCGACGCCATCGAAGCCACGGCTGGTACGGCGATTGCCGATATGGTCCTGCCGGAAGCCACGGTTGGTGAGGGTGACATCACCTACAGCACCTCCGAGCTGCCTGCTGGCTTGTCGTTTGACGCGGAAACTCGGACGCTTTCGGGCACGCCCGAAGCTGAGGGTACCACGGAAGTTACCTACACGGCCACGGCCGGCGACGCAAGCGTCGAGTTGACCTTCTCCATCATGGTCAATCCGATGCTGGACTTCGGCGACCTTGGCGCGCTGTTCGGCCTGTTCAATGAAGGGGCTGGCAAAGCCAATCCGGCGCAGGACGATGGTTCTGGGGCGCTCCAACTCACCGTTGGCGTGCCAGTGGAACTGACGTTGCCGGAAATCCCGGGTGGGACCGGACAGAAGACATACACCATGTCCGGGCTCCCCGCGGGGCTGTCGTTTGACGCGGCTACGCGGACGATTTCGGGCACGCCTACGGAAGAGGGTATGGCTGTAGTTATCCTCACGGTTACGGACGCTGTCGGTGCTACCGGTCAGGTGCCGTTCCCCGTGGCGGTGGTCCAGCCTCCGCTTGATGCTCCCGGCAATCTGGTTGCCGAAGACTACAGAGGTGCTGACGGCCAGGGCGACCAAGGCGGTTTCGTAATGCTGTCTTGGGAACTGTCCGACCAGCACGACTCGATCGACGGCTATCGCATCTTCCGCGCCCTGCCCGTCTTGGGTAATGAAATGGTTCCTTGGGCCATGGTTGATGCCGTGCCGGGAGTCGAGAGAGGTGTTGCTATCGTCGCTACGCTCGACAATGTCTCCACCCGTTGGGGCATTGCCGCCGAAAGCGGTGGTCGCACCACGCACGGTGCTGCTAAGGCCGTGTTCGCCAGTGGTGACAACCCCTACGAGTTGATGGCTGAGACGATGACGGCTAGCAGGGAAGCGGCGCAGGCCGGTGATGGGCCGGTGTTTGCCACGCTGCTGCCGGAAGCTCTCGCCTACGCTCAGGGCGTGGCTCCGAAGCTGAATCTAATCGGAAGTGTGATTAGCTCGGCGGTTACCATGACGGAAGAGCCGGTTCGCGCCATCGACAACATTGCGCCGTTGGCCGTGCCGTCGCTCAGCGTCTTGGACGCGCCCAACGATCAGGGCAATCGCATCGTCCTGACGTGGACGCTGTCGCCCTCGGATCAGCTCCTGCAGGGCGTCATTGCCGGAGCCATTGGTCCGACCGCGGTCGAGCCTGTCGTCGGCGTCCATGGTTATAGCATCCATCGCCGCGCTGCGGGCGAAGACGAGTTCGTCAATATCGCCCAGG
The DNA here is from genome assembly GCA_022825185.1 of Candidatus Latescibacterota bacterium. Next base: position 14,512 of record JAJDYK010000286.1, on the reverse strand, counting down.
TCGATGCTGGTGTTACTTCCTATGTTGATGAGACGGCGCTGAATGGTGTGCATTACACCTATCAGGTGCGGCCCTTCGACTTGGACAACGAGACGGGTTCCGATATCGAACAGACGGCGATGGCCGTGCGCAACAGCGTGTTGGATAGCGAAGGTCGCGCGATCTTCGGTCTGTTCGGTGCCGACAACCGCATTGGTTTCGACGACTTCTTCATCTTCGCCGACAACTTTGGCTTGACGGCCGAAGACGCCGGGTTTGATCCTGCGTTCGACCTCGCGCCGAGCGCGGCGATCGACTTCGACGACTTCTTCGTCTTTGCCGACAACTTTGGTCGCAGCATAGCTGCCGCTGGCAAGCGCGTGCCGATGCTGGCTGGTATGAATGCCGATGCGCGGATGTATCTGGATGCGCGGACGGCCCTGCCGAACGTGGGTGAGGACTTTGTCCTCGACGTGCGGTTGGCGGACTTCGCCGCGATCAAGGGCTACGGCTTGCAGGTGCAGTATGAGGCCGAAAAGCTGGAGTTCGTCCAGGTGCTGACCGATCAGCCGCTGGGCGGCAGCGAGTTGGCTACGCCGCAGGTGCTGGCTGATCAGGCTGGCGTGTTGACGGTGGCTGCCCACGGGGACATCGTCTCCGATGGCGAGGTGATGCTGAGCTTGGTGTTCCGTCCGACGACGGAGATCGAGAACACGGTCATCGAGATCACCGACAACCAGACGTACGACAGCGAGTTTGGCTTCAACCGCTTGGCGCTGCCGGCTCCGGTGCAGGTGCAGACGCGGCCAGAGGTATTCTCGTTGGCCAACAACTATCCGAACCCGTTCAACCCGGCGACGACGATCAAGTATGCGTTGCCGCAGGCGGCGGATGTGGAGTTGACCGTATATAATGTATTGGGTCAGCCGGTTCGGACGCTGGTGGCTGAGCATCAGAGCGCGGGTCGCTATGTCGTGGAGTGGGACGCGGCCAACGACAGCGGCCACAGCTTGTCTTCGGGGATGTATTTCTACCGCTTGGAGGCAGGCGGCGAGTTCCTCGAAACCAAGAAGATGCTGTTGCTGAAGTAAGCGGTCACTGACCTGTTGAAAGGTTGAGTTTTTTCTTTTGCCCCGGCTGGCGTGCTGGCCGGGGCTTTCCTTTCCGAAGGAGACCGAGGCCATGAGTGAACAGGTTCCTCCGATCATCATTGAGGAGATAACGGATTCGATCCAACTTGCGGAAGCCGAGGCGCAGCGCGAGCAATTCGACCGCAATGCAGCTTGGTTACAGGTCCATGCTTCAGAGGTATATGATAAGTATCGAGGCCGGTGTATATGTATTGCCGGCGGGGAACTCTTTGAAGCTGCTACGGCTAAGGAAGCTCTTGCACTGGCGACAGCCGCGCACCCTGAGGATAAAGGCCGTTTTGTCCAGTATATACCAAAAGACAAGGTAGCGCGCATTTATGCGCATCGATGGCGAATGGTACGCATGTGACGACGGCATAGTGCGCCCTGTGATCCGCGGTGCGATCCAGGCCGCCAGCGGGGTATGGGAACCGACTGCGTTTCTGGTGGATACAGGTGCGGACCGCACCGTTTTCAGCGCAGCTATCTTTGAGATCCTCGGCTTTCCGCAAGCTCCAACCCAGATGAATATCGGCGGCGTCGGGGGAATTGCAGAGTCTGTGACGGTCGCGACGCAGATTCGCCTTAAGCGAGATGGGGGCAGGACCGTTGCATTTCGCGGCGAGTATGCTGCCTTCACTCAGTTTGAGGCACTTGATATGAGTGTTTTGGGGCGGGATATTCTGGAGCTATTTGCAGTAATTGTCGATCGCCCAACAAGCGTTGTGTCGCTTCTTGGCCAGCGGCACGTATATCGAATTGAGGCATTTTGAGCCTCTTTGAGTAGCACTCACTGCACAGCGCGTTTATAAAAATAGGGCCTCAGATTGAAATTTGAGGCCCTACGTGCTATATTTGATTAAGAATTACTCTTAACTCGGGGGGGTAGAGTAATGCTACACACAGAGTTATTGATACGGCGGACGTGAAGCTGACTGTCTATTAATGTCGTCGGTTAGTACGCGGTGGAGTGCGCGGCCAACGACAGTGGACATGAGCGTATAGTCGGGGATGTATTTTTCTGCCGCTTGGAGGCGAGCGGTAATTTCTCGAAACCAAGAAGGTGCTGCTGCTCAAGTAAGCACGCAGCGAATTCGTGAGCTAGGGGCTCCAATTCGACGCGAGGCCCTAGCTCCCACATTCTAAATCATCTGTAATTACTCACAACCTGGGGAGGTAGAGTAATGACACACACGAAGTTATTAATGAGGCGGTTGGCCTACGTGCCTTGGCTGCTAGCGGTTGGGCTGATGCTGGGATGGAGCGGGGAGGCTGGGGCTCATCCTGGTAATGGTGACGGGGCTGACCACAGCGACGTGACGGGACATAGACATGCCACCGATCCTTATTTGCGTCTATCCGTTAAGTTGGATCCAGAAGGCGTAGCAGGCACAGCAACCGATTCGGTTATTGTGCATTGGAGTACGTCTTATGCGAAGAATTTCCACTCGGGAAATGGGGTGGCAGCCGTAACGTACTCGCTGGTTTTGGTTAGGGGAGAAATTCCTTCTACTGTCGATCCGACTGTTGGCTCTGCGCTTGCAACTTCTCCAAGTTTTACAGGAGCTACAGTTAACGTCCGCAGAGCCGCCCTTGAGTTCGACAGTCAGAATACGACTCCCGCTAGTGGAGGAACGGGATTCTATTGGGTAAGGATGGATGTGACTGTCAACGACGGGGATGGCACTGCTGTAAGTCCACTGCCGTCTTTCGCCAAGCAAATAGCGATAGAGCCAGACTACATTCTGTCGGTAAATCCGAATAGTGTGCGCGAGGACGCTGGTGGGACCAATATCGAGATAAAAGTCAAAGTTGGCGATGATACGGCGGTGGCGCAGAATACGCCTGTGCCCCCCTTGACTCTGGGTGTCAATCAGGCCGGGTTCAACTCTCGATTCGGCATATCATTTCCCCCGCTCGTAATTCCCAGCGGTGAGAAAGAGGTGACGGGGACGATCCGATTCACCCCCATTGAAAGTAACACCGCCCCCCACGACGATCTGCTGGTCACGATCAAGACTTTTGGTGCCGGGGCAGATGCTGTTGCCGGGGCAACCGATATTCGGCTGGTTGACACCGACAAGACGAGCACGGCGATTAGTCTTTCGTTCTCGGACGCCACGATAACTAAGAACGACGGGGCAACCGAGATCGAGGTGACGGCTACGCTCGATGGAAAGACGCTAGACGACCATGTGAGCTTTGACTTGACTATTGATGATACGGGTGCGGATGGGACGACTATCGCAAGGCGCGATGTAGATTATACTGCTACGCTGAGACCGATAACCATTCGACGGCGCCAGGTGTCGGGGACGGCGACGATTACCATCACCCCCCTGAACGAGGGCGTAGGCAGTATTCGGTTGATGCCTGATAACGCCATGACGAGAGCCGGTGTCACCCCTGCCCTTGATATACCAGTTAATCCGAGTTCAATCGACTTAACGGCTGGTCCCGAGGCAGGGATTAAAGGGCTCACCGCGCTGCCTTTCTCGATCCGCGAGGACGCTGAGCCGAAGAATATCAGGCTGGAGATTTCCTTGCAGAGCGCCTTGTTGACTGACGAGACGGTGGTATTCACTATTTCGGACGATAGAAGAAAGCTACAGGAGGCGCGACCGGATATAGCCGACCGTTTCGCACTGGCGGAGGATGCGCAGCGCGATGTGGATTATCGGGCGCAAGTGCAGGCACTCGTCATCCCGAAGGGCGAGACCACAGGGACGACGACGATGACCGTCACCCCTATCAATAACAACAGAGAAGATGGACTCCGAGTTTTCATGGTGACTGCGGCGGTTGGAGGCCGAACCTACTCTGAAGGCATCCTGATTACCGACGACGACACGATAAGCGATTCGATCGCGCTAGAGGTGAGTCCGGCCGAGATAAATGAGAGCGATGGGGTTACAGCGGTCACGGTGACCGGCATCTTGAACGGGAAAGTGTTCAGAGATAATGTGATCGTGCCCTTGGTCATTAATGACGATATTGATGGCAATGGCACCGTGAATGCCGATGATAAGGCTGCGACGCGCGATTTGGACTACACAGCCTCCCTTAGCGCCTTGGTGATTCCGGGCGGCCAGACACAAGGGACGGCGACGATCACCATCACCCCCGTGGCCAACGACGGGAAGGAAGGGGACGAGAAGATCGGCTTGAAGAGTTCGGGTGACGCCGAAGGTATATCTGATGACGGAGTTACAGAAAAGCTCGTTGTAGCCGGAACGGCGATAACGCTGAAAGATGTCGATGCGGAGGGTACGACGCCAACGCCGATAGATCCGACGCGCCCGACCTTCGCGGTCGCCGATTCGATTTCCAGCCAAACGTACACGGTTGGAACGGCGATTGATCCTCTCGTACTACCGGAAGCTAGGGGCGGCACCGCACCGCTGATGTATAGCGTTTCGACCCTGCCTTTGGGCTTGTCGTTTGACCCGGCTACGCGGACGCTTTCGGGTACGCCTACAGCCATGACCAACGGCGCGAACACCATCATCTACACGGTGATTGACAGCGCCCGTGCTGCCGGCGTATTGATCTTCACCATCACGGTTGAGGAGGGCACGATGCCGCCCCCGGTTGCCGACGCGCAGCTCTCGGTGACGCCTTCGGCGATCCGCGAGGACGCTGGGATGACGCAAGTCTCGTTGACCGTGTCCTTGCCGGAGGCCAAAGCGGCCGACGAGATCGTGACGTTCACGATTGTAGCTCCAAGCGAAGGCGCGCAGGCCGTGCGCGACGTTGACTACACTGCATCCTTGGGAGCGATCATCGCCATTCCGGCCGGCACTACCACGGGGACGGCGACCCTCACGCTCACCCCCATTAACAACATCGCCGTAGATAGTCCGAGAGCGATCGGTGTGCAGGCTACGTTTGCATCTGGTGCGACGCTGATGAAGGACATCAAAATCGTCGATGACGAAACGCCGAGTACGTCTATCGCGCTGTCGGTGGATCCGCACTCGATAATCGAGGGAAGTGGTAACGTCGAAGTTACGGTGACCGCCACGTTGGACGGGAAGGCATTGGCCGAGAACGCAACTGTGGTCGTGGCCATTGATGCGACGTCAACAGCGACGCGCGACGTGGATTACGCCGCGCTATTCAATCCGCTGATTTCGATTCCAGCCGGCTCGATAATGGGGTCCACGCAGTTTGTGATCCGCATAATCGACGACGATTTAGCGGAGGGCAGCGAAACCATCAAGCTGATCGCTGTAATTAACGGATTGATGGGAGACGAGGCAGAGATCACCCTGAGCGACCAGGCACCGATGACGCCTGATCCAGGTGATCCGGGTGATCCGGGCGCCCTCGCTTTCGCCGCCAACACCATGATCCCAAACCAAGCGTACACCGCTGGGCAGGCGATTGCTCCGCTCGTGCTGCCGGCGGCATCGGGCGGCACCGCCCCGCTGACGTACAGCGTCTCGGCCCTGCCCGCAGGCTTGGTATTTGACCCGGCCACGCGGACGATTTCGGGTACCCCTGCGGCAGTGGACAATCAGGTCACGGTAGTTGTCATCTACACGGTGATTGACAGTGCCGGGAGTGCCGTCGCGTTGACTTTCACTATCACGGTCAACGAAGGGCTGGATCTTGGCGATCTTGGCGACTTCTTCAATTTCTTCGGCTCTGGCAAGATCGTTCCGACGGACTCGCACGATTTGGCTGTAATCCGCGAATTCGTCGTTGGCCAGCGCGTGGAAGACATTGTGTTGCCAGAGGCATCGGGCGGCACGGCACCACTGACATACACCCTCTCACCGGCCCTGCCGGCGGGGATGACGTTTGACGCGGCCACGCGGACCATTGCGGGGACGCCGAGCGAGGCATCCGCAACCCTCTATACGTACACGGTTACGGACGTCAACGGCGCGACCGCGTCGCTAGCCTTGCAGACGCTGCCGACCGCCTTCGCGTTGGCGGACAACTTCCCGAACCCGTTCAACCCGGCGACGACGATTCAGTATGCGTTGCCGACTGCGGCGGACGTGGAGTTGACTGTCTATAACGTGGTGGGTCAGCCGGTGCGGACGCTGGTGGCTGAGCACCAGAGTGCCGGTCGTTACGCTGTGGAGTGGGATGCGACGAACGATAGCGGCCACAGCTTGTCGTCGGGGATGTACTTCTACCGCTTGCAGGCGGGAGAAGAGTTCCGCGAAGTCAAGAAGATGCTGCTGCTCAAGTAGTACTCGCATCACTGCGTATCAAGGAAATAGGGCCTCAAACTTCGATTTGAGGCCCTATTTCTTATTATTATATATAAACCAACAGGCAACTACTCTTACATTGGGGAGGCAAAGTAATGATACATGCGAAGTTGGTGCTGCGGCGTCTGGCCTGTGTGCCTTGGCTGCTGGCCGCTGGTTTGGTGCTGGGATGGAGCGGGGAGGCCGAGGCGCAGTTGGCGCTGTCGGTAAATCCGAGCAGTGTGCGCGAGGATGCCGGGGAGACCGATGTCGAGGTGACAGTCGAAGTTACGGATGATACAGCGGTGGAAACGGATGTCTTCGTGCTCTTGGGAATCTCCCAAGAGGGGCTCAATAGTCGCTTCCGCATCAGGCTGGCCGTTCTCAGGATTGCGGCGGGCGAGAAACGGGCAACCGGGACTATCACGCTCTTCCCCGTCAACGATGAGATCGTTGACACAGATCTTTCTATCGAGATCCGCGGCAATGCTGGCATTAAGACGGTCGAGCCGGCGACGATCACGCTGGTTGACGACGACAAGGACAGCCAAAACATCGATCTGTCGGCCGATATTGTCGAGCTAAATAGGCTCGATGGTGCGACCGAAATCGCCGTGACGGCGACCTTGGATGGCAAGGTGCTAAGACAGGCGACGAGTTTCGTCTTGACCATTGGCGATCATCCCGACTTGGGCCCCAATCCCAACGCCGATACCAATGGCGACGGCACTATCGACGATGCGGATGCGACCAAGGACAATCGCGAGGCGCAGCGCGATTTGGACTACACAGTGACGCTGGCGACGCTGACGATTCCGCGCAATAAGGTGTCGGGGACGGCGACGATTACCATCGCTCCTAGAAGCCGGCTGCCGGGCACGATCCGGGTGGCGACGCCCGATAGTGATGCGAATAATGCGGGGATACAGATTGCAAATGGGCTAACGGTCCGCCCGTTGGATCTCAAAATAAAGAAAGCGGTCGCTGCCACAGCCGATGCCATTACGCTGAGTCAAGAGAGTGTGCGCGAGGACGCCGGTGAGACGACCATCGAATTGAAAGTCTCATTGACAAATGCCTTGGCTGAGGACGAGACGGTGCGGCTGCGCGTGTTGTCAGTAGGTGAGACGTTGCCGTCGGGGGATGCGGTGACGAGCACGCCAGCGCGCGATGTGGATTACACGCTGTCTTTTGCGCCGTTTGTCATTCCGGCTGGCGAGACTGAGGGAACGACGACCTTCACCATTACTCCCTACAACGACAGCGTAGTGGTTGCGCGTGGTTTGATATACATACAGATCGCAGTCGGCGACGTATCGGCGGTTAAAACGATAGCGATCGCCGACGACGACGCGAACAGCACGAGCATCTCGCTGACGGCGACTCCGACTAGGCTGAGCGAGGGGGCCGATAGGACCGATGTCGCGGTGACCGGCACGTTGAACGGGAGAGTGTTTGACCGGGACGTGACCGTGCTGTTGATCATCGACCCCGATCCCAAAGATACAAACGCGAATAACGAGGTCGTCGATGTGGCCGAGGCGACGCGCGATATAGACTACACGGCCGTCCTGCGCCCTCTGACGATTCCGGCCGGCGCAGTGTCGGGGACGACGACGATCACCATCATCCCGATTGACGACGGGACTGAGGAAGGCGAAGAGAAAATTAGGCTGACGGTGCCGTATGCCAACCGGCAAGTCACCGCCCAATATGCCGATGGCGAAGCGGTCACTTTGACGGTCGGCACGGTAGATGTAACGCTGCGAGACGGCAGCGAGGGCACTGTGCCTTCCTTTGCTGCGGGCGCTGCGATCGCCGCCCAGACCTACACCGTGGGCACGGCGATTACCAGTTGGGAGCTGCCGGAGGCTACCGGCGATGGCGACCTGACGTACCAGATCTCGGCTCTGCCAGCGGGCTTGGTGTTTGACTCGGTCACGCGAAAATTTTCGGGTACGCCGACGCAAGCCACTAACGGTGCGGTCGAAGTTACATACACGGCGACCGATAGAGATGGCGAAGCGGCCGTGCTGTCCTTTGCTATTACTGTAATCGCTGAGGAAAAGAAGGAACTGGCCTTTGCTGCGGGCGCTGAGATTGCCGCCCGGACCTACACCGTGGGCACGGAGATTGTCGATTTGGTGCTGCCGGAAATTACGGATAGGGACTGTCACCCGGCGTACAGCGTCTCGGCTCTGCCAGCGGGTTTGTGGTTTAATTCGGCCACGCGGACGCTGGCGGGCACGCCGACGCAAGCCACCGATGGTGCGGTCGAAGTTACGTACACGGCGGTCGATATTGACTCGGGCGAAAGCGCAGTGCTGGTCTTCACCATTGAAGTCAATCCCGCTGCCGAGGCTCCTGGGGTTGTGGCCGCTGGGCTGATGGCAGCACCTGCGATGGTCCGCGAGGACGCTGCGGAGACGGAAGTCTCGCTGACGTTTAGCTTGGAGGCCGCGGCGGCGGCAGACGAGAGCGTGCAGTTCGCTATTGTGGCCCCAAGTGAGGGGACGGCGGCGCAGCGCGATGTGGACTACACAGTGACCCTCGAAGTGCTTATCACCATTCCGGCCGGCGCTACCGAGGGAATGGCGACGCTGGTCCTCACGCCGATCAACGACAATAATGAAGAGGGCTTGGAGGCAATAGGGGTGCAGGCCACGCTCGTATCGACCGGGCAGACTCTAGTGACCAACATCGCGATCCGAGACGACGAAACGCCGAGTACATCCATCGCGCTGTCGGCGGACCCGAGCACGTTGAGTGAGAATGACGATTTGACCACTGTTACGGTCACCGCCACGTTGGACGGGAAGGCATTGGCAGAAGACGCAACCGTGCATTTGGCTATTGATAACGGGTCCACGGCGACGCGCGATTTGGACTATGCCGCGCTATTTACTCCTAAAATTGAGATTCTGGCTGGCTCGATAACAGGGACGGTGAACTTTTACGTCGATCCAAGAGCCGACAACTTGGAGGAAGGCGACGAGATCATCAGGCTGATCGGTACGATTGACGGGCTGAAGGGGGACTCGGTAGAGATCGCGATAAGCGACCCTGGAGCGGCGAAGGCAGTAGTGCAAACGCGGCCGGAAGCGTTCTCCTTGGCGGATAATTTCCCGAATCCGTTCAACCCGGCGACGACGATCCAGTATGCGTTGCCGCAGGCGGCGGATGTGGAGCTGACCGTGTATAACATAATGGGTCAGCCAGTGCGGACGCTAATTGCCGAGCATCAGAGCGCCGGTCGCTACGCCGTGGAGTGGGACGCGACCAACGACAGCGGGCATCGCTTGTCGTCGGGGATGTATTTTTACCGCTTGCAGGCGGGAGAAGAGTTCCGCGAGATCAAGAAGATGCTGCTGCTGAAGTAGCAATGGCTAAATAGCGCGTCGGCAAAATGGGACCTCAAATCGAGGTCCCATTTTGTTGTTTATTGGTGAAATAGCGCGGCTGAAGCATTGTGTTGTTGCGCTCGTCTAACGCTCGGCTTGGTGGTAGGGCGAGGGTTGGGGGAGTGTGTCGAGGAGGGCGGAGCGAGTGGGGAAGAGGAGAGCGGCTCTTGCGGGCGTTATGGAGAAGACGTGGCCGGTGGTGTGGAGGCGGAGGTAGCGGCCTCGGTCGTCGGCTGCGCCGATGGCGAGGGTGTCTATGGTGCCCTCTTCGTCTTCGAGATAGAGATAGCTGGCTTGGGCAAAGGCATCGGTGCGGCCCGGATCGTGCAAAGCCGACCACGTCAGGCGTTTGAGGAAGTCGGTGTAGGCTTCTGCATTCGCGGAGAGGCAAATCTCCGAACCGGTTGCAGACGAGGCGACCCACTCGTAGGTCGGCATCATAGGGCCTGGTGCCGTCATGGCTTTTAACTGGCGGCTGAGGGATTGCACTGGGTAGGAAGGGTCGCCAGCGAAGGCGATTTGCCGGAGCCCCTTGCGCTGCAAGGCTTGGGGCAGGACGCGGCGGTCGAGCATTGGCGCAGGCGGCGCGGTGTCGAGGGCGTGGACGGGGTGGGCGTGGAGGTGGAAGATGCTGTCGGCACCAACGCGCTGGACATACGATTCCCCAGCGCGGGCTGCGGGAGCACCGCGCCCTTGGCGCACTTCGAGCAAGGGACGCCCCTGTGGATCGAGCAGGTGGATGCGGACGCTACCTGGACCGAGGCCATAACGGGCTAGGTCCCCAGGCTCGGTCGAGACGAAGGTCGCAGGGGTGGCGAGCAGACTCTGGAGCAAGTGCTCGACGCGGCGATTGAGGACAAAGGCGCGGTGATACGCGGGAAAATACCAAGTGTTCCCTCGCCGGACGTAGTGCCAGCGGCGTCCGGCCGCGTGGACCTCAATCTGATCGACGGCTGAGGCCGGTTCGGGTGCCAAGAGGCGCAAGGCCCCGGCGGTGCGGCGCACCGTGCGCTGGTGCTCGCGCAGTGCGCTCTCCCCGAGGACGAGTAGGACCAGCAAGGCCCCCAATGCGCAGAGTAAGCGAATCACGTTCGCCTCGTGCGGCGATAGAGGGCATAGCCCAAAAACAGTAGCGGCCCCGCACCTACCACGAACACCCGCCACAGACGCTTGGACTCGGTGCTTTGGAAGGGAAAGCCGCGCGAAGTCGGTCGCCGTGCCTGTAAGGTGGCTAGTTCCTCGCCATAAGCGTTGTACGCCACGGCATTGAGCAAGAATTGATCGTGTTTAAAGCCCGGGGTCAGCAAGTGATCGTTTTTGAACATTTCCGAAGAGCCGATCAGGAGTAAGGTCCCCGCTTGTCGCGGGCGTTCGCCCACGCGCTGGAGCATGGCGCGGCCGTCCTCGTCTTCAGCGAAGGCGACCTCGGGAAAAGGTCCGGTAAGCAGCGCGGCTAGGGGTTGGGGGCCGGGCAGGTACGTCTGCGGGGCGAATACCTCGGGCGGCAGCCAACCGCCCTGCCATGGGTATGCCCAGGCTTGGGGCGAAGTGGAGATCAGGGTTTGGGCCGTTATGCCCGCACTATTTAGGTCTGCCGGGTTCAGGGCGAAGCGATTTCCCCAGATAAAGAGCTGATCGCCGAGGTGTCGGGTGATCGGCGAGGTGTGGTCGTAGTGCTGGCCGACGGCGCGGATCAAGAAAGGCAAGGCGACCTTTTGTGGGTCGTACTCGCGCACGGCTGTGCGGTTGACTTGGGTCTCTAGGTCGAGGTGCGACTGGGTGCGGTCGAAGAGTACTTCGCGGACCTGTTCGACGCCAAAGAGCTTCAGGTAGCGGTCGAGGTCTTGGAATTGGGGCTGAGGCCAGTACACCGTCTGAAACCCCGAGCCTCGGTATTGGCGCTGCTGGATGTTGAAGTGCTGCATGGCGACGATGGCCTTGCCTCCCTGTGCGAGATGCTGGCTCAGCAACAGCAGGATCGGCCCCGAATCGCGGCGCGGCTGCATCCACACGAGAACGTCGATGTCTTGAGGCATGACTGGCGTGCGGGGATTGATGTAGTAGATGTCGTAGAGATAGTCGGCGAGCAGGGTTTTTAAGTCGCTGTACACGTCGGTGCCGCCTGGGGCGATGAGGCCCTTCTTCTGGTAGTCTTCGAGGGCTTCGGCTGGCGAGAGACGCGGCAAGTCGGAGATGACGGCCACGCGCATTTTGCGCCCCTGCTGCAGGCTGTGGGAGGCTGCGGCTAGGAGGAATTCGAGGTGGGTGCGTTGGTCGAGGCGCGGCACGGCGATGGTGTGCCCATTGCCCAGCAGACGCAGGCCGCTCCATACGTATTGGGTGGCGAGCGTGTCGTGGAGAACTCTTTCGACTGGGAAGGGTGTCAGCCCCTCGGCGGCGAACGTCTGCTGTTGGTCGGGAGTCAGCGCGTCGGGCCGGATCACGCGCAGGGGGATGTTGCAGTCGGCGAGCAAGGTGCGGATGCGGTCTTCGGCGTCTTTGAGCTGTCGGGGCATGGAAGCGCGGTGCGTGGCGATCAGCTCGGCGGATAGGGACGTGCCCTGCAACAAGCGGCCCAAGAGCGGCGAGGGCGTGTTGAGCCGGTCGGCAGTCAGGTCGAGATAGGGGCCGCGGCCGCGCCAGACGAGCGCACCGATGAGGAGCACCAAGCAGGCGAGACCGAGTTGGCGGCCCCAACGGCCGGCTGGCCAGCTCGGGCGGCTGTAGCGGAGGTAGTGCCTAACGCCGAGACCTACAAATGCTAGGGGCACCAAGAAGACCGCAAAGAACCGCCAGAAGAAACGGGCGAGTGCGTCGGGCGGGACCAGTCGCTGTGGCCCGCCCTTTTCCACGCGCCCCCGCAATACGCGCTCTGGTTGGCCGTAGGTGCGGATGAGGTTTTGCAGGAAGACGCGGTGGGCGTAGCCGGGCTGGTTGATGATGCCGTCTTGGAAGGGCGACGCGCTGGCCAAGACGAATAGCTGCCCCTGCCAAGGATCGTCCGGTTTGAGCAGGACCAGCAGATTTTGTTTGGGCACGGGCAGGCCGCCGGTTAAGTCGGCGTCAGTGAAGGGGCCTGTGGGCAGGGGCAGGACGCGGGGGCTTTCGGTGGTGGTGCCGACGATTTCCGCGTGGAAGCCCTTGGCTTGGACGGCCTGCGGATCGACTTCGAGTGCGCTGGCGGCGACGAAATTAAGCCCGCCGCGACCTGGCGCGGCAAAGCTCTTCATGTTGTAAAAAGCGGGCAGCACCCGGAGGTGAAAAGGCGCGACGATTTCGCCCATGTCGAGGATGACCGGCCCGGTGTTTTTATCGACGAGCAGGTCCGGTACCGGCCGGAGGCCAAAGGGCTGGAGCAGTTGTCCCCAAGCAGGCGGCGCATGGTGTACCCAATAGGAAATTGCGTCCTCCTGTGGGGCGTAGCCGATTTGGTAGGCGCTGCCGGCGAGTACGGCACTGCGGCCGGATTCTAGAAAGGCAAGCAACTGCCGCACGTGTTCCGGTGTAGCGACTTCGGGCTGGACCCAGAACAGCACGTCGATTTCTGGGGGGATGGTGGGATTGCTGTTGAGATCTAGTTCGACGACTGGCCCGGCCTCGTTGAGAAAGGCCGCCAAGAGTTGGAAGGGCGGCGGTGTTGAGACGCCAAAGGTCGGTTGCGGCGGCGCTCGTCCGGCCTGTAGTTGGGCGATGACGTACTCCTCTAGATAAGGCAGGTGTTCTGGCTCTATGCTTTGGACGAGCACTTCGGGTGCGTCGGCGCGCGCGATTACTAGCGAGGACCAGATTTTTTGCTCGGAATGCTCGTCGTGCAACACCCGCCGCACGCTGAAGGAGGAGGCTTTTTTGCTAGCGGCATAGCCGATGCCAGCGCGCCCACTTTGATCTGGGTCGATGACCCGATAGTCGATGAGGTTGGGCGCTTGGTCGCGCAGAGCTGACAGGAGCTGGCGGACTTGGGGCTCGAGTTCTTTGAGGTGCGCCGGCATGTTTTCGCGGGCGGTGGCAAAGTAGGTGATGGAGAGCGGGGTTTCTAAGGAGCGGAGATAGCGCTTGGTCGCCGGCGCGAGCGTGGCGATGTCGTCCCCTGCTAGGTCTAGGGTCCAACTGCCCGTCAGGTTCAGGAGGCGGCTGGCGTACGCGACAATGCCCAACAGCAGCGCAAAAGCCAGCGCAATTTGGAGCAAGAAATGCCGCTTCAATACTTGGATCTCTGGAGGCTGAGATAGTTCATCGCGACGAAAAAGCCGCTCATCAACGCGAAGTACAGCAGGTCGGCGAGGGCGATTACGCCGCGGCCAAAAGCCTCGTAGTGAGGCAGGACCGATATAGTCTCGTACAGCCACGTGCCCGGCTGATAGGCTGGCGCTAGTCCGTCGAGGACCTCGACGACTTTTTCGTGCCCGCTGAGCACGAAGAAGAAGCCGAAGAGCGCGGCGAGTACAAAGGCCACGATCTGGTCGCGGGTCAGGCCGGAGGCAAAAAGGCCGAAGGAGAGGAAGAAAGCGCCCAGCAGCAGCGCGCCGAGATAGCTCGCACAGATGCGCCCGAGATCGGGGTCTCCGAGAAAGAAAAGCATCAGCACAATGGGCAGGCTGCCGGCGAGGACGATGGCGTAGAAGCAGAGGGCCGCGAGATACTTGCCTAGCACGACCTGCAAGGAGTGCAGCGGCAGGGTCATTAGTAGCTCAAAGGTATGCTGGGCGCGTTCTTCGGCCCAAGCCCGCATGGTAAGAGCTGGGACGAAGGGGATCAGCAGAAAGGGCAGGGCGGTGAAGTACGGCCCCATATCTAC
>JAJDYK010000148.1 GCA_022825185.1 Candidatus Latescibacterota bacterium | reverse complement strand
TGACCAAAGACTATTTTATCGACCAAGGCTGGCGGCAACGCCCCCTAGAGCGCGAACGGCTCTACGACTTAGTCTTCGACCCGCACGAAACCCACAACTTGGCCGCAGACCCCAATTGCCAAGATCACTTAGAGGATCTGCGCCAACGCCTCGACCAATGGATGCAAGACACCGACGACCCCCTAGCCCACGGGCAACCCGTAGTGCCGCCCGCTACCGCGGTAATAAACGATCCCGATGCCCGCTCGGCCTCGGAGCCGCACCACCCGGCCCGCGAATTTTTGGGCATCTATCCAGAGTGAGATGAATAGTTTATCGGTTCGCTCTGTGCCTCATTACCACTAACTAAGGCTTTGCCCAATTCCACAAAGGAGATTCCATGAAATCCACTCTGTTTTTCCTCCTCACCTGCGCCTTGACCCTAGGCGCATGTTCCGACCGCGATCCCGTTTCCGCCAACCAGCCGACCGAAGGGGCCGCCAAGCGCAGAACCAGTAGCATAACTTGGACCAGCACTCCGGTCGCCGGGCGGGCCGAGTCGCGGTTCTATCCGCTCGGCGCGGACGAGGCCGTGCAGATCCGCTCGTTGCTCTCGATCACTGGCGCGGCGTCGCTAGGCGGGGCGTTGCGCAACAGCGTAGAGTTGGCCGTGCGCGACTTCGGCGACATCCACGGACGCGCCGTCGAACTCGGCGAGTCCATGGACAGCATGTGCTCGCCAGATGGCGGACGCGCGGGTGCCGAGCAGATCAGCGCCGATCCGCAGGTGCTAGGCGTCATTGGCACGTCGTGCTCAGCCGCGGCCGTGGCGGCCTCGCCGGTGATCAGCGAGGCCGGACTAGTGATGATCTCACCGTCCAACACCTCGCCGCTGCTCACCTCCGATCTCGCTGGCAACGCTAACCCCAACTATCACCCCGGCTATTTCCGCACTTCCAACAACGACCTCTATCAGGCCAACGCAGTCGCCGACTTCGCCTACAATGAATTGGGCCTGCGGCGCATGGTGGCCGTTGAAGACGGCGATCCATACACCACAGCTCTCGTCAGCGCGTTTGGCAATGCGTTTAGCGCACTCGGCGGCGAGGTCTCGGCCACCGCCCGCATCGACAAGGGCGACACGGACATGACGGAGGTCCTCGCGGAATTCGCCGCGGCCGAACCGGACGGCATTTTCTTCCCACTCTTCGAAGACGAAGGCACGCCCTTCGCCGAGCAGGCGCGGGCGTTCGACGGCCTAGAAGATGCGACACTCATTACGGGCGCGGCACTCTTCGTGGCCGAGTTTCTCGGCACGCCGCAGTCGGCGGGCATGTACTTCGCCGGGCCAGAGTCGGACCACGGCGCAAACGTCAATGCAGCGACCGGCAAGAATGCCGACGAAGTACTCGCCGCGTATGAAGCCACGTACGGCGGGGCGCCTACTTCTCCGTACTGGGCATTCGCCTACGACGCCACGACCGTGCTGCTCAGCGCCATCAAATCCGTTGCCGTGGAGCAAGACGGCAAACTGTACATAGACCGCGCCGCACTGCGCGAGGGAGTCGGCACGACGGCCGACTTTCAGGGAATTATCGGCGCGATCTCCTGCGACGATTTCGGCGACTGCGGCACCGGGCGCATCAACATCTACCACCACGCGGACACGAGCATCACAGACACCGCGCAATTGCCGGTAGTGTACCAGTTCGCGCCGTGATCCCGACGGAAAGCTGAGCCTCTTTTGTCATCAGCCCGCGCAAACGCAACCATCCGCTACGAACCGGACGAGCCATGTCCCCTACCCGTGGCCCTAGGGGTCGGGATTCAGGGTATCATAATAGGGATAGCGCCGACGGTATTGATCGTAGCCATCACCGCCCTGGCGGCTGGCCAAGGCGAAAGCTATCTGTCGTGGGCCGTTTTCGCGGCACTGATAATCAGCGGGATAGCCACTGCGCTACAAGCGGCCAAGATCGGACGGCTGGGCGGCGGCCACGTGCTCATCATGGGAGCCACGCCCAACTTCATCGCCGTCTCGGTCCTGGCCATCGAGGAGGGCGGCCCGGCCATGTTGGCGAGTCTCATAGTCCTGTCGTCGTTTTTTTACTTAGCATTGGCGGCATGGCTGCCATTGCTGCGCCGCATCATTACGCCCGTTGTCTCCGGCACGGTGCTCATGCTAATTGCGGCGATGATCCTCCCCATTGCTTTCGACCGGTTGCAAGAAGTGCCCGAGAGGTCATCACTGGTAGCGGGTCCGTGCGTGGCGGCGGTAACGCTGATTGCAGCCACGATGTTGATGCTGCGAGGTCCCCGAACTTGGCGGCCGTGGTCCCTGCTGCTTGGAATCGCCGCAGGCTGCGTGGCCGCGGTACCGTTCGGACTGTACGACTTTGGGCGCTTGGGCACAGCTTCTTGGGTTGGAATCCCCACCAGCGGATTCCCGGGACTGGACCTGACGCCGAGCGCGGGGTTTTGGGCACTGCTGCCGATGTTCCTGATTGTGACCCTCGTACAAGTAATCAAGGGCATCGGCGACGGCGTGGTCGTTCAACAGGTGTCGCGGCGGCGGCCACGGACGACAGACTTTCGCCTGATCCAAGGCTCAACCTACGCCAATGGGGTGGGCGTTCTGCTATCGGGCCTTACTGGGACGCCGCCCACGACCTCCTATTCGTCTTCTACCGTCTCGCTCATCAACCTCACCGGAGTCTCCGCGCGCAGTGCTGGCTATGCCGTGGGGGGGATCCTCGTGGCACTGGCGTTCTTTCCCAAGATAACCAGCGTACTAACCTCCATTCCCAGCCCGGTCATGGGAGGGTTCTTGCTAGTCGCGATTGGCATGCTCTTCGTCGAGGGGGTACAGACCCTTGCACGGGCCGGCCTCGACCCACAAAAGGCCATTGTAGTAGGACTGGCGTTCTCCATCGGCCTTGGTATGCAGCATCAGAACATTCTCGCAGACCTGCTGCCTAGTCCTTGGGGCGCGTTGCTCGGCAACGGCATGACCATCGGCACGGCAACGGCGATTGCGCTAACCGCGTTCCTCGAACTGACCAGCCCGCGTCGCCGACGCTTGGAGATCCGGTTGGATATAGCCGACCTTCCCCGCATCAACGCCTTCCTCCAAGAGGTTGCCACCCAGATCGGTTGGGACGCTACTGCAACCGAGCGGTTGCGCTCTGCGGGCGAGGAAACCCTGTCGAGTTTGTTACAGCCGGACGATGCATATCCAGCGGGCCAAACACCGCGCTTGATCGTCGTCGCGCGACCCGAGGGGGGAATTGTAGAAATGGAATTCCTCGCGGTCTTCGACGAGGACAACCTAGAAGACCGTCTGGCGTATTTAGACGAACAGACCGAAACCTTTGACGAACGAGAGCTATCGTTTCGCCTGTTGCGCCATTACGCTTCTTCGGTGCGGCACCAGAAGTATCACGGCTTGGACATCGTCACGGTGCAAGTGG
>JAJDYK010000003.1 GCA_022825185.1 Candidatus Latescibacterota bacterium | reverse complement strand
CATTGGCGAGGTAGCATCCTGTCCGGAGAGCTTATGACACTAATTCGTAGTGATGAGTGGGCGCTTTCAGCCATAACGCTGCAAACGCTGAGCGATCTGGGCTACTCGGTTGATCTTTCCGCGGCCGATCCCTACGTGCTGTCCTCGCCACCGGCCGCAAAACCCGTCGCCGACGCGGAGTTGGAGTTCTTTTGCTCGCTTGAGGGGCTGCCTGCACCAGTCTATTTGGACGATTGATCCAACCTAAGCGGGCGTGGAGGGTGCCGCCTCCGCGTCTGCTTCTTCGCTACTTCTCTGCCGACACGCCGACCGCACGACCAAGGCTATAGCGCTGTCGATAGCTTGCGCTTGGCCCAATTCTTTCCCAAGATACGCTTCTAATCGAAATCAAAGACAGTGTCGCCGCGTTAGTTAAGCGGCTTTTTGTACACGGTCAACGAAGCGAATGCATTCTAAGATGTCTTGGTTGCAACTAAAAGGGGTGACGCGGAGCTTTGGCAAGGCCGAGATTCTGTCTGGCATTGACCTGTCGCTGGGGGCCGACGAGATGCTGGTGGTACTGGGGCCGACCGGCGCGGGCAAGACCACGCTGCTGCGGATCGTCGCCGGGTTGGACGCGCCCGATGCCGGACAGGTCGAAATGGACGGCGAGGAGGTGACGCACTGGCCGCCGGCCGACCGCGACATTGCGTTTGTCTTCCAGCACTTTGCCCTGTATCCCGACTGGAGCGTGCGGCGCAACTTGGAATTTCCGCTCAAGGCACCGCGCCAGCAGCTTGCGCACGGCGAGATTGACCAGCGCGTCGGCTGGGCAGCCGAGTTGCTGAAGATTGAGCGGCTGCTCGATCGGCCAGCGGCCCGCCTGTCAGGTGGGGAGATGCAGCGGGTGGCCATTGGGCAGGCGATTGTGCGGCGACCGCGGCTGTTTCTTTTTGACGAGCCGTTGACTAATTTGGACGCCAAGCTGCGGGAGTCCCTCCGCCTAGAGTTGGCCTTGTTGCGGCAGGAGTTGGGTATTCCGGCAATCTACGTGACCCACGACCAGGCCGAGGCCCTATCCATGGGCGATTCCATCGCCGTGCTGGCCGAGGGACGGATTTTGCAGCAGGGCAGTCCAGAAGCTATTTATCGCCAGCCGGTCTCGCTGGTAGTGGCGCGCCAATTGGGGCAACCCGCGATCAACATCCTCAGCGTCCAGCGGCGCGGGGATGTGTGGATTGGTCCGAATGAAGCCGAGCGAATGCCAGCGCTGAATGGGACAGGCGCGATGCTGCTCGGCGTCCGGCCAGAGGACATTGCACCCGAAGGAGGGCACGTGCCGGGGGTGGTGCGCGTCGTCGAGGACGCTGGGGCCGCGTGGATTTTATGGGTCGATTGGGCCGGGGCGTCCATCCACATCGTCGCGTCGAAGGAGCGGCGTTTTGCCCCGGGAGAGACCGTGTATCCGCGCATTGACGCAGAGCGGGCGCTGCTCTGGCCGCGCTAGGCGATCGGTTCACTCATCGGTCCCTATGCAGATCGGGCCTCCTACACTATCGCCCAATAGTCATTGCAAATGAATCGAATCGAAATTGGCGGTAAGCTGCTGTTGGTAGTTGCCAGTTTGGTCGTTACCGCGCTCGCCATTGAAGTCTCTTTTTGGCTTTTGGCTCGGTCCGAGCAGATCTATCCCTTGGTCTATTACGAAACGGACGATCCGAATCTCGATCTGTGGTGCTACGACGAGCACTTTGTGGGCACTCCTGACTGGGATCTGCGGCGAGCGCATCCGTACGGGCAGTTGACCTATCTGGGCAATGCTAACAATGATTCCACCCTCGCCAATCTAGCGCCGCGCAAAGTGCCCAATGCCATTGAGATGCGCCGCAACGAAGAGCAACTGCGCGAGCGGCCAATGGCTGAGTTCGACGCGCAGAGGGACAAAATCGTCTTGGTGATTGGCGACTCCTTTGGCTTTGGGCAGGGGGTTCGGGTCGAGGAGCGCTTTTCGCATATCTTGGAGCTTCGATTGAATCGGGAGCGCCCAGCGGCGCGCTATCAGTTTTTCAATGCCTGTGCGCCGGGCATGAACATCAAGCGGGTCGCCAAGACTATGGAGCGCTATGTCGAATACTTTACGCGGGTCGAGCGCGTTGTGTATTCGTTTACCCTGAACGATCCGTTTAGGATTGGGCGTCTGCTGGAGATGGAAAGGGAACTGGCCGATTTTATGCACTTGCGCTCCAATGCGGGGGCAACCCGTTTTCTGGCGGGGAGGAATAGTTATGCGTTGCGTTGGTTTGCCGCGCGCTTGGAGAGGCAGCAGATCTCCCGAGATACCATTGCGTGGTACCGACAACTTTACAAAGACAACCTAGGTTGGACACAGACCCGCCAGTTGCTCAGCAGGATGAAGAAATCCTGCGCCGATAAGGGTATTAAATTCTCTTTGGTCGTCTTTCCCGTGTTCTACCAACTCAAAGCCTATCCCCTAACAGAGGTGCATGAAACGCTCGGGGCATTTGCCCAGCACGAGGGAATACACTACGTCGATCTCCTCGCGCAATTTACTGGCAAGGACGAACGGGATTACTGGGTTCACCCGACGGATTTTCATCCCAATAGTCGGGCACATAGGGAAGCGGGGGATTTTCTGTACGAGGCTATTCCTTGGTAAGGCCGGTTTTCCCAACCTTCGCTCGCTCGGCATCGGCTGAAACTTCCCCTTGCCCTAATTCTCTGCTTGGATATATCTATGGTATGCGCAAGACGTTCAAATTGGTAGAGTCGTGGTCGCCAACGCCCATTCATTGACCCCGGCCCCCGTCCGGCCGCTCTGGGCCTTGTCCGCGGGGACGGCCTTGAGCGTTCTAGTCGCTTTTTGGGGGCCTTATAATAGCTTGGTGGTGCGCGGTTCCTACCTGACTATTGACTTTACCACCGCGGCCGCGGTTTTCCTGCTGTTTTTCCTCGCCCTGTTCGTCAATGGTCTGCTGCGCCGTT
>JAJDYK010000270.1 GCA_022825185.1 Candidatus Latescibacterota bacterium | reverse complement strand
TATCACAAGGTGCGCTATCACCGCAATCGCTGGGTGATGATTTTCTACTACCCACAAGACGTCGCCTTGGAAAACGGTCCCACCGCGGTCATGCCCGGCACGCACTACTACAACGGCCGCGCAGACGACGAGCAGGACGAGTACCACTTGCCAGTCCTCGGCGAGGCTGGCACCTGTACCTTGGTGCATTTTGACTTGTGGCACCGGGCCATGCCCAATAGCACGAACGCTAACCGCTACATGATGAAGTTCCAATTTACTCGCCTCAGCGAGCCGAGTCGGCCCAGTTGGAACATCCAAGCTCCGGGGTGGCCGGCCAACGGGTCGGTGCCCTCTAGCAAGCATCGAGTCGTGTGGTCGCGGATATGGGATTGGCACGCGGGAGCCCAAAGTCGCGCCGAGGCCAACGGGCAAATTGAGCAATTAAGCGAGTCTCTTAATGGGACGTTGGAACAACGTCTAGAAGCAACCGACGCCCTCGGCAGGTTGGGGGAAAAGGCCGCGCCCGCACTGGATGCACTGCTCGGTGCGCTGGGCGACGAGGCTGAGCCGGTGCGTCTCAATGCGGCGTATGCACTCGGTGCAGTAGGTGCGGCCGCCGTAGGCCCGTTGATTGCAGCCTTAGATGACGAGCGGGAACACGTGCGGGAGCACGCGGCGTATGCGCTTGGTGCGGTGGGGGAGGAAGCGGTGGACGCCTTGGTTGCGGCCCTCGGCGATGAGCGGGAACACGTGCGGGGTTTTGCCGCGTACGCGCTGGGCGACATGGGGGCAAGCGCTGGAACCGACGCCGTGGACTCCCTGTGCAAGCTAACTGACGACCCGGACGCATGGGTGCGGCGCAATGTGGCCGAGGCTCTTGGGACCATTGAGTTGAATCCAGCAGCCTCCGTGTCCGCGTTGGCTGCGCTGTTGGCGGACGAGGACGATCAGGTGCGCTTTAACGCGGCGTATGCGCTGGCCCACTTTGGCCCGGCGGCTGCCGCGGCCACAGACGCGTTGGCCGCGGTCCTCAGCGACGAAAATCGCTACGTTCAAGGGCACAGCACGGCGGCCTTGCAACAGATTGGCACGCCCGAGGCCCAAGACGTATTGCTACACCATTTGACCGCGGCGCGCTGGTGCCCCATAACAACCAAGGAGACCACGTTCTGAACGAATCACGCGTGAAAGCTAGCGTTCACCAATACATTGGAAAGCACCAAGAGCAGTTGCTCGGCAGCTTGCAGACGCTCGTGCGCGTGGATACCACCAATCCGCCGGGGCGGAACTACCAAGCGATGACCGACGCGCTCTTGGAGCGCTGTCAGAGCTTGGGTTTGCAAGCCAAAGTCCACCGCGTCCCAGACCAAGAGGTGCGCCGCGTGCTCGGCTTGGACGAGTTCCCGCGCTACAACCTGATTGCCCGGTGGGACGCGGGCCGACCGCAGACCGTGCATTTCAATGCCCACTACGATGTGGTGCCTTGTTCCGGGCAGTGGAAATTCGGCGATCCTTTTGAGCCGGGGCTGGCTGGCGATGCGCTCTACGGCCGCGGCTCTGGGGATATGAAAGGGGCGATCGCCGCGTTGCTGATGGCTGTGGAGGCGCTCAAGGAATCGGGTGCTGAGCCAGCTTTTAACATCGAGTGTTCGTTCACTGCCGACGAGGAGACCGGCGGCCAATTGGGCGCGGGATGGATTGTAAAGGAGGGGCTGGTGAACGCCGATTTCGCAGTCGTCTGCGAGGGAGCGGCCGGGACGCAGGTCGGCTGCGGCCACAATGGCGTGCTGTGGTTAGAGGTCGAACTGACGGGCAAGGCCGCTCACGCTTCTAGCCCAGAACAGGGGGTCAACGCCTTTGAAGCCATGGCCGGCGTAGTGCAGAAGTTGCAAGCCTACAAGCGGAAACTAAATGTGCCCCAGCGCTGCTACGAGGATTTTGACGGTCGATCGCGCAGTCCCACGCTCAATATCGGCGGCACCTTCTCGGGCGGGGAGGGCGACAAGATCAACACCGTGCCCGCCCATGCCCGCTTTTCGCTCGACCGCCGCTTAGTGCCCGGCGAGCAACTTGCGGCCGTCGAGCGCGAGCTGAGACGCGCTGTGGAGCGAGCCGCCGAGCCGCCCTGCCGAGTGGCAGCGCCGTTGCGGATTGAACCTTGCGTCGTCGATGCCGAGCACGCGCTGCCCCAGGCCTTTGCACAGGCCGTGCAAGCCGTGCGCCGCCGCGCCGCTAGCTACCGGCTCAGTTCTGGCTTTACAGACCTGCACTACTTTGCGGTTGACGGCGGCCTGCCCGGCATTGGCTATGGCGTAAAGGGCGAGCGCATTCACGGAGTGGATGAGCGCGTGCGGGTGCGCGACTTGGCGTTGACGGCGCGCACGTACGCCGAGTTTATGCTGCGCGGCTTGGAGGCCCATTGAGCGAAAACCTGCGACGCTTCTTGTGGACGGCGTACGACCGCTTAGGCGGGCTGGTGGGCTACAACTTGCTGTGGAGCGCGTTGAGTTTGCCTTGGATCGCAGGGGCGTACGCGCTTTTGCAAGTAGGGTTTGGGCTGGGCGGCGTGGGGCTGGTGGGGGCTGCTGTCTTAGCCGGTACTCTGCTGTTGAGCGCACCGGCCACGGCCATGCTCTTTGCCGCTGGGGCCGCTTGGGCGCGGGACAGGGACTTTGGTCTGCGGGAGTTCTGGGCGGCTGGCCGCGCGTTTTTTTGGCGCGCCTTCGCGCTGGGGTTGCTGATGGTCGCCGCGGTCGCGCTGGTGCTGGCCAACGTGGTCTTTTATCAGCGGATCGGCGGCTGGTTGGGGGTGTTTTTGGGTGGGCTGATGGTCTGGTTTCTACTGCTGGTGGGCATGGTTGCGGTGTATGTTTTTCCGGTGCTGGTCACCCAAGAGGGGTCGGTGTGGTCCACGGTGCGCTACAGCTTTCTCCTGTCGGTTGACAATGTAAAGCTCTCGCTGATTTTTTTGCTGACCGCAGGCTTGGCCCTCGGTCTTGGCGTCGCTTCTGGCTTGGGGTTGTTCTGCGGCGGCTTGGCGGCTTGGGCCTTGTGGATCAGCGTCGGCTTTCGCGCGCTCTTGCCCAAGTACACAGGCCAGCCGCTGCCCAGCGAAGCCCCGCGCCGGCTGCGCGAACTGATCCGCCCTTGGGAGGCTTGAGCATGGACTTGCCCAAACTGGTAACGGGCCGAGAAATGGCCGCAGTTGATCAGCGCACGATCGCAGAGGCGGGTATTTCTAGCGCCGAACTTATAGAGCGAGCGGGTACAGAGGTAGTTGCGGCCATTGCGGCGCGCTGGGATGGCTTGGCTGGTTTGCAGGCTGTGGTCTTGTGCGGCAAGGGCAACAATGGCGGTGACGGGTTTGCTGTAGCTCGGCTCTTGCGCGCTGGCGGTGGGTCGGCGCGCGTCTTCCTCGCGGCAGATCGCGCGGACGTGCAAGGGGCTGCGGCCGAGCACTTGCGGCGTTGCGAACAGGAGGGCGAGGCCGTCGAAGTGCTCGGCGAGGATTTGGCTCCACTCGACGCAGCGATCCAGGAAGCAGACTTGGTGATTGACGCGCTTTTGGGAACTGGATTGAGCGGGGCACCCCGTCCCGCCATGGCGCGCGTCATCGAGCGCATTGCCTGTTGCGAAAGGCCGGTGGTGGCCGTGGATATTCCCTCGGGGGTTGAGGCTGAAACCGGACAGGTACACGGCGCGGCCGTGCAAGCGGTGCTGACAGTGACCTTCGGCTTGGTCAAAGTCGGACAGTTATTCTATCCCGGCCGGTCGCATTGCGGTGCGTTGCACTTGGCCAATATCGGCTTCCTCGAGCCCATTCTGCGCGATGCGGCTTCTCAGGCTCTACTGCTTTCCGTCGAGGGGCTGGGGTCGCTCGTGCCACGGCGTCGCGGCGACGAGCACAAGGGGAGTTGCGGGACGGTGGCTGTGGTCGCAGGGTCGGTGGGTATGACTGGGGCGGCTGCGCTGACCGCGGATGCCGCGCTCAGGAGCGGGGCTGGTCGCGTCCATCTAGGGGTACCGGCAAGCCTCAACGACATTCTCGAGGTCAAGCTCTCGGAGGTGATGACCCGACCGTTGCCGGAAGTGCGCAAACGGCGCTGTTTGTCGCTGCGGGCCTTGGGTGAGATCAGCGCTATGTTGACGCGGGCCGATGTCTTGGCCTTGGGGCCGGGGTTGGGGCGCTACCGAGAGACTGAGGAGTTGGTGAGGCGGCTGGTGTTGCAAACCGAACTGCCCCTCGTTTTGGATGCGGACGGGCTTAGTGCATTTGCCGGTCAAGCCGAAGTGCTAAAGGGCCGCTCGGCACCGCTGGTTCTCACGCCCCACGTGGGCGAGTTCGCCCGCTTGAGTGGGTTGGACAAGCAGCGGATTGCCGATGCGCCGATGGCTGTGGCCCGCGACTTTGCCAGTGAATTTGGCGCGACACTCGTGTTGAAAGGTGCGCCGACCGTCGTGGCGTTGCGCGACGGACGCGTGGCGGTCAACTCCACGGGCAATCCGGGTATGGCCACGGCTGGGTCGGGCGACGTGCTGACCGGGATCATCGCCGGGTTGATGGCCCAAGGGCTAGATGCGGAAGCCGCGGCCTGCCTCGGGGTCTATGTCCACGGTCGGGCTGGAGATCGGGCGGTCGAGCGGCTGGGGGAATGGGGGATGCGGGCGGGCGACATAGCCGACGAAGTCGCCTTGGCTATGGTGGATGCGGCGCGGTCCGCTTGACATGTTTGAAGCGATGGTGTAATCTGAAAATGGAAGTAGAAAGGGAGTGCCGGTGGGGGTACTTCTTGGCTTTTCATTTAACCCAACAGGATTTACAGGGCTTGCGTTATGGCCGACGTCAAAGACGCCATTGAAGAAATGATCGAAGAGTCCTACTTGCTGGGGCTCTCGGAAGAGGAAATTCTCGCCGATTTTAGCCGCTTTATCGACACCTGCTATACCGTTATTCAGGACAATGTGAAAAGCCGCGAAGCGCTCAGCCGCTTGGCCGAGAATTTATCGCGAGAGAAGACCAGTACTCGCAGCGCCGACCAGTCCACTGATCTGGGCAAGGTCGCGGCTAAGGACGCCCAGCGGGCCTGCGCTGAAAAAGCGGCGCGCCGCAAGCGCATGGTCCTAAAGGCCATTGCCGACTACGATCCCCATCTAGTCCGCCTCATCAACGAGCAGCGCTTTCAGGTAGATCTCGAGGAAGAAGTGGCGCGTCCCAAGTTTAAGGTCCGTCAGGGCCACGATTGGGAGCGCTACGGCCAGCTTTTGCTCCAAGCTGGCTGCATCACTGTAATCGCGCTCATCCTGTTCCTCATTTACCTAAGGTTTTGACCACTTGCATCTGCTCGACAGGGACGAATTTTAGTGGGCCTTTTGCGATATTATGTCAAGGAGATATTAAAATTTGGACTGTGGACTGTGCAGATATGGCACTAGCGCAAATCAGTGTAAACCTGTAGCCAGAATTTGCCCTTATCGAGATTGCTCGGATTCTTAATGACTACGGATTTACTGCCTGATTTCATTCGCGAGCACTACGAAGTCCACGAGTGGAAGCACGCCTGCGCGATACTGAACGAAGACTTTCCCGATGAATGGAACGACATCATTTCGGTCTTGCAGGAGTTTCGCCTTAGAAAAAGCTGGATAGTGAAGCCCGGTGGCGGGAAATCTGCGATTTCGTCTTTTATTGACAATTACCTATACGAAAGAGACTGGGAAGAGAAGGAATTCTCGACGAAGGTCGTAATAGACGAAACTAGCCGCAAGGCACCAACGCACAAAATAGATTGCTTCCGCAATCGAGTTGCCCTCGAAATAGAATGGAATAACAAGGACCCATTCTATGACCGGGACTTGAATAACTTCAGACTGCTTTTTGATCTTCGTGCTATCAGCGTTGGCGTCATCATCACGCGGTGCGATGAACTCCAAGAAATTTTCAATGCCCTAAACAAAGGGCCGTCTTATGGGGCATCGACAACGCATATGAGCAAATTACTTCCGCGAATCGAAGGAGGCGGAGGTGGCGGCTGTCCCATCTTGGTATTTGGTATCTCGAAAAAGTTGTATGTAGAGGATGAGTAAATGACCGAAGCCAACGATTTACTCGCCGCAGTAGGCGGTAGGAAATTTTCGACCATTCTCGCCGATCCTCCTTGGCGATTTCATAATCGAACGGGGAAGATGGCACCCGAGCACCGACGGCTCGCGAGATATTCGACGATGTCGTTTCGGGAGATCGGAGACCTACCGGTAGAATTAATTGCGACGGAAACCGCGCATTTATACTTGTGGGTGCCAAACGCGCTGCTGCCTTACGGCCTTGAGGTCATGGATAGCTGGGGCTTCAACTACAAGACGAACATCATCTGGTACAAGGTGCGAAAGGACGGCGGGCCGGACCGACGGGGCGTGGGATTCTACTTTCGCAATGTGACGGAGATGATCCTATTCGGCGTCCGTGGCAAGAATGCCAGAACGCTACAGCCCGGGCGCAGCCAAGAAAACATCATCGTCTCGCAAAAGCGAGAACACAGCCGGAAGCCAGACGAGCAGTACGATTTGATTGAGGCGTGCAGCCCGGGTCCCTTCATTGAGTTGTTTGCACGAGGGCCGCGGAAAGGTTGGTTCGGATGGGGGGATCAGGCCGAAGAGTACGCTCCTGACTGGGATACATACTCGAATCACTCGCAGACCCACGCGAAACCTCCCCACCAGCTTCCCCTGCTTTGACCTTGTCTCACTAAAACTCCATGCCCAAACGCACAGATATTGAAAAAATAATGCTCATTGGCTCTGGCCCCATCGTCATTGGCCAAGCCTGCGAATTTGATTATTCGGGAACGCAAGCCTGCAAGGCGCTGGCCGAAGAAGGCTACGACATCGTCTTGGTCAATAGCAATCCGGCTACCATTATGACCGATCCAGAGGTAGCCCACCGGACTTATATCGAGCCGATTACGCCGGAGATTTGCGCGCGGATCATCGCCGAGGAAAAGCCGCAGGCCCTTCTGCCGACGCTCGGCGGCCAAACCGCGCTCAACACGGCGGTGGCCTTGGCCGAAAGCGGAGCCCTCGCCGAGCACGACGTCGAGATGATTGGTGCGCGAATCGACGCGATCAAGATGGCCGAAGACCGCGAACTCTTCAAAGCCGCCATGGACCGGGCCGGGTTGGACATGCCGCGCGGAGCTTTTGTCCACAGCCTCGAAGAGGCGCAAAAGCACCAAGCTGAATTGGGCTACCCGACGATCATCCGCCCCGCTTTTACGCTGGGAGGCTCTGGCGGCGGCGTGGCGTACAACGCCGAGGAATTCGAGCGGATCGTGAGTCATGGTCTCGACCTGAGTCCAATTGACGAGGTGTTGATTGAGGAATCGGTGCTCGGGTGGAAGGAATTCGAGTTGGAGGTCATGCGCGATCACCGCGACAACGTGGTCATCATCTGCTCGATTGAAAACTTCGACCCCATGGGCATTCACACCGGCGACAGCATCACGGTTGCGCCGGCGCAGACTTTGTCCGACAAGGAATATCAGCACATGCGCGATGCGGCCATCCGCATCATGCGCGAGATCGGCGTCGATACCGGCGGGTCCAATATCCAGTTTGCGGTCAATCCCACCGACGGCCGCAT
The DNA here is from genome assembly GCA_022825185.1 of Candidatus Latescibacterota bacterium. Next base: position 2,396 of record JAJDYK010000270.1, on the reverse strand, counting down.
GGTAGTAATCGAGATGAACCCCCGGGTCTCGCGCTCCTCGGCGTTGGCGTCCAAGGCAACGGGCTTTCCCATTGCCAAGATCGCCGCCAAACTGGCCGTGGGCTACAGTCTGGACGAAATCCGCAACGACATCACCCGCGAGACTCCAGCGTCCTTTGAGCCGACCATCGACTATGTGGTGACCAAAATTCCGCGCTTTACCTTTGAGAAATTTCCCAGCACGCCGGACGCACTCGACACCCAGATGCGCTCGGTGGGCGAGACCATGGCGATTGGTCGGACCTTTAAGGAGTCGCTGCAAAAGGGTCTGCGCTCGCTGGAGGTTGGCCGCGCAGGTTTTGGGGCCGACGGCAAGGATTTCAGTGCGGCCGAGGTGGCCGACGAGGAACTGCGCGAGAAATTGATGCGTCCCAACTCCCAGCGCATGTTCTACCTCAAGCTGGCCATCGCCAAAGGCTACACCCACGACGAACTCTATGGCCTCACGGGCATTGATCCGTGGTTTCTCGACCAACTCTACCAGCTTTTTGAACTCGAACAACAGCTAGCGCGCGAAGACGTGCTCGCCGATGTCGCCTTATTGCGCCGCGCCAAGGAGTGGGGATTTAGCGACCGCCAGCTAGCGCATCTCAATGGCTGCGACGAGGCGGGTGTCCGTCGGCGTCGCCGCGAGTTGGATATTCGTCCGGTGTACAAAACAGTCGATACCTGCGCCGCTGAGTTCGAGGCCCACACGCCCTACCACTACTCGACGTACGACCGCGAGGACGAAGTGCAGCGCTCGACGCGCAAGAAGATCGCCATCCTCGGTGGGGGACCGAACCGCATCGGCCAGGGAATTGAGTTCGATTACTGCTGCGTCCACGCGTGTTTTGCGCTGCGCGAAATCGGTTATGAGACCATCATGGTCAACTCCAATCCCGAGACGGTCAGCACGGATTACGACACGGCCGACAAGCTCTACTTTGAGCCACTGACGATCGAAGACGTGCTGCACATCGTCGAGCGCGAAGCTCCAGACGGCGTCATCGTGCAGTTCGGCGGGCAGACCCCGCTGAACTTGGCCGTCGAACTAGAGCGCGAGGGCGTGCCCATCATCGGCACCTCGCCCAGCAGTATTGACTTGGCCGAGGATCGCGAGCGCTTTGGTCAACTGTTGAACGAACTGGGCATCCGCCAGCCGGAGAATGGCATGGCCGCCAGTTGTGAAGAGGCATGCGCCATTGCTGAGCAGATTGGCTTTCCGGTCTTGGTGCGGCCCTCGTACGTGCTGGGCGGGCGGGCCATGGTCATCGCCTACGATGTCGGGAGTCTCGAAACCTACATGAACGAGGCCATTGAGGTCGCGCCCGAGCGGCCCGTGCTCATCGATCGCTACTTGCAAGGCGCGGAAGAATTCGACGTAGATGCGGTGGCCGACGGGACGGATGTGGTCGTTGGCGGGATCATGCAGCACATCGAACACGCTGGCGTGCATTCGGGCGACAGTGCCTGCGCCTTGCCGCCCTACGACACGCCGGCCAAGCACATCGAAGCCATGCGCGAGCACACCCACGCGCTGGCGCGCTCCCTCGACGTGATTGGCCTGATGAACGTGCAATACGCTGTCTATCAAGACGAGGTCTATGCGATTGAGGTAAATCCCCGGGCTTCGCGCACCGTACCGTTTGTCAGCAAGGCCATTGGCCGCCCGCTGGCCAAGATCGCCGCGTTGGCCATGGTGGGGGTGCGCTTGCGCGAACAGGGTTTTACCGAGGAGATCGTGCCCGCGCATATATCGGTCAAGGAGGCCGTGTTGCCCTTTATAAAATTCCCTGGGGCCGATAGTCTGCTGGGGCCGGAGATGAAATCCACGGGCGAGGTTATGGGCATTGGCCACGATTTCGGCACGGCCTTCCTCAAGGCGCAGATGGGGGCGGGTTCGCTGCTGCCGTCGCGCGGCCGGGTCTTTATCAGCGTGGCCGACTGCGATAAAGAGGAGGTTTTGCCAGTGGCGCGCCGGCTGCGCGCGGCTGGGTTTGAGTTGGTGGCTACGCAGGGCACGCGCGACTTCCTCGGCAAGCACGACATCGCCGCGGAGCGGGTACACAAAATTCACGAGGGCAGCCCACACATCGAAGACGCGATTCGCAACCGTCAGATCGATCTGATTATCAACACCCCGCTCGACGAACCTTCTTACTACGACGACTTCGCGGTGCGTCGAGCCGCAGTCGTAACCGGCGTGCCCTATACCACGACAATGGCCGGTGCTCGGGCTGCGGCCGCGGGCATTGAGGCGCTGCAACGCGCCGAACTGGGCGTGTAATCCCTGCAGGATTACCATCGGAGCTAGGAGACAGCTCGTGCGGACCGCGCCCTCGGTGCTGTTGCTGGCTTGTTGTCTGGCGATTTCG
>JAJDYK010000347.1 GCA_022825185.1 Candidatus Latescibacterota bacterium | reverse complement strand
TCTCGTCCTTTAGCGCGCGGGACGAGCCCTGAAAGCGAAAGTGCTGCGCCGTCATCAGCTCCTTACCCGAGGCATCGCGCGCCGCGATCATCTGGTTAACATCCTCGGGCGTGGGAGCCAAAGGCTTTTCGCAGATCACGTGCTTGCCGGCCGACAGCGCGGCAATGGCCAAGGGGGCATGATACATGTTGGGCGTGCAAATGTCGATAATGTCGATATCGGGATCGCTGAACAGCGCCTCCGGGTCGGTGTGCAGCTTAGTGACTCCGTTTTCTGCGCCAAAGCGCTTCAGTGCCTCCTCGCTAATATCGCTGCCAGCGACTAGCTCGGCCTCGCTAGAAGCCTCCCAGCCGGGGAGATGCGTGCGGGCGATCCCGCCGACGCCGACGATACCTACTTTGAGCGTGCTCATGGCTTATCCTCGTTTTTGGTTGTGGTTTGATCTACGCGAAATGTAGGGGCGACCCTTGTGGTCGCCCGTTGTTTAGACTGGTTCAGATCCGCGTCAGGGCTTCCGCTGGCATCCACCCGCCGAGGCCATTGGCCAACCGCACCAGCATCCACCCACCCTCCTGCCGCACCAAGCGCACCTTCGTCCCCTCGTGTGCAACAAAAACCTCTGTTTGCCCGATATCGGGGCCGGAGCGCGCGTGCGCCATGTCAACTGTGATGATGGCTTCGCTCGTCTGCGCCTGATGGTGGAGGCGCGTCCCCAGCCAGAGCGCGGACCCGACACTCAGCCCCGCACAGAGCAACATCCCGACTAGCCACAGCGCACCGGGGGGCGCCTGGGCAAACAACCACCGCACCCCTAAGACAAAAACCGCAAAAAATGCCGCGGCGAACAACAGGCTGAGTTGGTTAAATGTAGGCCAGAAGTAGGCACCCACCAACGCGGCGACCAGCGCACCCAGACCATTCTCAGTTTGCGGATCGCGGTCCTTCTTCACTAGGTTGGCAAAGCGCAGATTGGCCTCAATGTCCTCGTCGTGCGGCAGCAAGCGCCGCGCTCGCTCATACCAGAGAATCGCTTCGCCCAGCTTCCCGGACTTGAAGCAGGCATTGCCTAAGTTGTAGTAGAGCCGCGCGTCTTGCACCCCGGCTTCTACCACCGCCAAGTAGCTGCGCCGCGCCGCAGCAAAATCCCCGTCCCGATAGAGCGCATTGGCCTCGTTGTACTGCCCGGCCGCGGCCCCAGCGTGGAGTTGAGTGCCCAATAGGACCAACAGCGCCAGTGCGCGCATCATATCCGCTTCTCCAAACCCGCGATCACCTCTCCAGCCAAGCGCCGCGCCGCCGTCCGATCCGTCGGCGGGCCGCCCGAGGGCGCAAAACGCGCAAAATCGCAGCGTGTCAGCAAGTCGCGCAACCGAGCAATCGTCTCGTCCTCGACTTGGCGCACCGCCAAGACTTCAGCGCAGACCTCAATCGTCAAACCAGCCGCAGCGAGGTTGAGACGGTCGGCCACGAACTCCAGCAACGCAGCGCGGACCTCGCCGTAGAACTCGGCCTCAGTGCCGGTTTCAAGCAAGTCATCGGCGCGAGCTAAGCGGCGACCAGCTTCGCCTTTGGCCCGGCGCTGACGCGCGTACGCCACATCGCCCTGCAAGCGCCGCTGGTGGCGCTGCCACACAAGCAGGGCAAAGAAGGCGAGGGGTAGCGCGCCCTGCAAGGTCCAAAACCAATAGCTGTTGTACAACGTGGAGCCCGCGCCGAGGATCTCGGCGTCAGGTTTGATATAGCGAATGTCTTCCCCGACAGCCTCGATGTCGCGCCGGCTCAGCCCGTAGCTCACCCCTTCCTCTTCGGCACTTCCCTCGCTGTGAATGGTAATCGGCGCAGATTCAAGGACCTCATAACGCGCTTGGTGGGGGTCGAAGTACGCAAAGCGCAACGGCGGGATGTTCAAGGTGCCGCCTTGCTCGGGAATCACGATGTACTCAAAGAGGCGACGGCCCCCGTACACGCCGTTAGTGATCCGCTCTTCTTCCTCGACCTTGGGATCGTAGAGCTTGACACCAGTGGCCGCATCGACTTGCAAAGGCTGTACCGCAGCCATGTTGCCCTCTCCCTCGACGAGCACTCGCAGCGTTACCGGATCCCCGACCGCGACTTGGGTCGGCTGGGCCTCGACGCTGAGCTGGAAGCGTCCCACCGCGCCGGTGAATTCCTCGGGACGGCCCTGCTCGGGCAGCGGCAGCACCTCGATTTGCAATTCTTCACTTTGCAGAAGCACTGAGCGCGAGCGGCCAAAAAACGGATCGCCAGCGAAAAAGTCGTCGAGCACGCCGCCGCGCCGCGAGCGCTGTTGAGGGATGTCGCAGGAAACGGCCAGCGTGCCGACAGCGTGGGTCCCTGCGCCGGTGGGAAAAAGGGCCACGCGCCGCAGTGGCGCGACGTTGTAAGACACACCGCCGCGCATCTCCTGATGCGACTCTAGCTGTTGGGCGACAAAGAGATCTTCGGTCCAAAACCCGACGAAGGTCGGCAGCTTGTTGAAGCTGACGTTGTGCGGTTGGATGCGGTAGAATAGGTCGTAGGACACGGTGACTTGCTGCCCCACATAAGCCCGCTGGTGGTCGGCGCGCGCCAACACGAAGATGGGAGGGTTGTCTGCCTGACCTGCTTGCGAGCGGCTGGCACCTTGGACGATCTCGACGGTAATGGGCTTGGTCTCATAGCGCTCGCCGTCCATTTCCAGTTGCATCGGGCCGATGGTAAAGGTGCCGGCTTTCTTGGCATAGAGGACGTACGTTAGCTCGCGGGAAAAGGTGATGTCGGTGTTTCTCATCTCCATCCGCGTGCTAGTCGCCGGCCCTTCGACGTGGAAATCTTTTAGGTCGAATGCTGGCGTCACCTGACCCAATTGCTCGTCGGAAGTGATGCGGAGCGTCAGGCGAATCGGCTCGCTCTGACTGGCACGCGTGCGATCGACGGACGCCTCGAACTGAATCGCCGCCGCTACAGCGCTAGATGCCGCCAGCACCCACAGCACTAACGGTATGGTCAGCCGCGCTTTCACCAGTCCCTAGCCTGCACTTTGCCAGTGGCGCGAAACCGGCGCTTCTGAGCGTCCAACTCGCGGTTTTTTAGTGCGTCCATGAGCTGCTGAGCTTCCTCGGGGCTAATGGACTGCTGCTCGGCGGGCTGCTCTTCCGACTGTTGATCCTGCTCACTTTGTTGCTGTTGCTGCTGGTCCTGTTGATCCTGCTCCGAATCCTCCTGCTGTTGCTGCTCTTGGTCCTGTTGATCTTGCTCTGAATCTTGCTGCTCCTGATTCTGTTGATTCTGCTCTGAATCCTGCTGTTGCTCTTGGTCCTGTTGATCCTGTTCCGAATCCTCCTGCTGTTGCTCTTGCTGCTGTTGCTGCTCCTGCAATTTCTCCAGCGCCAGTTCCAAGTTCACCTTTGCATCCTCGTCGGCGGCGTCTAGCTCCAGCGCCTGCTTGTACGCGGCGACGGCCTGTTCAAACGCCTGCTGCTGAAAGAAGCTATTGCCCATGTTGTAATGGGCCTGCGCCTGGATTTTCTTCTCCTCGGCGCTGAGCACGCGCTCAAATTCCCGCAAGGCTTGGTCGTACTCGCCGCGCTTAAAAAGCGCGTCCCCGACGTTGAAGTGCAACTCGGGCGCATCGGGCCGGTCGAGGAGGGCGTCGCGGTAGAGTTGCAGGGCCTGATCGTACTCGCCGCGCTGGTAGTGCTCCAACGCCTCGGCACTCTTGCTGGCCACGGGATCGCCCACGGTCGCCCCGCAGACGACCAGCCAAATCCCCAAGACGACCCACAGTGTACCCATTAAGCGAACCGCCCCTTCCACTCGCGGGCCTGTACCCGCGCATCGCCTAAGAAAGCCTCGGCGAAGAAACAGCAAAGGGCCAACAATAGGGGCCATTGGAAACGCTCCTGATAGCGAGTGAGACGGGTAGAGCCGATTTCGCGCTGATCCATCTCGGCGATCTGGCTGTACAAGGCGTCCAATTCCGCGCCTCCCAAGGTAGTGCGAAAGTAATCGCCCCCCGTCTCCAGCGCCATGTCCTGCAAGGTGCTCTCGTCGAGCCGGGTTTTGACGTATTGGCCGCGCTGGTCCTTGTGAAAGCTCACGCCTCCACCCTCCTCCTCGGTGGGAATCAACTCGCCATCGGGCGTCCCCAGCCCCAAGGCAAAGATGCGCACGCCCTGTGCGGCGGCTGTTTGCGCCGCGGCCAGCGGCTGCCCCACGTGATCCTCGCCGTCGGTAAAGAGCACGATGGCCTTGTGCTGACCTTCGCCCTCTTCAAACGAGCGCGTGGCCAGCCGCACGGCGTCGCCAATGGCCGTTCCTTGGACGGGTATGGCCCCGGCGTCCAGCACGTCGAGAAACAACTCCACCGCGCCGTAGTCGGTCGTCAGCGGGCATTGAACAAAAGCCTGGCCCGCAAAAACCACCAACCCAACCCGGTCGCCTCGGAGCAAATCCAACAAGCCGCGGATTTGGTACTTGGCCCGCGCCAAGCGGTTCGGCTTGACGTCCTCGGCCTGCATACTGCGCGACACGTCGAGCACCACCATCACATCTACGCCCTTGCGCTCGGCCATTTCGAGTTGCGTGCCGAATTGGGGGCCGGTCAGGGCGAGGATCGCAAAAAAGGTCCCCAATCCCAATAGGACGCACTTGCTCATCTGGCGGCCCCGGCTCAGGTTGCGGGTCAGCTTCTCGGCCAGCGGGCCGTGGGCAAAACGCGCTAAGGCACGGCGGCGCACCCACAGCGCCCAAGCCAAAAAGGCCGCCAAAAAGGGCAGCAGCAACAGCAACCAAAAATTGTACAAATTTGCAAAGCGCATATTAACCGACCTTACACACCCCTGTCATACAACAATCCTGAATGAATGAACGATTCTGCGTCCATCTGCGTCCATCTGCGGATCAAGGCAGCGAGCGAAAGCGGGTATTCGCCAACAACATCTCCACCAACAGCAAGCCCAAGCCCGCGTAGAGAAAATAGGCGAAACGCTCCGAGTAGTTCAGGTGGATTTCGGATTTGATCTCGGTCGCCTCTAACTCGCCGATCTCGCGGTAGATGGCCTCTAGCTTTTCTTCGCTGGTTGCCCGGTAGTACTGGCCGCCGGTGCGCGCGGCCACCTCCTGTAAGGTCTCCTCGTCGATCTCCACCTGTACGGTCTGATAGCGGGTGCCGAACACCCCGCGCACGGGCCGGCGAATCTCCCCATCACTGCCCACGCCAATCGTATAGACCCGAATGCCCACGGCCGCGGCCACTTCAGCCGCGGTCAACGGCTCGACCTCGCCGGCGTTGTTCACGCCATCGGTCAGCAGGATAATCACCTTGCTCTCGGCGTCCGAGTCGCGCAGGCGGTTACAGGCGTTGATCAGCGCCATGCCAATAGCCGTGCCATCCCATTCCTCGCTGGCGATTTCCACGCCCTCGAGAAATTCCAACAGCACTCGATAGTCGAGGGTCAGCGGGCACTGGGTGAAACTCTCACCGGCAAAGACAACCATGCCGATGCGGTCGCTATGGCGGCCGGCGATAAAATCGGCCACCACTTCCTTGGCCACCTGTAAGCGGCTCTTCTGGCCCTCGTCTAGATCGTTCAACTCCATGCTCGACGAAATGTCTAACGTCAGCATGATGTCGATGCCCTCGCCCGATATTTCCCGCACTTCGCGCCCGGCTTGTGGGCGGGCCATAGCTACAATGAGACAACTCAAGCCAAGTAGCTTCAAGACGAGGAGGCCGTGCCGGAGCTTGGTCCACAGCGACGCGGTGGCGCGGTGCAACACGCCGAGGTCGGAAAACTGCACGCTGCTCCGGCGACCCCGGTGCGCGCGCACATAGCTGTAGAGCAAGACGGGCAACAGCAGCAGCAACAACAGCCACTCGGGGTTTTCAAACCGGATGTTCTGCATGGGCCTCAACAGCGCGGCTTGCGACCGCCTCCTCAATAGCGCGCAATATAGCTAGGCCACCGTCTGGTGCATGCCGGGCCTCGTCCAGCGCCGGATGGAAGCGGGCGAACTTCACCAAGTCGGCCGCAGCCAAATAGTCGATGACCTGCTCCCTAAGCGCGGTATCAACCTCGCCCTCCTGCAACGCGTCCGCTAGCTCGGACGTAGTCTGCTCCATGGCCTCAATTGCCAAGCTTTCCTCCAAGAAGCGGCGCAGATTTTCCGATAGCAGTGAGTAGTATGTTTTGAACTCGCCGCGTTCCAGCAGACCGCTCTCGGCGATGCGCGCGAATTCAGCCGCGTAGTCTATCGGCTCGGGCGGGGGCGGAGGCTCTGGAGTGTGGGTGCGACGACGCCAGAGCCAAATGCCGCCGAGCGCGCAAAGTGCCAACACCAGCAGTCCCAGTGCGACGACCACCCACAAGGGCACTCCCCCGCTGATGAGTACGGGCGGTTTGATGTCGCGTAGTTGGTCCTCCCCTTCGCCCCGGGCGCTGATGACCTCTATGGCTAAGGGTTGGGTCGCGCGCAGGAGCGTGTCGCCCGCAGTAGTAACAAAGGGCACGGCCACGGCCGGCACCTCGTGCAGCCCCAATTCGTAGAGACGCAGTTCACATTCTTGCGCTAGCTCAACACCAGTCGCGACCTCGCGTTGGTGCCAGTCGGCGCAACGGAGAGCAAAATCTCCTAGGATCTGGGATAGGTCCGGCACCTCGGGACGCGCAGTGGCGTCGTGGTGGAGCGTCAGCGTCAGGCGGATGGGATCGCCGACCCGAGCCGTCGCGGTGTCCAAGGCAGCCTCGGCCCGAGGCACTTGGGCGTGCAGCCCTTCGGCGAGGACCACTAGCGCGGCGAGCAGACCGCCGAGATACATTATGGACTGTCAGCGCCGCCGTCGTTGGGATCTTCTTCGCTGCTGGCGGCGGGTTCAGCCGGCTTTTTGGGCGCTTGCGCCACGTCGTCTATGTTCAAATCCAACTCGGCGAAGTCGTCTCCACTCACAACGTACACCGCGTCATCGCCCTCCTGTTGCAGGTACGAGGTCTCGGCGGCTGTGCTAAAGCGCGTGGTCAGCAAGGCTTGTCCTGCGCCGAGCAGCTCGATACTGAAGGCAGGCGCGGCCTCAGCGGGCAATTCCTCGGCAAAATCCGCGACTTCGAGTTGCTCCAAGTCGCTCAGGAGGCTGTTGAGCTTCCACGATTTGGCGTCGCGCCCCATCGGCTCGGACAAGTGCCACACCCCGCTGGTGTCCTTGTCGGCCGCAAACGCGGTCGCAGCCCCGCGCGTCAGAACGATGCGCTCGACCTGCTCGCGCTCAAAGCGCAGCGGCTCTTTGTCGCGCAGGTCGGAGATGCCCTTGGTAAGCTCTTGCACCAGCGTCGAATCGACCAAAAATACTTGCGGCCGACTGGCGTCGCGTGCGTACCAACGGCCCTGTTCGTCCGCGCCGCCAATGGCCAAGCGCTTCTCGGCCCGGTCTGCGCCGACGAGCAAGGCGATCTCCACCTGCGATGCGCGCTCCCCTAAGCCATAGCTGGCCAAGGCAGTAGTATCTGGATCTTCGGCGACAAAAGCCTCGATCTCGGCTTGATCGATTTTGTCGAGCAAGCCGTCCACCGCGTCAACGTCGGCCCGGGCGACTACCGGCTCGCGCATTTGCCAATCGGTCTCGGCCCGCGCCAGCACGGCCGCACCGCCCGTCCCCCACCGCTGTACTTGCATCACCTCGTCTTTGGCAAAGGTCAGCACTCGGCGGTCGCGCAGGTCAAAAGCGCGCTTGTCGAGGTTGTCAAAGCGCCAAGCGCGCACTACAAAGATCTCGGGATTGTCGCCTTGTAGTTGGGCGTACGTGAAGCGGTCGGTAGGGCTATCCGCTCCAAAAGCCACCACCTGCTCAGCGCCGTCCTCGGTTTGCAGCCGCACCTTGAGCCGTGGCGCGTCAAGCCCGTATTGGGCGGCTTCCCCTGCGCTCGCGTTCGCGCTATCGACGACCACCTTTTCCCGCTCGCACTCGCGCAAATTGCGCAAGTAGCGCTCTACAGCCTCTTGGTCCGCGCCGTCGGTCATGGGCGCGCTCAGGTTCCAGCCGCCCGTCCCCTTGTCCAACACCAAGGCATCGTCGCCGCGCAACAGTTCGAGCCGCTGTGCATCGTCGTCTTGGAAGACGAATAGCTGCTTGGATTTTTCGGCTTCTTGGCGGCGCTCCTCACCGCCCTTGATCTCGTAGAAATAGACAAAGGCCAACAGCGCCACAAAGACGGCACCGATTGCGATATTGGTCTTGAATTTCATGCTTGCTCCTCTTGTACAAAGACCTTTTTAATCCACACGAGAATGGCCGCGTTGACCACAAAAACCGCGGCGTAGATCAGTTGCACCGTCTCGTTGGGAATCAGCGAGAACCCAAGGCTGGCACCGGTAAAAATCGTCAGCGCGACCACGCCGGCGCACAACACCGCAAACACCAAGCCGGCTTGCCAAGCCCACCCCGCGTGCCGATAGAGGCCATAGCCAATGGCCGCCGAGGCCAAGGCCGCGATCAATTTGACCTCTCCCTCAAAGATCGCCCCCTCACTGGTGGCAATGATGCCGCTGATGAAGAAGAACATCGCATTGCCCCAAAAGGTGTACACCAGCCACGACACAAAACCCTCGGCATAGGTCTGATAGCCACGCCGGAGTACCATGACCATGCCCGACAAAGCGACCGCAAACGGCACGATGAACACCGAAACCCAGAGAATGACCGCACCTTGATTGCCGATCAGGTTGATGGGATTGAAGGCGGGTTGCTTGTCGGTGATGGTCAGGCGGTCTTCATCTTCAGTGAGCCAACTGACGCTGCCGAGGAATAGCTCGCCATTGGCCTGCTGGGCAAAGTACTGATTGGAAGCAAAATCCGCGTCGCCGATGACCACTAGTCGCGTCCGTCCCTCGGGTGCCAAGCTAGTGTCGGCAGCTGCGGAGACGGCCACGCCCAGCGGCACCGGGCCGCGCATATCTACTTCCGGGTCGAAATCCACCTCGCCGCCCTCGCCCATTATGGGCGCTAGGTCCGCTTCGCCCCAACTGCTTTTGTGGGTGTACGCCAACGCGGCGATATCCGGCTCCTTGAGCCGGTGTTCGGTCATCTGCACCGAGCGCGCCAGCGGAAAGAAGCTCATCGTACCGCCGGACAACTTTTCGGTGATCGGGTGATCACCGTAGTTGATGACCACCGGCACGGAGACATCCGCGCCAAAGAGCTGGCCCAAGCCGCTTAGATCGACGACGAAGTCCTGCCCCAGCTCGACCGAGTATTCGTTCAACAACGCTTCAAGTCCGGTCGGCTGGCCCGGATCGAGCAAAAACAGCGCGCTGCCTCCACGGGCCAAGTATTGCCCCAGCACCTCGACCTCAGCCGCGGGAAAGCGCTCCTTCGGCCCCAAGACTACCACTAATGTAGCGTCGTCGGGCACCGGCTCTGCGAGCGTCAATCCCCCTTCGACCGCGAAGTTTAGCTCCTTGAGGCGGCCTTTGAGGGTGGAATAGCCGAGCTCATCGACTTGGTCCAGTTCGGCCTCGCCGTGGCCGCTGGTAAAATAGGCCCTTAGCTCGCGGCCTTTGAGCGCCTTGAGAATGGCATTGCTCAACGCCTCTTCGCTCTGGGCGGTAATGCGCTCCGTGCGCACCTGCCCTTCGTCGATCACTTCAATAATCGAGGTCCCGCGTTCGCGGATGTTGTTCTGCTCGACGCGCAGCCGGTTTTTCTGCGGATCGAGCAACTCGTAGTCGAAGTTGGGCGACACATAGCTGTACTCCTTTAAAAGATCCTCAAAGCGCATGTTCTCCATCTCGCCCATGAAGGTCTTGACGCTGACGTACTGACCGTTGTCTGCGAGCGGCGAGAGGAGCCGATGGGTGTCGTCCGACAGCGTAAACAGCGCGTCGGCCGTCATGTCCTTGCGGAGGTGGTAGCGGTCGCCGAGGAAGTTGACCAGCGCGGCAATGCCGAGCGAAATCACAATGCCCAACCCGGCCGCGCTCAAGTCGGCCAAGCTCCAGCGCCCCTTGCGCGATACTACTACAATGCCGACCAAGGCGATCAGTCCCGGATAGAGCACCACGCTGAGCCAGAAAATCCACTCGCCGTCGCTTTCAGTCAGGGCGATGGGGTTGTGGCCTGGCTCGCGGGGACGGATCGAGATCAGGGCCTCGTCCTCGGCCAGCCAGCTCAGGGCGTTGAGCGCCAAGTCGCCGTTGCCCTGGACGCCGAAGTACTGGTTGGTAGCAAAGTCCGAATCCCCAAAGACCACCAAGCGTCCCCCCGCCTCGGTGTCTCGGGCAGCAACCGCCAAGGACACTGGCCCAGGCTGATCGACGCCCTCGTCGAGCTTGACCGTCTGATTGCCCTCAGTGGTGAGCACGCTCAAGTCGGTTTCGGCCCAACCAGCCTCCGAGGTCATAACCAAAGGGCCTCCCTCGCGGCCGCTGCCCTCGTCAAAGCGCACCGAGCGCCCGAGTTGGAAGAAGGTCATCACGCCCTGGTGCTTGCGCGTGACCGGATGATCGCCGTAGGAGAGGGCAACCGGCGTGGTAAAATCGAGGCCAAAAAGCGAGCCAATGCCGCTGGTGTCGATGACGAAGTCGTCGCCGACCGCCACGCCCCACTCGTCCAACAGCTCTGCTAGGCCGCTGTCGGCGAGCGGATCCAAAAGCAACAGCAAGGCACCGCCTTCTGCTAGATAGGAACGTATAGCCTCGACCTCCACCGGGAAGAAGGGCGTGCGCGGGCCAGCGATGACCAGCACGGCGCAATCTTCGGGCACCGCCCCTTCGCGGGCGAGGAAGAGCGAATCCTCGACCGCGTAGTCGATCGCCCCCAATTGGGCCTTTAACTGCTCTAGCCCATCGGGTTGGTTGGCAAGCTGGCGCTCGCCGTGCCCCACCGTCAAGTAGATTCGGTCTTGGCGCTCGCGCGTCAGCTTGAGCAACGAGTTGACGATCTCGCGCTCTTCAAGCTCGGTGATCTGCTGTTGTTTGTCGCCGCTTTCCAACACCAGCGTGTCGTAGCGGCGGATGCCGTAGTCCTCGGTGCGGCGCGGATCGCGGTCTGGGTCGATGAATTCGTAGCTGAAGCGGGTGTTGTACGTCTCCAACTCGGCCAACAGCAGTTCAAGTTCGGCGTTTTCCCCTCCCTCCATAAAGGCGAGAGCGTGGACATCCCTGTCCAGCGCCTTGAGTGTCTCCACCGTCAAATCGGCGAGGCTGTGTAGCTGGCCCTCAGTCAGGTCGAAGCGCTCGGGATAGCGGTTGCCCAAAAAATTGACCATGGCCACAATGCCAAAGACCATGATGCCGCCCCAAAAGGCGTTGAGCCAGCGGCCGTACTGGCGGAAGAGCGCCGGGTTGAGCAAGCCGGCCGCGGCCACCATCAGGGCACCGAGTGCCAAGTTGAAAAGCCCGGCTGAGCCGCTCTCGGCATTGAGCAGATAGGCCAAGCCGCCCGCGACCATCAGCGCCGCGCCGACGAGCCCCAAGGGCGTGGTATATGCCTTCATGCTCAGCGCCTCCATCTCCGCGATTCAATGACGCGCGTGGTCAAAAACAAGCAGAAAAACGTAAAGCTCAGGTAGAACACCACGTCCTTGGTGTCGATGACGCCGCGCTGGAAATCTTCGAGGTGTGCTATAAAAGAGAGGTACTGCAGGATTTTGGCGGCTGTCGGGCCGGCAAAGCTCGCCGACCAGTCGATGAGCCAAAACAGAAGCAACATGCCAAAGGTTAAAAGCACGGCGACGATCTGATTTTCAGTCAGCGCCGAGGCCAAGATACCCACAGAAATAAAGGTCGCGCCGAGGAACAAGTAGCCTAAATAGCCGGAAAAAATCGGGCCCCAGTCGGGCGAGCCGTACACTTCGAGGATGAGAAAGTAAATCAGCGTCAGGCTGACGATGATGCCGTAAAGCGAAAAGCAGGCAAAAAACTTGCCCAACATCACCTCAATGGTGCGCAGCGGCGAGGTCATCAGCAATTCGATGGTGCCCGACTTCTTCTCCTCGGCAAACAGCCGCATGGTCAGCATCGGGATGACCAAGAGCCAGATGAAGTCCATGACCGCGAAGAATTGGGTGACGACCATCTCGTTGAGATTGAGCGCCGGCATCCCCCCCATGCCCATCTGCGCCCGCTGGCCAAACTGCAAGCACCAGAGGTTGAACTGCATCAGGATGTTGCGAAACAGATAGCCTGAGAGAAATAGGAACACGCCAGCGATCACATAGGCGACCGGCGAAACAAAATAGGAGCGCATCTCCTTGGTGTACACGGCGGCAAAATTACGCATTTTAAGCTGCTACCTCCTCGCTAGTCAGGCTCAGGAAAATGTCTTCGAGGGTCATGTCGAGCGGCCGCAACTCGCGGAGGCTGAAGCCGCTTTCCACTACCTTGCGGGTCAGGTCGTCGCGCACGTCGGCACCGGGTGCGCTCGTCACCACGTACGCGCCCTCTTCACCACCGGCTTCCACCTCCAGCACGCCCGCTAGCTGGCCGATCATGCCCAGCACCTGCTCGCTGGGGCCGTCTATATGGGCGCGTAGCACCTCGCCCTCCTTGAGCTGGGCCATGAGGCTTTCGGGCGTGCCTTGGCCGGCGATGCGGCCGTTGTTGATGATCGCCACGTGCCCGCAGGTCATGCTCACCTCCGACAGGATGTGAGTGCTGAGAATGACCGTGTGGTCGCCCCCCAGCCCCTTGATGACCTCGCGGATTTCGATAATCTGCTTGGGGTCGAGCCCCACAGTCGGCTCGTCGAGGATGAGCACCTCTGGCTCGTGGACGAGAGCCTGGGCCAAGCCGACGCGCTGCCGATAGCCCTTGGACAGGTGGCCGATCACCGTGTGGCGCTGGTGGGCAATACCGGTTTTTTCCATGGTGTCGTCAATCCGGCTGTTGAGAGCCGCACTGGGCACGCCCTTGATTTTGGCGACAAAGCGCAAATAGGCATCTACCGTCATATCGTGGTAGAGCGGTGGCTGTTCGGGCAGATAGCCGATGCGCTTGCGCACCTCCATAGATTCTTCTGCAATGTCGAAACCAGCGACTTTGGCTTCGCCCTGCGAAGGTGGCAGATAACAGGTAAGTATGCGCATCGTCGTGGTCTTGCCCGCGCCATTCGGCCCGAGGAAACCGAGGATGACGCCCTTGTCAACGTTGAAGGACACATTCTCCACGGCGACGACATCCCCGTAGTATTTGGACAATTCGCGTACTTCAATCACCGTATTTCCTCCTTAGTGTCGTTGCATCCGCGTGCGAAAAAAGTGAATAAGGGGTTCGACATAAGGGCGCGACAGATCAATCGCAATTTCGTCAACGCCCGCTTTGTGCAATAAAGTGCTGCGGCACTCAGCCGCGGCCCGCTGTTCGGCGGCGAAAAACGCGCGCACGCCCTCGTGGCCGCTATCGACGAGCACCTGTTGGCCGGTCTCGGCGTCTTGTAGGTTGATAAAACCGACATCGGGTAGCTCCCACTCGCGCGGGTCGCTCACCACCACGGCGATCAAGTCGTGGCGCTGGCTCAAGTGCCGCAGCGCCGGCTCGTAGCCTTGGTCGAGAAAGTCGGAAATGACAAAGATCACACTGCGGCGGTGCAAGACGCGGCTGAGGTATTCCAAGGCCCCGGCGATGGAGGTCTTGCGCCCCTGCGGCTGAAAGTACAGCAACTCGCGCAGGACGCGCAGCACGTGCTTGCGCCCCTTTTTCGGCGGCACGAAAACCTCGACCTCGTCGGTGAAGATGAGCAGGCCCACGCGGTCGTTGTTCTTGATCGCGCTAAAGGCCAACAGCGCCGAGACCTCCACCCCAATTTCCCCCTTCATCTGCTGCTGTGAGCCAAAAGCCCCGGACGCGCTGGCATCTACTACCAGCACCGCGGTCAACTCGCGCTCTTCGTCGAATATTTTGATGAAGGGCGTGCCCACCCGCGCGGTCACGTTCCAGTCGATGTGGCGCACGTCGTCGCCGGGCTGATATTCGCGCGCCTCGGCAAACTCCATCCCCCGCCCTTTGAACGCCGAGTGGTATTCGCCGGCGAAGAGGTTGTTCACCATGCTGCGAGTGTGAATCTCGATGAGGCGAACTTTGTCGAGTATCTCTTTGGGAATCACGGCTTGGCTCGCCTTGGCTTTAGGGAACTTCGATGTGGTCGAAGATCTGTTGCACGATGTGATCGCTGTCGATTTCCTCGGCTTCGGCCTCGTACGAGGCGATGATCCGATGTCTGAGCACATCGGCCCCCACCGCCTTGACATCTTCGGGGGTGACGTAGCCGCGGCGCTGGATGAAAGCGTGGGCGCGCGCCGTACGGACGAGGAAAATAGCGGCCCGCGGCGAGGCGCCGTACTCGATCAGCGGTGCCATGTCGGCCAGCCCGTAGTCGGCCGGTCGCCGGGTGGCCTGGACGAGATCGACGACGTAATCTTTGATCTTGTCGTCGATATAGACGATCTCCACCACCTCGCGCAGTCGGCGTATTTCGTCGATGCCCACCGCTTGCTCCACCTCGATCAGACTGTCGTTGGCCATGCGGTCCAATATCAGCCGCTCCTCGGCACGCGATGGGTAATCGACTTTCACTTTGAGCATGAAGCGATCAACTTGGGCCTCGGGCAGCGGGTAGGTTCCCTCTTGATCAATCGGGTTCTGAGTAGCCATGACCAAGAACGGGTCGTCGAGGACATAGGTTTCCTCGCCAATGGTCACCTGCCGCTCCTGCATGCACTCCAGCAGTGCGCTCTGCACTTTGGCTGGTGCTCGGTTGATCTCGTCGGCCAAGATCAAATGGGCAAAAATCGGGCCTTTCTTAGGAATGAAGACCCCTTGGTGCTGGTTGTAAATGGTAGTTCCGGTCAGATCGGCAGGCAAAAGATCGGGGGTAAACTGGATCCGCTTGAATTGGGCCGCTACGATCCTCGCCAGCGTCGCTACCGTCAGGGTCTTAGCTAGCCCCGGCACCCCTTCGAGGAGGATGTGGCCGTTGCACAACAAACCCATCAGGATGCGCTCCACCATGGCGCGTTGGCCGACGATGACCCGGTCCATCTCCTGCAAGATGCGCTCCACCACCGCGCTCTCGCGCTGTACTTGCTCACTAATGGCGTGGATGTCTATTGTCGTTTGCGTCATCGGATGTACTCTCGATATTATCCTATTCAGCCAATAAAAAACCGCCCTGCGGATTCGCAAGCGGCTGGACCTATCTGCCTCAGACCTTTATGGCAACTTCTAATGTGTCAAGGAGCGGCGACCTCATCCTGAAATTGAACCCATTCTTGAGGGGCACGTCCAACGTTGGGCAACAGATGTCGGGCACTAGCGGCCAACTCGGAATCCGGGTAGTTCTCAATCACGCGCTGATAGGCCCGCCGCGCTTGCGCTAGGTCGCGGATGTGCTCCTCGTATATAAAGGCGATCATAAATTGGGCTTCGTCGCCGTGCTCGCTAGCGGGATATTCGGCCAACACACGTTCGTAATAACCAATGGCCTCCTGCATCTCCCCCTGTTGCTGGGCCAAGCCGGCGAGTTTTCTCAGCGCCTCCGGTGCCTTGGGAGATTGGCTAAAGCGTTCGATAAAAGCCGTAAAATGCACGACCGCTTGGTCGGCTGTGGCGGAGTCGGCCGCCGCGGCCTCCCCGGCCGCAAACAGCTCTTCAGCGCTTTGCTGACCGCAACCGCCTAACCAAGACCCAGCGATAAATATTCCCAGTAATATCCTCGACCACATCTATAATTTAACCACGCATCGCGCGGGAAGGTTCCTCAATCGGCTTTGGCGGCCTTCGCTTTGCCGTCGCCCTTTTTGTCGTTCTTTTTGCCGTTACCGCTGTCTTTGTCGGCCTTAGCGGCCTTTTGATATCCATCGCTGCGATAGTCCGTTATGTAAAAGCCCGTCCCCTTAAAAAGCAAGCCGCCGCCCATGCCGATGAGCCGCTTAACCGGGCCGGTACAATTCGCTTCCGTGCAGGTCTGGCGCGGCTCGGCCGTGATGCTTTGAAACTCTTCAAATCGGTGGCCGCATTGCTGGCATTCGTATTCGTATGTGGGCATAGCCTTGACTCTTGTTATAACTAAAAATACAAACTAAATAATATAAATTCGGTCAACTAGGGACGCAATACTTGGCGACGCGCCGAGTCCTATTCATCGCTACCCATTTTCGGGAGATCGCCCGTGTCGAGGGAGCGCACCTTGTCGCGCTCGATTTTGAGCAAGGTCAGCGCGCTGTTGGAGCGCATGGCCGAGGACAGAGAGATGGTGCCCGAGGCTCCTTGGTAGAACCGGACCGCGGCCAACCACTCAATCAGCGCTGCTGGATCGCGGTGCCCCTGCTCCCACCCGTCAATGAGCAAGCAGGTGGCGTCGTAACCAGCCGCGGCGTAGTATGGGTCGCGGCGGAATTGTTTGCGAAAGTTGCTGACAAACGACTGCTCAGCCGCAGATTCGGCCTGCCGCGAGGAAACGAAAATGACTCCGTCGAAATTCTTGCGCTCGCCCGGACGCATCTGCCGAATGGCTTCGGGATCCCACCAAGCATTGTTGCCGAGGACTTGGGTTTGCAAGCGGTGAAAATGCACCTGCGGCGCGATCGCCTCGGCGTCTGCAAAGCTCTCGACCACCACTACCACCCCGTCGATGGTGTCGATAAACTTATCCTCCAGCGGCTCTTCCTCGATTACTTCGAGCGTATCCGCAGGTGGCGGTATAAGCGCCAA
>JAJDYK010000108.1 GCA_022825185.1 Candidatus Latescibacterota bacterium | reverse complement strand
GTTGAGCAAGTCCCACATGACTTGCCTCGGGGCGCGAAAAGTATGAGAACCTGCAAGCTGCATGGGCCGATGCTATTGTTAAGGGCCAGAAGCGAGTGACGCGGAGGTGGATATTACAAAACTTTGCCTGTCTTTGTCAATTTGAATAACCAGCGTAGCAAACGCGGCGGAGTGACGAATTGAGATGACCAGACTCGCAGACCTTAGCGGGATCGTACTAGCGGCGGGAAGTTCCTCCAGAATGGAGGGTGCCAATAAGTTGTTGCTGCCTTGGAAGGAGCAACGCGTCCTCCAAGTCGTGGTGGAGCGAATCTGCGAAGTGGGTTTGGGTGAGGTAGTCGTAGTGACAGGGCATCAGCGAGCAGAAGTAAAGGAAGCATTGAGCCGCTATCCCGTGCGGCTGGTACACAACCCCAATTTCGCCGAGGGGATGGCCGTCTCTATCAGAGTGGGCGTGGAAGCGGCAGTCGGCAAGCAAGGGTACCTCTTTGCCCTAGGAGATATGCCGCAGATAGCTGGCAACACGATGCTAAAGGTCGCCGAAGCGTTGAAAAGCAACGAGACCATCGCCGTGCCAGTGCGCGACGGGCGACGCGGCCATCCAGTAGCTATCGGCAGCGCCTATCAAGATGCCTTGCTCGCGTTGACAGGAGATCGAGGGGCGCGGCCAGTCTTGGCAAAAAACGCGGCCAACGTCGTCGAAATACCTGTCGAAGACGAGGGCATCTTCGTGGATGTAGATACGCAGGAAAGCTATCGAGCGGCGCGAACCGCATTGTAGTGAAGTGATTGACTGACGTTACGCAGTGTTGAGGCGTTGGTGGCTACTCCTCCGGCGGCACCAATCGCTGCGTCGTCTCCGCCTGGTCGCGTATCTCCTGCCAATCCCACAACTGAGGTATGAATTCCACATCGGCCCAAAGCTGTGCTTGGTCGGCGTAGTGCGGGCTAGCCGGGTGGCCAGAGGCCCCCAACGGCGCGATCCAGCGCGAGCGAGTCCAGTCGGAGGGATCGAAGATATAGCGGTTGACCGAAAGACCCGTAACGGTGAAGTCGTCGAAGGCATAGCTGCCGGCTAGGGGCGTGTCGCCGTCGCCGTGGACGGGGAGCGAAGGGGGGTCGAGGAAGGAAGCGGCCTCGGGGAAAACCGCAGAGAATGGGTGCTGAGGCCGAGTGCAATGCAAGCGACCCCAACGCCATTGGCCCATGTCGTCTCCGAGGACCTCTTTGAGCGCGGCGAGGGCGCCGGTCAGAGCTTCGGTCAGAGCTTGGGACCAAGTTTGTCCGGACGGTAGCAGCACCGTATCGCCGCGCTCGATGGCGAGAGTCGCTTCGAGATTGATGAGACGCCAGTGAGCGTCGCCGCCAGCCTCTGCGAGCAAGGTCAAGGCATCGTCGCCAAACAGGTGTTGCGCTATGTGGTAGCCGAGCAGGTTACGGATTTGTGCATAGATCGCCGGCTGGACTTGGTCGCGGTCCATCCTACAGTCCCACTGGCGCAGCAGGTCGAGGGCTTGGGCGCAATCGGCGTCGGGCGGCTCAATGGCGAGCAAGGCCCGCGTAAAGACTTGGGCCGGCAGCGAGACGCGTTCGGCGTGGATGCGGCCCATAGCCTCGGGCGTGGCCGTGCCCTTTGCCAATTCGAGGATGCGGGTCTGGATGCGGCGGGCGCGGTAGTCGGGGCTAAAGACAAGCCCGACGTAGTAGGGATAATCCGCGCCGGTCACGCGCTGGTTGCAGGTGATGGCATAGCCTGTTACGGGGTCTATGGCTTTGGGCAACTCGGCGTGGGGGATGTAGCCTTGCCACTCGTGCTCGCCGCTCCAGCCGGGGACGGCGCACCAGCCGTTTGCAGCCTCGCGCACCGGAATCCGCCCCTCGTGCAGATAGCCGAAGCAGCCGTGGATATCGGCGACGGCGTAGTTGTTGACGCGGTCGTTCCAGCGGGCGAAGGCTTGGTGCAGTTCCTCGACCGAACGGGAACGCATGGCATCGCGGGCCGCGTCGGCCCAAGGAGTGCCTTCGATGAGGCCGGGGTCGCTGATGGCGATGGCTTGGCCTTTGCGCGGATCGCCAGCGATGATAGGTCCGTGATGAGTAATGACGACCTCGGAGGTAACGGGTGCCGCACCGCGGACGTGAATTTCTTCCTGTAGGATTTCCGCCGACCGCCACGCGCCGCTGAACTCGTATTCCAAGCCATCGGCCGTTTCGCGAAAGCGCTCGACGAACAGATCTTGGGTGTCAGCATTGCCATAGGTCATGCCCCAGGCCACGTACTCGTTGTGGCAAAAGTGCAAGGTGCCGGGGACGCCGGGCACCGAGTAGCCGCTGACGGCGAAGTCGGGGCAGGCGAGATGGACTTGGTAATAGACCGAAGGAGTATCAAGGCCGCGGTGCGAGTCGCCAGCCACCAGCGGCAAGCCCGAATCCGTGTACTCACCCGCAATGGACCACGCATTGGAGCCGGGGTCGGTTTCGCGGCGGCTGAGGGCCGCGAGACCATCGAGGGGTTCTCCCTGGTACTCAGTGCCCGGAGGTACGGTGAGCAGATGGCCTTGGGGATAGCCTTTGATTAGCTGTGCGAGATTCTTAGGGCCGACAACTGGGGCCAGACGAGTGCGCCAGAGCTTGGATTCAAAGGTGCCGAGCAGGCTGTTGCGCATCTTGTACACGGCGAGGCAGTGCCAGCTTTCCCACGGCTCGGGAGACTGACCGAGGAGTTGGTATTCGACGGGCAGGGCCGTTGTAGTAGCCAAAAAGGCGTTGACGCCAGCGGCGTACGCGTCGAGCATGGCACGCGCCTGGGGACTGGACGCTTCGTAGTCCAACTTGGCGGTGCGGCCCATGCCAGCGGCGCGCAAGAGGCGGTCGCGGTCCAGTCCTGCAGGGCCAGCCCATTCGGACCAGCGGCCTAGGGCTTGGTGGCGATCGAAGTCCATATGCCACAGGCGATCTTGGGCCGTGGCAAAGCCCTGGGCGAAGAACAGGTCGGCTTCCGATTCAGCTTGGATATGGGGAATTCCCCAAGGGTCGCGGTGAATGGTGACGGTTTTTCCAAGGCCCTCGCAACAGTGAGTGCTTTCGAGGTCGGGGAGGGCGGCTTGGAGGTCTTTGGTACTGATAGGCATTGCGTTCCTCATTGGGTTGTCGCGTCAGGATGACGCCGGAAGTCAAGAAACAGCCGCGTCAGGCCGGCCGATCGTGAATCGGCCCGGGGTGGTCGCGGAGCGAGCCGCCTTGGCGGCCGGTGAGCGCGGCTTGGATTTCGCCGAGAATGGACAGGGCGATTTCCTCGGCCGTTTCAGCGCCGATGTCAAGGCCGACGGGGCTAAAGAGACGTGCGGCCTGCTCATCGCTTGGCGCGACGCCTTCTTTTAGTAAATCGGCGAGCAGGCGCTGGGTGCGCTGGTGCGGGCCGAGGACGCCCAAGTAGGCGAGGGGAGCGCCGAGCAAGTCCCGCAACAGAGCTTGGTCCTGTAGGTAGTTGTGGCTCATGATGACGGCGCACGAGCGGTTGTCGAACTGAAGCTCCTCGGGCAGATGACCGGGCTGGGCGAGGAGAACTTGCCTAGCCCCAGGGAAGCGCTCGGCGCGGGCATAGGAAGGCCGGTGGTCGGCGACGGTGACGCGCCAGCCGAGTTCGCCAGCTAGCTGGGCGAGGGGCACGGCGTCGTAACCAGCGCCGAAGAGATAGAGGGCGATGGGTGGCAGCAGGGGTTCTATGAGCAGGGCGGCCTTGCCGTGCGTCAACTCGTAGTGGCGCGTGTAGCCCAAGGCGATGGGAAGTCGAGTGTCGTCGAGAGTAGCAAGGATTTCGCTAGCGGCCTTGAGTGCGATCTCGCGCAGTTCCAAGTCGGCGATGTCGTCGCGGACCTTTTCCCGCTCGTCGAGGATCAGATGTTGACCCGGCGCGGCATTCGTTTCACCCTCAGTAGCAAAAACCGTGACGAGGACACCGTGCCGATCTTCCAAAGCGCAGCCGTGCAAGAAGGTTGGATAATGAAACGACGCGTCTTGGGATAGGCGCTCTAAGAGCACGTCCACCGTGCCGCTACAGCCCAGACCAGTTCCCCAGAGAATGTCGTCTTCAGAGGTGGCGTCGTAGTGCAGGAGACGGGATTGGCCGTCGGCGAAGACAGCTTGTGCGTTTTCGCGCACATCGCCTTCGAGACAACCGCCGCTGATGGTGCCCAAGCTCTGGAGGTCTGCTTCAATGAGCATGCGAGTACCCGGGCCGCGATAGACCGAGCCGGAGGTCTGGACCACAGTGGCCAAGACATAAAGCTCACCCGCCTCGTCGAGCACTCGGGCGCGGCGAAGAATCGTCTGCAAGTCTTTCACGGCTGAACTCCAAAGCGCCGGTACCAGTCTTCCCTCGTCGGTGCGGCGGGCTGGGTTTTCGCCGACGCAGGTGGCTCAGGACGTCGGCGCAGGTATTGCGCGGCAGTCGCACCGCGCAGCGTCATCAGGTATCCGACCAGCGCCTTGAGACTGTCGATATTGTGGGCCGGGGCAAAGAGGTCGATGTACGGCAAAGCGGCCTGCATCCCGCGCGTGGCGGGCCGATAATCTGGGCTGCCCAACAGGGGGTTGAGCCAGATTAGGCAGCGGCTGCGGCGCTGCAACGCGCGCATACTTTCTTCGAGAGTTTCAATATCGCCGGTGTCCCAGCCGTCGCTGACGATGACCAACGCGGTCTGGTGATCGACGAGATCGGCGTGTTCGCTGAGGAAGGTCTCCAGCGCGGCCCCAATGCGCGTGCCGCCCGACCAGTCCGGCACCTGCGCGGCAATCGCGTCCAACCCCGCGCTCAGGTCGTTGCCCCGCAGCAGCGGCGCGATGTGGTGTAGCGAGGTCGCAAATACGAATGTCTCGATGCGGCGATAGGCGTTCTGGAAAGCGTACATGAACTGGATCAAGAAGCGACTGTACAGATCCATGGACTTACTGACATCGCACAGCAAAACCAGCTTGGGCTTCCGGCGGGTGCGGCGGCAATAGGACAGGTCCAACAACTCGCCACCTCGACGCAGGCTGGCGCGGAGGGTGCGCCGCAAGTCGAGGCGGCCCGGAGGACGCGCGGGCCGATAGCGGCGACTGAAGCGCGTTGCGAGTGCGCGGGCAATGGCTTGCAACAGCCGCCCGATTTCCTCCAGCTCTTCGGCGTTAAAGTCCTTAAAGTCGCGCTTTGTATGGACCTCAATGGGGCTGTATCCGGCGGCCTCGCGCTCCTCTTCGGTCGGCTCGCCCTGTTTGAGCCAATCGCGGACGCTCGTCAAGCCATTCTTACCGGGTCGGCTAGCACTATTCTTTTCAGAGGCAGCAGGCTCGGGCTGAGGCTGACCCAATTCGCCGGCGCGATCCCATACGGACCAATAGACATCAAAAAGCACGTCGAAGAGCTTCTGCTCGGCGGGCGTCTTGGCCAAAATTGTCCGCAAGCTCAGCCGAAAATCCTCCGGGTCCGACAGGTCAATCGCCGCTAAGGCGCGAAGCGCGTCTTGCTCCTCGCCCAAGGCCGGGCCAGGACCTTGGGAGCGCAACAGGCGGCAGAAGCCGACTACATTTGCGCTCAACGCGCCGTGCAATGCGATGTCGTCGATCTTGTGATTCATCGTTCTGGAGCCAGCTTGGCGCGGACCCCCAATCCTTCCAAAAACTCGGCCAGCGATTGCTTCACCTGCGCCACGTCGCGTTGATCCTTGAACACAATGCCCAGAGTATCCGCCACGACTTCAAGGTCGAGATGGTGCTGGTGCAGGGCGACGAGAGCCTTGGCCCAGTCGAGGGTTTCGGCGACGCCGGGGACCTTTTCGAGGCGCTGCATGCGGATCTTTTCCATGAAGCGGCAAATCTGCTCGGCGAGCTGGATGTCGATCCCATTCACCTTGCGGCGCACAATCTCCACTTCCTTGTCAAATTCCGGGTAGTCGATCCACAGGTAGAAGCAGCGGCGGCGCACAGCGTCGGAAAGCTCGCGGGTGCGATTGCTAGTCAAGATCACATGCGGCCGTGCCGCCGCGCGGATAGTGCCGATTTCGGGAATGGTAATCTGCCAATCGGACAGCACTTCAAGCAGGAAGCTCTCAAACTCCTCATCGGCCCGGTCGAGTTCGTCGATCAGCAGCACCGGCGGTTCGGGTTGGGTAATGGCCTGGAGCAAGGGACGCTTGAGCAGGAAGTCCTCGGAAAAGAGGTCGGCCTCGCGCTCGGCTAGGGGACGTTGGCTCTTCTCGTCGAGCTTGATGTGCAAAAGCTGGCGCTGGTAATTCCACTCGTACAGTGCGGCGTGGGCGTCTAGCCCCTCGTAGCACTGCAGGCGGATCAACTCGGTGTCGAGGGCGCGGGCTACGACCTTGGCGACCTCGGTTTTGCCAACGCCAGCCGGCCCCTCGATGAGCAAGGGACGCTCCAAGGTCTGAGCGAGGTACACGGACATAACGACTTGGCGATCGGCGACATACCCGTGCTCGGCGAGCATCTCCTGGATCGCATCAGTGGTACTCATCAAATTCCTCTCGTTGCGCGGGTCAAGTCCCTTAATATCACGCGCCGACTTCCGTACAGTCAAGAACGCGCCCGCTGCGCCGGACATTGCCCACCGCTAGGGATTCTCTATATTCTCAAGTCTCTTTAACTCCGTCTGTGGATGCCTTTGTATGGCCCTTGAAACACCCGCCAAAACCGAGTTAGTGCGCGACCTTTTGGGCCGCCCGTTGGCCTCTTTGCGCGTGTCGGTAATCGACCGCTGCGACCTGCGCTGCCAGTACTGCATGCCCGAAGAGCACTACACTTGGCTGCCGAGTAAAGACATCCTCAACGCCGCCGAGCTCGAGCGCGTGGTCGATGCCTTTTGCCAAGTTGGCGTCCGCAGCGTCCGCCTGACCGGCGGCGAACCGCTATTGCGCGCCGACCTACTCGAACTCGTCGCCCGACTCACACGACTACCACTGGTCGAAGACCTAGCGCTGACGACCAATGCGACGCAATTGGCGCGCCGGGCTGACTCCTTGCGGGAAGCTGGGCTACGCCGGATCACAGTCAGCTTGGACTCCCTGCAGCCAGCGCGCTTTGAGGCGTTGACGCGTAGAGCCGCGCACGCCAAAGTCCTAGAGGGGATCCGCGCCGCTGCAGCGACTGGCTTTGACTCGCTCAAAATCAATTCAGTCGTAATGCGCGGCTTCAACGACGACGAGTTAGTGAGTCTGCTCGAATTCGGACGGGAGATAGGCGCAGAGGTTCGCTTCATCGAATACATGGATGTCGGCGGGGCCACGCATTGGTCGCTCGGAGAAGTGGTGTCGCAGCAGGAGATACTAGCGAAGCTGGAGGCGCACTACGGTCCCATCGAGCGCGAGGCAGGGCGGGGCTCTGCGCCCGCAGAGCGCTTTCGCCTGAGCGACGGCACGCGCTTTGGCATCGTCGCGTCGGTCACCGAGCCGTTTTGCGGGGCCTGCGATCGCAGCCGCCTGACAGCCGACGGCCTGTGGTACACGTGTCTATACGCGCAGCAGGGCACCGACCTAAAACCCTTGCTGCGCAACGGAGCGGACCGCGAGCGACTGGTGCGACGCATTAGCGCGGGGTGGGCGGGACGAACGGACCGCAGCGCCGAAGAGCGGCGCGACGACCCGCATCGTGGCGTGCTCTATCAAGTCTCAGAATTGCAAGCCGACCCGCACCGCGAGATGCACACCCGCGGCGGTTGAGCCGCACCTTCCCAATACATGGATTACTTTCGCGCCAAACGCTATTTGGACGCCCTACCCGACTGGGAGGTCGGCCGTCCAGCACTCGGGCCAATCGAAGATTACCTACCGAGGATGCGCGCCCTACTGGCCCGCCTCGGCGACCCACAGACGCGCTTCCGCTCAATCATTGTCGGCGGCACCAACGGCAAGGGAACGGTCGCCAGCTTACTCGCCGCCATCCTAAAGGCGCACGGGCACAAGGTCGGGCTATACACTTCGCCGCACCTGCACACTCAGCGCGAGCGAATCCGCATTGACGGCGAGATCCTCAGCAAGGAACAATGGGCCGACGCCGTGTCGCATCTCGACGATTGCACCCGCGACTT
>JAJDYK010000218.1 GCA_022825185.1 Candidatus Latescibacterota bacterium | reverse complement strand
AGGCACGATCCACCGCCGCCTCTACAAGGTCGCTGCCGTCATTCATCCCAGCGAGCGCACGCAGCCTCTGATGAACCGCCTCGATTTTCTCTTTCGCCATCCCTACAAGCGCCGCGCCAAGGAAATCGAGCTGTGCCAAGTATTCGGCCAGCGGCTTGGCCGCACGTTCCAAGGTCACGAGATCCTCATCGACATCCCCAGCTTCAACAAGACCCCCGAAGTCGATCTCAGAGTCTTCTACGGCCGCACGCTCCCCGCCGACAAGACCGACCCCCTGACCTTTGCCGACCCAGAGGTCTCCCGCCTGCGCGACTCGCTCCTGCACAACTTCGAAGACCAAGCCAAAATTTTCCGTATCTTCTGCATTGACGACCCCGACCTGCGCGAGCTAGTGGGCAAAGAGGCCAAGCAGTATCTCAGTTGATGAGCTGAATTTTCTGTCAGACGCCACATTGTTGCGAGGAGCTATCCGATGATACGCTCAATTGCCAAGCGAAAAGCAATTGCCGCCATATTCACAGCGGCATGGTCGATCTTTGGAGCACAGAGCGGCTACGGCCAGCCGCCGGTTGAGGAGGGCAAAATCTACTGGACTCACCCAGAGAGCGGCATCCATCGCTCTAGTTTAGACGGCTCAAATGTCGAGCAACTCGTCATCCCAGATTTACGGCGTCCGGACAAGATTGCCCTGGATATAGCTGGGGGGAAGATGTACTGGACGGACGGGGCAGTGGCTGGCATCCATCGGTCCGACCTCGACGGCTCCAACACCGAAACCCTCGTGGAAGGATATAGACCCCCAGGATGGGACCGGATAACAGACATTGCCCTCAATGTAGCCGGAGGCAAAATATACTGGACGGAGCAGATCAGCCACGGTGACTATCTTTCTTTTGTAGTTATGCAGGCGGATCTAGACGGCTCCAACAGCGAACTCCTCTTTGACGGATTGAATCATATAGAAGATAGTGCGCTGGATTTGGTTCGACGCAAAGTGTACAGGACGAGTTGGGGAACGATCATGTGGGCCTACCTCGACGATCAAAACCGCGAATACGAATATATTTCAAGGTCTGCTAGGGATATTGCCCTCGACGTGGACGGGGGCAAAATGTATTGGACGGAATCGGAAACGATCTATCGAGCCGACCTCGACGGCCAAAACATCGAAGAGGTCCTCACTGTATCCGATGGCTATCCCGAAGAAATCATCCTCCTCGACATGGACGGGGGCAAAATATACTGGACCAATCCGGACACCCAGACGATTCAGCGAGCGGACTTGGATGGTAAGAACGTCGACCTATTCTTCGACTTAGACCAACTACATCTCACGGGATCCCTAGCAGGCATCGCCCTCGATGTGGACGGGAGCAAGATATACTGGACGGACGCGGGACCGGAGCATGGGAATGTCCTAGGGACGGGGACGATTCAGCGCGCCGACCTCAACGGCAAAAACCGCGAAGTGCTGTTCGATCCAATCGTGAGAAGACCACACGGCATTGCCCTAGACATAGACAAGATGTACTGGACCGACGCGGTGAAGGGGACGATCCATCGAGCCGACCTCAACGGCCAAAACCGCGAAGTGCTGGTAACCGGATTGGATGAGCCGAGGGGCATTGCCCTGATAGCCGGGAGCAAAATCTACTGGACCGATTCGGGGACAGGAAAAATTCAGGTGGCGAACTTGGACGGCTCACAGGTTGAGGACATCGTCACTAGGTCGGATCATCCATATGTCGTTGCCTTGGACAAAGGCAAATCCAAAATTTACTGGACGGAGTCTGATAATTATCCGCGGGGGACATCCCAATTTTTCCGATCCAATTTGGATGGCTCGCACATTGAAAATGTCTCAATATCAACACGGGCTTCTTCCTCAAACATCGCCTTGGACGAGAATAGAGCCAAAATCTACTGGACATCTGTCGATTCCGTCTTCCGCTCCGACTTGGATGGCACTAATGTCGAAGGTTTTTCAGCTCTTCCTTATGCCTGGAGATTTGGAGCCATCGCTCTGGATTCGGTCGGGAACAAGATATACTGGACGGGCTTGTACACCCCGCCCTACACCGATTGGAACAATCCTCCACCAAGGTCTGATGGAATTTTCCGTTCCAACTTGGACGGCTCCAATGTCGAGCAAGTCGAGCGAAGCCCCGGCGGATATCATCTACACGACATATACGTGTACTACACGGCCCCCACCGGCATCGCCCTATACATCCCCCACCCGACCTCGGTCTCAACGCCCAGTACCACGCCGGCGATACCAACCACCAGCGGCCTAGACCCCAATTTCCCCAACCCCTTCAACGCCAGCACCCAAATCACCTACCGCCTCGCCACCCCCGGCCCAGTGCGGTTGGAAATCTACAACGTCTTGGGCCAGCCCGTGCACACGTTAGTAAACCAGTTCCAGCCCGCCGGTTTCTACCAAGCCCGCTGGGACGCCCGCGACCAGCGGGGCGCTCCGCTGGCGGCCGGCGTCTATCTCACTCGCCTGCGCCACCCCGACGGAGCGCAGACTCGGCGATTGCTCTACCTCAAGTAGCCGACCGGAAGCAGACGATTGCTACACAACTTGGACCAAGCCAAAATTTTCCGCATCTTCTGCGTTGACGACCCCGACTTGCGGGAGTTGGTGGGCAAAGAGGCCAAGCAGTATCTCAGTTGAAATGCACTTGGGTACACAGCCGAAGGGATAAAATGAGACAGTCAGAGGGAAAACGAGAAGCCGGACAACACAGCAACGGCCTCCAGATGGCACCCGAACAAATGCTTGATCTGGCGCGCAAGGCCGCAGAACTCGTGGTGGAGCGGATCGACAGCCTGCCCAACGAAAATGCTTGGGAAGGAGAATTCCGACGCGAACTCGAGAATTGGCTGGTAGAGGAGCCGCCCGAGGCGGGCCGGCCAGCAGCGGAAGTCATTGAGCAGGCCGCACGCGATGTTCTCCCCATTGCGACGCGGCTGGATCACCCGCGTTGCTTTGGGTTTGTCCCGACAGCGCCCACTTGGCCTGGAGTACTCGCCGACTTCATGGCCGCCGGATACAACGCCAACGCCTGCACTTGGTTGGTCGCGAGCGGCCCGAGCCAGCTAGAACTGGTCGTCATCGACTGGTTGCGGCGCTGGATCGGCTACCCGGAGAGTGCCGGCGGGCTGTTGACCAGCGGCGGCTCGGCGTCCAGCCTCGACGCCTTTGTCGCGGCGCGAGAAGCAGCGGGCCACCCCGAGCGGATGACTGTGTACATGAGCGACCAGAGTCATAGCGCACAGGTCCGTGCGGCCAAAATTATCGGCGTGCGACCAGAGTGCATACGCCTGCTCCCGAGCGACGAGCACTTTCGCCTAGACATGGAAGTACTCGCACGCGCCGTGGCCGACGACCGCGCAGCGGGGTTCAATCCCATCGCGATATGCGCCAACGCCGGCACGGGCAGCACCGGAGCCATTGATCCAATCGGAGCCATGGCCGACTACTGCGAGGCGGAAGGCATCTGGCTGCACATCGATGCGGCGTATGGCGGCTTCGCAGTCGTGACCGAGCGGGGCAAAAAGCTACTGCATGGGATTGAGCGCGCCGATTCGATTGGGCTAGATGCGCACAAATGGTTCTTCCAGCCGTATGAGGCCGGCGGCCTACTAGTGAAGGATCTGAGCACGCTTGAGCGCGCTTTCGGCGTTCGCCACGACATGCTCCAAGACACAATATGGGGCGCGAACCATCCGAACTTCTCGGATCGCGGCCTGCAACTGAGCCGCTCGGTGCGGGCGCTGAAAATTTGGATGTCGGTGCAAACCTTTGGGATGGCCGCGTTCCGGCAGGCCGTGTCAAAGGGAATGGAGTTGGCCAACCAAGCCGAGGAGTACGTTCAGGCGAGCTCGACCCTAGAGATGTTGACCCCTGCGTCGCTGAGCATCGTGTGCTTCCGGATCAACCCCGCCGACACTGACCTCGACGAGAAATCCCTTGAAGAGATCAACAAGACGGTGCTCGCCCACGTCTTTTGGGACGACCAAGCCTTCGTATCATCGACCCTTCTCCATGGAAAGTTTTCGCTGCGGATGTGCATCGTCAACCACACTACTACCTGGGACGATGTGCGCAAGACCCTAGAGGCTATCGAGCAGTTTGGGCGTGAGGCGTCAGCCTAAAGGAGGACATTGTGTGTAGAAGCGGTTTTACATCTGAGCCTCGAAACCACTTCTAGTCAACGGATTCACAGTACGTACTGCGGGATCTTCAGCAGTTCGCCGTCCTTCAGCGCCGATTCGTGCGCGACGATGCCGCTGACCGTCATGTTAAGTGCTTGGGCCACGTCGATGAGGGGCGTGCGGTCCAGCAAGATCGCCTCGACGAACTCGCACATCAGGTAGCCGTGAGAGCCGCCGTGCCCTCCGGCATCCACCCCCGGAGGAAGAGGTGGACGCTTAAATGTTGGCACAGAGTCCTGCCCGTCATTCTGGAACGTGCCGTAGAAGGTCCCCTTCTCCGTGCGAATCCGGCCCGTCTCCCCGCCGACACCCGGCGTGTCCCAGCTAACCCCCATCCGCGCCATGCCACCGTCGCTAGTGCGAAATAGCGCGATTTCAGTGCCAAACGGGTTGCCGTAGCGGTTGTTTGCATCCTTCAGATGATCGACGCTGCTGGGCATGCCCATGCAGGAGACCTCGGTGAAGCTCCCGCCGGTGATGCCCACGTAGTAAGCATTGGAGTGCGTGGGATACCACTGTGGGGGACACCCGGTGCGCCAGCCCCCGTGCGCAGCCAGCGGCGTCGGAAAGTAGTGCCAGTATTCACCCTCTGCATAGACGACTTTTCCCAGCGCGCCAGCTCGGTACAACTCCCGCATGGTATAGAGATCTTCGTGGAAGTACGAGGTTTCGAACATCATGTAGCTGCGGTCGGCAGCCTTGGCCGCGGCAAAGAGCGCATCCGCATCCTCCAGCGATCCCCACACCGCGGGCACGGCCGATGCAACGTGTTTGCCAGCTTTGAGCGCGGCGATGGCCAGCCGGGCATGGCTCGGGGCGTCAGTGGCAACGAAAACGGCCTCGAGCGAATCGTCCTCGATCAACTCTTCGCACGAGGCATAAGTGGTCGCACAGCGGCATGCTCTGGCCAGGTCGGCTCGCTTGTCGGGGTCCAGTTCAGCCACCGCGGCAACAGTCACATTCGGGTGGTCCTGGAAGCGGAAGGCCGCGCCGAAGTTGCACACGCCATACCCGGCGATACCTACGCGAATCACCCGGTCGGACACGGGCTGCCAGTCCTTCGACGCCTCGTAGTCGGTAACGGCCTCCTCAAAACCCTGGATCGGGACGGCCTCCGCCGTCGGTTCTGGATCACTCTTCTGGTTCATCATTCCCCCTTTAGTAGCTCAACCACGCGCCTCCATCCACGTGATGAGTATTAGGAACGATAAAGGGCCCTCACCGATGCGTTGTCAATACGGCCCCTTGACAACGCCTCCACAAAGGCTTCTTATCGTTCCGAACCATACAGTAGCACAATAGGAGCACGAGTGATGGGACAAGCAATAACAGAGCGCGAGATCGAGACCATCGTCCGGGAAGTCACAGACGAGGAGGTCGCCTTCTACCACGAATACGGCTGGGTTATGATGCCGCGGCTCGTTGCGCCGGAGTTCGCCGCACAGCTTTTGCGCGTCGGACGGGAGTGGGTCGATCGCAATGCCCAAGAGGTTGGCCACGGCAATCCACGCGCCGGCCTAGCGCTGAATCAAGAGACCGAGCCGTTTCGCTCATTCATGTTCAGCGAGCGCATGGCGCAAAACGCAACGCGCCTCGTCAACAGGAAGCGGCTCAAGGGAGTAGATGTTCCGCTCCGCTACCGCGTGGATATTCTCCTAAACAAGCCCCCCGGAGCAGCCGGGTCCACCTATCACCAAGACTCGTCCGAGCACGGCTCCGACCGGGTCGGCGAGCTCCAGTTCTGGCTGGCGCTGGCGGAAGTCACACCCGATATGGGGGCCATGCGATTCGTCAGTCGCTCCCATCGCGAAGGACCGCTCGGTTCGGTGTTCAAGGACGACCGAGGCGACCTGCTCAAGCAGTTCCCGAATCTGACGTCCGTGCTGGAGCTCTCGCCGCCCTTCCACTACCAGCCGGGCGACTGCACCGTGCACCACGGCTACACCGTCCACGGCGGCCCGGACAACACCACCGACAAGCCGCGCTGGTCCTACCTCTTCTCGTACAGCCCCGCCGACACCCGCTACTGGAACGGCAGCGCCGCCAACTGGGGCAGTGAGCGGAAGCGCCTGAATGACTCGGACAATCCCATGGTGCCCGCCGAGGCCGGACCGTGAACCTCGAAGGACACGTCGCAGTCGTCACTGGAGCCAGTCGCGGCGTTGGACGGGCAATCGCAGATGCGCTGGAAGCGCGCGGCCTTGCCGTCGCAACCGTCGCGCGCCGCTCGGCGCGATTCACCGCGGATGTCTCAAACCCGGCCGATGTTGACCGCCTCAAAACAGCGGTCGAAGCCGAGCTCGGCCGGCCCACCGTTCTCGTCAATGCCGCCGGGGTCTTCGGCCCAATCGCCCTCGTACAGGACAGCGACCCCGAGGAATGGGTCGAAACGCTCATGATTAATGCGGTGGGTCCCTATCTCGTGTCCCGCGCGTTCCTCGACGGAATGCTAAGCGCAGGCTGGGGCCGGATCGTGAACCTTTCGTCCGCGGCATCGCTGCACACGCCCGGGCGGCTGAACAGCGCCTACGGCACGGCCAAGGTCGCTCTCAACCAGTTCACCCGCCACCTTGCCGCCGAGATAGAGGGAACGGGCGTCACGGCGAACGTCATCCATCCCGGCGACGTCAAGACCGCGATGTGGGAGGATATCCGCGACAAGATGGACACCGTCGGCGAGAGCGGCTACCACGACTGGGTGGCGTGGGTGGAGCAAACGGGTGGGGATCCGCCGGAGAAGGCGGCCAAGCTCGTGATCGACATCATCGAGAGCGACGTCAACGGGCGCTTTCTCTGGATCGACGATCCGCTGCAGACCCCGATCCCGAGCTGGGATTAGGGTGTGCGGTCGATCCCATACTCCACCGGCCCTCGCATAGCAAAAAGAACATGACCCCTCACTACCCACCCCTCTACCTGCGCCCCAACAGCGAGCGCACCGTGCGCAACGGCCACCCCTGGGTCTTCTCCGGCGCGGTCGAACGCCCTCCCCAGGACGCCGACACCGGCGATATCGTCGATGTCTTTGACGCGCATGAGCGCTTTGTCTGTCGCGGGTTCTACAATCGGCGCTCGCTAATCCGCGTGCGCAGTCTCACCCAAGACCCCAGCCGCCCCATCGACGCGGCCTTCTTCACAGAGCGCATCGCCCAATCCATCGCCCTCCGCCGCAGCGCCGGTCTAGCCGCCCACACCAACGCCATGCGCCTAGTCCACGGCGAGAGCGACGGCCTACCCGGCCTAATCGCCGATGACTACGCCGGCTACCTAGTGGTGCAATTCCACACCGCTGGCATGGAAAAGCACCGCTCCACCATCCTCGACGCGCTCCAATCCCTGTTCACCCCCCGCAGCCTGTACGAACGCAGCGATGTCGGCACCCGACGCGCCGAGGGACTGGACGACCGGCCCACCGGCCTACTAGCCGGCGAAGCACCGCCCGAATTCGTCGAGATCGAAGAGCACGGCACGCGTCTCTACGCCGACCTCTATCGCGGCCAAAAGACCGGCTTTTTCCTCGACCAGCGCGCCAACCGGTGCTATCTCCAGCAACTCGCCCACGGCCAGCGCGTGCTCAACCTCTTCTCCTATTCGAGCGGCTTTTCCGCCCACGCCCTCAAAGGCGGCGCATCCCGCACCCTCGACGTCGATATATCGCCCCAAGTCGTGCCCGCCGCCCGCCGCACCCTCGCCGCCAACCGCCCCCAAGGCTCCCATTCCAACCTGTTGATCGCCGATGTCTTTTCCTTCGTGGACGAGCTAGCCAACCGCGGTCCCCGCTACGACATCGTCGTCTGCGACCCACCCTCGCTAATGCGCAAACGCAGCCAGTACAAACAGGCCATGGGCGTCTATACCAAACTCAATCGCAACGCCTTCCGCCTGATCGCCGATGGCGGGCTGCTGGTGACCGCCTCGTGCTCGTCGCGGATTTCCCAAGAGGACTTCTTCCAAATCGTCCGCCGCGCCGCCGCGGGTGCCCGAGTCCGCACCCGTATCCTCACCTACAACCTGCACCCAGCCGACCATCCGATAGACCCCGCCTTCCCCGACGGACGCTATCTCAAGTGCATCTTCGCCCGCGTCTCTCGCCTTTCTTGACGAGACCCAGCAAAACGCATATCCTCGTTGCAATATGTCAACCCACATCATTTTCTAAATGAAGAACCTCTCCGAAGATCTGCGCCTCAAACTCGACGCCTTGCCCAACGAATCCGGCGTCTATATTATGAAAAGGCGCGACGGGCAAATCATCTACATCGGCAAGGCCAAAAGCCTGCGCGATCGGGTGCGCTCGTACTTTCGCACGTCGGGCGGCGATGGCCGGCGTCAGTTCAAAGCCCTAGTCCGCAACATCGCCGACATCGACTACATCGTAACGGGCAACGAGCAGGAAGCCCTCATCCTCGAAGCCACTCAAATCCGCACCCACAAACCGCGCTACAACATCCTGCTCAAAGACGACAAGAAATACCCCTATATCCGCATCACAGCCGAGCCTTTCCCCCGCATCTTTGCCACCCGCGACGTAGTCCGCGACGGCTCGCGCTACCTCGGCCCGTACAGCAACGTCCGCGCCATGCACACCACCCTCGACATGCTGCGCAAGGTCTTCCCCATCCGCTCCTGCAACGCCGAGTTGCCCTCAGACAAAGTGCCGCTGTGCCTCGAATACCACATCAAGCGCTGCGAAGGCCCCTGCGAAAACCTCGTCTCGGCTGACGACTACCGCAAAACCGTCGAGCGGGCCGTGCGCTTTTTGCGCGGCCAGAACGCCGAAGTGATCCGCGAACTGCAAAAGCGCATGACTGAAGCCGCCGAAGACATGCGCTACGAGAAAGCTGCTCGCTTCCGCGACCAGATCCAAGCGCTAGAATCCATGCGCGCGCGCCAAAAGGTCGTCCTCGACGATCAAATCGACCGCGACGTCCTCGGCATGGCCCGCAGCGACGACGAAGCCTGTTGCAGCGTCCTCGAAATCCGCGAGGGCCGCCTGCTCGGCAAAAAGCACCACTTCCTCGGCGGAGTCATGGAATCCTCAGACGGGGAAATCCTCTCGGCCTTTGCGCGGCAATTCTACCTGCAAAACGACTTTGTCCCGCCCGAGATCCACCTGCCAGCCCAGCCAGAGGATGCCGACGCGGTAGCCGCTTGGCTGTCGCAAAAGGCCGACGGCAAGGTCGATTTGGCCACCCCCCAGCGCGGTACCAAGGCGCAGATGCTCGACATGGCCACCAAAAACGCCGCCCAAATGCTCACCGAACGCCAGCTCAAGCGCGAGTTGAAGCGCGACCGCATCCCCCAATCGGTCTATGCCCTCCAGCGCGACTTGCAGCTAGCGGCTCCGCCCCGACGCATCGAAGGCATCGACATCTCCACCTTCCAAGGCGCGAACCCAGTCGGCTCAGTGGTCTGCTTTATCGACGGCCGGGCCAAGCGCAGCCAGTACCGCTACTTCAAAATCCGCGACCTCGCCCAGCCCGACGACTACGCCGCCATCCACCAAGTAGTCCATCGCCGCTTCCGCGGCCTAGCCGAGCGCAACGAGCCGCGGCCCGACTTGCTGCTCATCGACGGCGGGCCAGGCCAACTCGCCAGCGCAATCGCCGCCCTGCGCGAGCTAGACATCGCAGACCAACCTATCGTCGGCCTCGCCAAGCGCTTCGAGGAAGTCATCCTGCCGGGCCAGCGCGATCCCCTGCTGCTGCCCAAGACCTCGGCCAGCCTCCGCCTGTTGCAGATGCTGCGCGACGAAGCCCACCGCTTCGCGCTCAAAAACCACCGCCAGCAACGAGCCAAGAGCGCACTCAGTTCCACCTTGGATCACGTCCCCGGTATTGGCCCGCAAAAGCGCAAGGCCCTGCTCGTCGCCTTTGGCTCGGTCAAGCGCATCGCCGCCACGCCGGTCGAGGAAATCGCCGCCCTCCCCGGCTTCAGCCGCAAACAGGCCGACGCCTTGCTCGCCCATCTCAACGGCCCGGATCATGGCTCGCCCAAAATCCACGCCTGAGCGCCCGCTGCCAGCGGCCCTGTCCGTCCCCTGCGAGCGCTTCCTCAAGGCCATGGAGCACGACAATGGGTTGGCGGCCAATACCCTCGACGCCTATCGCCGCGACCTCAATCGCTATTTGCACCACCTCTCCAACCAAGGCGTCGAGAGCCTAGAGGCCGTCCAACACCAGCACATCGCCCAATTGCTCCACTCGCTGCGCGACGCCGGCCTGACTGCTTCCACCATGGCCCGCAACCTCACTTCAATAAAGCGCTTCCACCAGTACTTACTGCTCAAGGGCGCAACAACGCACAACCCGGCCGAACTCCTCGACCCACCCAAGCTGGAGCGCCGCCTGCCCGACGTACTCTCAGTCGAGGAAATCACTGCCCTGCTCGCCGCGCCCGATCCCGACGAGCCGCTGGGCCAGCGCGACCGGGCCATCCTCGCCGTACTCTACGCCACCGGCATCCGCGTCTCCGAGCTGACCTCGCTGCAACAGGAGGCCCTACTGCTGGCGCGGAGCCTCGTCCGCATCCGCGGCCGGCGCGAGCGCATCGTACCCATCGCGGCCAAAGACGCACGCACGCTCAGACATTATCTGCGCCAAGGTCGCCCCCACCTCGCCCGTCCCGACTCAAGCGATCACGTCTTTCTCAACGCCCAAGGCGGCCCGCTCTCGCGGATGAGCGTGTGGAAGATCATCAAAACCGCTGGCGAAAAGGCCCGCATCGATAGGGAGATCAGCCCCCACACCCTGCGCCACTCCTTTGCCACGCATTTGTTAGAAGGCGGCGCCAACCTCCGCGCCGTGCAGGAGCTGTTGGGCCACGCCGACATCTCCACCACCCAGATATACACGCACCTCGACCTCAGCTATCTCAAAGAGGTCCACAAGACCTATCATCCCCGAGGTTAAATGGAGTCGCAGCTAGTCGTCGCCACAGGACTCAACAAGTACTTCCCCTCCGGAGTCCAAGCCCTGCGCGACCTCGATTTGGAAATTAGCCGCGGACAATTCGTCTCCATCGTCGGCCCTTCCGGCTGCGGCAAATCCACCTTCCTCCGCCTCGTAGCCGGCCTCGACGCGCCCACGAGC
>JAJDYK010000118.1 GCA_022825185.1 Candidatus Latescibacterota bacterium | reverse complement strand
TTTGAGTTGTCGATCTCGCCGGCGATCATCCTGCTCGGCTTCGTCATCTTGGCGTTGGGGATTTTGGTCACGTTTCTGGGGATGTCGCGGTTGAACCGGGAGTTGCAGGAACTGAGCAATCGGCGCGGGCAGATCGCGGTGCAGCGGTCGGGTGCGGTGCTGACGTCGGTCGCCGTGGGGTTGGCGCATTTGCGGCGACGACCGTGGCGCACGGGGCTAACCTGCGCGACGCTGGTGCTGTTGACCTTTTCCGTGCTGTCCTTCACCTCGGTTCGCGCTGCGCTGCACACGAATTGGATTGCGATTGGCGCGGACGCGGCGTACGAGGGCGCGTTGGTGCGGATGCCGGGCTGGCAGACTATGGAGCTGGAAGGCTACGATCTGTTGCGCGATTGGTTTGGCACCGAGCAGGTCGCGCCGCGCGCGTGGATGTCGGTATCATCGCTGGCGTCGTCCTATCGAGTCGAGCGGGATGGCGCGGAGGAGCGAGCGGTTGGGGTCTGGGGATTTGTTGGGCTGGCGGCGCAGGAAGAGAATTTGCTCGGGCCGGAGGTGGTGGCCGGGCGGTGGCTGCGGCCCGGGGAAGAGGACGCCTGTCTGTTGCCGGTGGGATTGGCGGATTCTTTGGGAGTCAGCGCCGAGGGCTTGGAGCAAGAGCGGGTGCGGGTTTTTGGGGAGGTGTTTCGGGTCGTTGGGTTGCTCGCCGATGATGCGCTGGACCGGCTCGATTTGAACGGCGAGCCGCTGACGCCGTTGGATCCAGAGGCGCAACAGCCCTCGGAAGCGGAAGTGGGACGCGAGCAGGGAGGGAAGTTGCGGCCGTTTGCCCATTTGCCCGCGTCGGCAACGCCGGTCTTGCCGTTTGCCGCGCTGATGCGGTGGGATGGGGTGCGGCTGGCGTCGGTGGGGATCCGGCTGGATGGAGGCACGGAGGCAACGCGCAGGGCTGTGGTAGAGCTGGCGGAGACGTTGGATTTGAACCTGTTCGCGGGCCTCGGGGGGCAGCGCTTACTGGTCAATTCGGTTGGGGTGGCGTCGGTGTCGGGATGGGGGTCGCTGATCGTGCCACTGCTGATCGCCGGGTTGATCGTATTCAACACCATGCTCGGGGCGGTGTACGAGCGGACGCAGGAAATCGGCACCTTTAACGCGGTCGGTTTAGCTCCTGGGCACGTTAGCGGGTTGTTTATGGCGGAAGCAGTGGCGTTGGGCGTGGTCGGTACGGTCGCTGGCTATTTGCTGGGGCAAGGCGCGGCGCAGCTTTTGGCCCAAGGAGGGTTTTTGCCCGGCTTGGAGCTGAATTACTCGTCGCTGGGGGCGGTGCTCACCGTTGGCGCGATTGCGCTATTAGTGGTGGCGTCGGCGCTCTATCCGGCGCGCATGGCCGGGCGGATCTGCACGCCGGGCATTGAACGGCGATGGAAGTTGCCGGTCGTCAAAGGCGAGCATTTGCACGTGCAACTGCCCTTCTCGCTGGCGCGGCGCGAAGCGCTCGGCATGGCGGCGTTTCAAGCAGAATCGTGGGCGGCCAATCAGGAGCAGTCAATTGGGGCGGGATTTTACGTCGAAGCCTTGGAGGCGGAGCAGGTGGGAGAAAAGGTGCGGGTGGCGGCGCGGGTGTGGTTGGCACCGTTTGACCAAGGCGTGGTGCAAGAGACCGCGATGGAGATAGAGCCGGGGCCGGACCCGAACTATTGCGATATTCACGTTGACTTGGCGTTGGCGGCTGGCGATTTGGCGACGTGGCAGCGGGTGGTGCGCACCTTTTTGGACGATGTGCGCAAACAGTTTTTGATCTGGCGCACCTTGGACGCGGATAGTCGCCGCTACTACGCCGAGCAGTTGCCGCAGTGGGAGCGGGGCTGAAAGTTACGCGGGAACTGGAAAATCGGGCTTGCCATAAACCATGTTGTGAAATACCTGCCAGAAGGATTCGCCTTGGCACCGAATTGTAACGTCGTCCACGCGCTCAACCCCTTCTGGCACGGAAAGACGATCGGGATCAGGGTGCGTTACTTCTACCACCACCGGACGTTTTGCAACGAGCGGTTCGATGTTTTTGGCGACCGCGATGGCTTCTTGCACGCGCGTCTTAATCAAGGCACGTGCGTCTGTTGGTGCCAGGTGCAGGGCACATAATTCTCCTAGCCCTTCTTTTACAGGCGCTGTGACAATGCCGTGGACCCAGCGCTCGGATTCGGTGCAGGCGTGCAGATCGCCCGCGGTAAAGACCCAAGGAATGCTTAGATGACCACACAAATACGCCGCCATTTCCATCTCGCCGACTTCGGCACCATTGACGCGATAGACCATATTTTTGCTCATCGAATGGGCGAGGCAGCCGTTGGGCGTGCCGGTCATTGCGTGCATGCCCACTTGGATCAAGGCGTCAAATTTAGGCGATAAGCCCGGCAACCAGCACGGCCGCTTGACACCTTGGACCAGTCTTACGCCTGAGATCAATTCTTCGGATAAAATCGTGCGCCCTGCCCCATGCGCGTCATTGATGATGATTTCTTCGACACCTGCTGCAAATAAGCCTTCGGCCGCGGCATTGACTTCGCCGGTCAACAAGCGCTGCATCTCGGCGCGGTCGTACACGCCTTTGGCCGTTGTCGCATCGTCCCGGTGCCTTGGGTCCCAATCATCGACGCCGGCCACGCCTTCCAAATCGGTCATCATATAAACGGATTTTACGCTCATGGGATTCTCCTATTGTTGGGATACTTTGCGTCCTGCGAATTCCCCCTCGTTAGCATCAGCCAGATCGCCCAATACGAAATGGCCTCTCTCCGCAACGGTCAAGTAGCCGATCTCGAGGACAGCCGCTAAAGCTCTGATGAGGCTTTCTGGCGCAGTTTTTTTAGTCTAATGTATATGGGTAGAATACTAAGCCCCTAAGTCAATATGAGATGGTCTAAAATGGCGACTAGGACAACGCAAGGAATGATAGAAAGATTTACGAGATGGCTGCACTGCGCTTAGCCGCGCTCATCACCGGCATCACGGTTGCAAGCGGGTGGTTGCTTCAGCGCGTCGAGTTGCTGTACAACGGCCCGTATTTGGCCGGGGCCGGGAGTGCGCCGGGGGCGCAGGTCTTTTTCGCCGTGCCAATA